>JBAUOE010000265.1:0-4170 GCA_049579585.1 Solirubrobacterales bacterium | reverse complement strand
CCCGGAATCAGGTCCACGCTTACGAGCGAACCACCCGAACCGGCGATTGCGGCCGTCAATTTGCCGAGAGGCTCTTGGCGGGCATCGAGTTCGACGCGGACAGTGACGCTGTATTGGGCGCTGACAGGAGGCATCCATCAATCATAAGGAGCGCCGGGCGCAGCCGTCTGGCCAGAGGCACCGAATTTCCTTGCAGGGCACCCATATGATCTCCCGGTGACCGCAGACGACGAGAATCCCGAACTTTTCCTGATTGACGGCAACAGCCTCGCCTACCGGGCATTTTTTGCCCTGCCAGACACGATGGCGACTTCAGACGGTCGGCCAACCAACGCGATCTTCGGCCTCGCTTCGATGCTGGTCAAACTGATCTCTGATTTCAAGCCGCGTCAAGTAGTGGTTGCCTGGGATGCGGGCATGTCAGGACGTGAAGTCGTCTATCCGGAGTACAAGGCGCAGCGGCCGCCGAAACCCGACCTGTTGCGCGCGCAATGGCCGAACCTGGTCGAACTGGTCGATGCTTTCGGCTATGCCAACGTCAAGGTCGACGGCTACGAAGCTGATGACGTGATCGCATCGCTGGTGGCTCAGGCGCGGGATCGCAGCATCACTACGGTCGTCGTGACCGGTGATCGTGACGCTTACCAGCTGGTCGGTGACGGCGTGACCGTGATGGCTACGGGCCGGGGAATCACCGACATCAAGATCTACGATCGCGACGCGGTAAAGGAACGCTACGGCGTCTACCCGGAAAGGGTCGTCGACCTGATGGGCCTGCGCGGCGACACCTCGGACAACATCCCCGGCGTGCCCGGCATCGGCGAAAAGACGGCCGCCGCACTACTTCAGGAGTTCGACACGCTCGAAGACATCCTCGCCAACGTCGACAAGGTTTCCGGCAAGAAACGCAAAGAGAACCTGGTCGAGTTTGCCGATGATGCCCGGATCTCCAAGGCCCTGGCGACGATGAAGTACGACATCGAGATCGACATCGACCTCGGCCAGCTGATGTCGGCCCGGCCTGACCGCGAAGGCTTGCGGGAATTCATGCATGACTTCGAACTTCGGGCAGCACTCGGCCGTCTTGAAGAAGCACTTGCGGGTGAAGAAGTGATCCCGGGGGAGCCCGAAGACAAGATCGAGAAGGCCGAAGTCGAAGTGACCGCAGGGTCGATTGCCGAGCTGGCTGAAGGACCGATCGCGGTCGAGGTTTATGGAGGCTGGGCGGCTACGGACGGCAAGCAGTTCCTCGCGGGGGAAGATCCACTCGACGCTTTCGCCCATGACATCTCCAGCCGTCCGCTGGTCGCGCATGACATCAAGGCAATAGCCGGCGGCCGCAAAGGGCTGCTGGCGGCACTTGAAGCGACCCCGAACGGGCCGGACATCGACCACGACACCATGGTCGCGGCTTTCCTCCTGGAACCAACCCGGCGCACTTACGCACTGGATGACCTGGCCGTTTCGAACGGGCTCGCGCCAGCCGGGGGTGACGATGACGGCCAGATGTCACTGGTCGCCGATGACGACCAGGGGGAAGTCAGGTCACCGGCACCGGAGATTGCCGCCACCGCCTGGCAGCTCGCCGAGATCCAGAAACCGAAAATCAGGGAGTGGGGCATGGAGCCCCTTCTCCGCGACATCGAGCTGCCGCTGATCCGGGTTCTCGGGGCGATGGAACGCATAGGGATCAGGATGGATCCCGAGAAGCTCGGGCAGATCAACGCCGGGATGTCGGACCGCATCGATGAGCTCGAATCCCGGATCCACGAACTGGCCGGACATGAATTCACCATCGGTTCCCCGAAACAGGTGGGCCAGGTTCTTTTCGAGGAACTGGGACTGTCGAAGAAACGGCGGGGCAAGTCCGGCTTTTCCACGGACGCCCGGGTTCTCGCCCAGATCCGTGAAGAACACGAAATCGTGGCCCTGATCGAGCAGTGGCGCGAATTCAGCAAGCTGAAGAGCACCTATCTCGACACGCTTCCGACCCTGATTGATCCCGACACTGGCCGGATTCACACGACCTTCGTTCAGGTCGGCGCCGCAACCGGTCGGATCTCGAGCATCCAGCCGAACCTGCAGAACATTCCGATCCGAACCGAGGTAGGAAGGCCGATCCGGGGCTGCTTCGTGGCCGAACCAGGCAACGTGCTCGTATCGATCGATTACAGCCAGGTGGAGCTGCGGATCCTCGCCCATATGGCCGACGAAGACGTCCTGAAGGACTTTTTCCTCGCCGGGGCCGACGTTCATTCCGCCACCGCTGCCCAGGTGTTCGGGATCGATGAATCGGAAGTCACCACCGCCCAGCGCTCGAAGGCGAAAATGGTCAACTTCGGCATTGTGTACGGGCTCACCGGATTCGGCCTCGCCGACCGGCTGAACATCCCGCGGGCCGAAGGTGACGAGTTCGTCAAGGCATACCTCGAACGTTTCCCGGCGGTCAGTTCTTTCCGCGAACGGATAATCGAAGAAACGACCCGCGACGGCTACTGCACGACTCTCTTTGGCCGACGACGTCCCGTGCCCGAACTCAACTCGAGCCAGGGCAACGTGAAGAAGCAGGGGGAGAGGCTCGCGATCAACTCGGTGATCCAGGGGACCGCGGCGGACATCATCAAAGTGGCGATGATCCGTTGCCAGGACGCCCTGGTTGATGCCGGACTTTCCAGCCGTATCGTGCTGCAGATCCACGACGAACTGCTGTTTGAATGTCCCGAAGCTGAAGCTGAACGGGTGGTCGAGATCGCGAGTCGCGAGATGTGTGGAGCTTTCGACCTGGTTCCTCCGCTCGAAGTTGAAGCCGGTATCGGCCCGGACTGGCTTTCGGCGAAGTGACCGCATTCAGTGACGCTCGAGCTTGAGCCATGAGCTGACAGTGATCGCGGTGGTGGCGGTCGGTGCGCAGCTGGCCGTCCAGGCCCCGATCAATGGTGGTCTTGGCCGTACCGTGGGCCGGCTTCCGGCCGCCCTGGTCAGTTTCCTGGTCGGCCTGTTCCTGCTGATTCCGGTCTGCCTTGCGTTTGGTAACCCCGGGAATTTCTCCTCAATTGGCGACGCCAGCCTGCCGACGCTTTTCGGGGGCCTGATCGGGGCCACCTATGTCGCGGTGGCGACAGTCACGATTTCCCGGATCGGGGCGGGTGCGGTCGCGGCGGCGACGATCGCCGGCCAGCTCACCAGTGCGGTCGTGATCGACGCTTTCGGCTGGGTCGGGGTTGAACTGATCCCGGTTTCGGGTCTGCGGATAGCCGGTGCGGTCCTGCTGCTGCTCGGCACCCTGCTCGTCGTCTATCGCAAGAAGTATGTGGATGACGTCGAAGGAGCCGGCAAAGCCGGGGTGCTTGCTGTCCTGGCGATGACCGCAGCCGGCATGGCGGTCGGTTTCCAGCACCCGATGAACGCTGAACTTGCCGGTCACATCGGAGGGCTGAACGCGACCTTGGTGAACTTCTCGACCGGTCTGGTCCTGCTGCTCGCCGTCGTCCTCGGAACCAGGTCCCTTGGCCAGGTGAGACGGGTCACGGAAGTCCGGTGGTATTACCTGCTGGGTGGCCTGATCGGACTGATCACTGTCCTGGCCTCGTTGTCGGCGGTTGAAACGATCGGAGCGGCGGGTCTCACCGCCGCCCTGGTCACCGGTCAGCTGCTTTCTTCGATCGCGCTTGATCGTTTCGGGGCGTTCGGAATGGAGAAACGGCTGGTCACCCCGCTCAGGGTGGCGGGCGTGATCCTGCTGATAGCCGGAACTTTCCTGACAGTGACCTGAACCAGCACCCAGGCCAGGCCCGGCCGGCCGAGTCCCCCAAGCGCCATTCAGGTCCGGGTCGACTTCACCGTAAGCACTGCGGCAAAACCGACCCGGGGTCAAGCCGCTGCCGTGCCACCGAGGCCCGGGTCGACTTCACCGTAAGTACCGCGGCAAAACCGACCCGGACATCAAGCGGGGTTGGCCGTTTCGACCTTCGTATCGTTTTGCGGGGTGCCCGTTCCTTCATCGGCCGGGTTCCTCTGGCGACGGGACAGGTAGATGAATGGCAGGGCCAATGCCGAGATTCCGGCTCCGACCAGGTACGAAGATCCATAACCCCAGACGTCGGCGGCCCGGCCAAGCAGCGGCTGGCTCACAACCCCTCCGGTCGACCCCAGCATCGAATCGAAAGAGAG
>JBAUOE010000264.1:0-4030 GCA_049579585.1 Solirubrobacterales bacterium | reverse complement strand
GGACGATCTTTGGACCCTCTGTTCGGCACCTCGGCCCGAACACTCTTCAGCCCTGCACGAAAAAGGGCCGCCTGCTGGCGACCCTTTCGAAGATTCAGCTCAAAGGAGCGAGGCTCAGCCGGCCTTCTCGACTTTGTTTGCCTTCAGGCAACGGGTACAGACATTTACACGCTTGCGGGCTCCCGATTCGATGATCCGGACCTTCTGGAGGTTCGGTTCGAAACGACGCCTGGTTGCGACCATTGAGTGTGAGCGTGAGTTGCCGTAAGACGGCCCTTTTCCGCAGGTGTGACATACGCGTGCCATAGGACGGGGCATGGTATCCGAAAATGCCCGCAGGCACCCTTCAGACGTTGCTCAGACTCCAAGTTCCTGACGGATTTCGGCCATGCGCAACACAGCCCGGGCCGCATTCGCCCCGGAATCACGCTTGCCGCCGACGTCAGCGCGAGCCAGTGCCTGCTCCATGCTGTCCACGGTCAGGACCCCGAAGCCGCAGGGCACGCCCGTCTCCAGCTGGACGTTCTGGATGCCCCGGGCCGCCTCGTTACAGACGAAGTCGTAGTGGTCGGTTTCGCCACGGATTACCGCGCCGAGGCAGGCAACGCCCGCATACCGGCCGGACTGCGCGCAGTAATGCGCGGCCAGCGGCAGTTCGAAAGCGCCGGGCACCTCGTAAACGTCGATCTCGGTCACGCCGTCCTTGGCGAACTCCGACTTCGCGCCGTTGACCAGCTTTTCCGCGAGATCGCCGTAGAAACTGCCGACGCAGATCGCGTAGCGGGCTTCAGCCACCCTGCGACTCCAGCTTTTCGTCGGCCACCTTCTGGTCGTGGACCTGTTCGTCATGGATCATCTCTTCATCGAGCGCCAGTCCCTGGTGATGGAGGGTGTGGCCCATGCGGTCACGTTTGGTCTGCAAGTAGCCCTCGTTGTGGACGTTAGGCGGAGCTTCGATCTTCACCTGTTCCGCAACGCGCAGACCGTGACCTTCGAGGCCGATGATCTTCTTCGGATTGTTGGTCAGGATGCGGATGTCGCGCAGACCGAGGTCCTTGAGGATCTGGGCACCGATGCCGTAGTCACGGAGGTCAGCCGGCAGACCGAGCTCGAGGTTGGCTTCGACCGTGTCCATGCCCTCTTCCTGGAGCTTGTAGGCCCTGAGCTTGTTCAAGAGACCGATTCCGCGGCCTTCCTGCGACAGGTAAAGCAGCACCCCACGGCCCTCTTCTTCGATCATCGCCATCGCCGCGGCCAGCTGTTCACCGCAGTCGCAACGCATGCTGTGGAAGACGTCTCCGGTCAGGCATTCGCTGTGAACCCGAACCAGAACCGGCTCGCCGGTGTCAACGTCACCCTTGACCATCGCGACATGATGCTTGTCGTCGATCAACGAGCGGTAACCGACCGCGCGGAAGTCGCCGTATGTGGTCGGCAGACCGGTAGCGACTACCCGCTCGACAAGTTTCTCGTTCTTGCGGCGGTACTTGATCAGATCAGCGATCGTGATCATTTTCAGTTCGTGCTTCGCGGCGTAGGTCTTGAGGTCGTCGACCCGGGCCATGGTGCCGTCTTCATTCATGACTTCACAGATCACTCCGGCGGGGCTGAGCCCAGCCAGCCGGGCGAGGTCAACGGAAGCTTCCGTGTGACCGGTGCGTTCCATCACTCCGCCCTCTTTCGCCTTCAGCGGGAAGACATGCCCGGGCACGACGAGGTCCCGCGGGCCGGCTTCGGGATCGATCGCGACCTGCACGGTGTGAGCCCGGTCGTGGGCCGAAATCCCGGTGGTGACACCTTCGGCCGCCTCGATCGAGACAGTGAACGCGGTCTCGAGAGGTGCTTCGTTCTTCGCGGTCATCAAGCTCAGGCCAAGCTGTTCGCATCGGGTCGGGGTGAGTGCCAGACAGACGAGTCCGCGGGCTTCCTTCACCATGAAATTGATTGCTTCCGGAGTGGCGAACTGGGCGGCCATTACGAGATCGCCCTCGTTTTCGCGATCTTCGTCATCGCAGACGATGATCATGCGGCCACGCCGGATGTCTTCGAGAGCTTCTTCGATTGGCGAGAAAGGACTGTTTTCAGTCATGCTGGCGCCCCCTGAACCGTGGTTCTCCTGGTCACTGCTTGGCATTTACTTCCGCTCACTCTCTGTTGCTTGGATACGCGCTGCATATGGTGACACCATCCGCTCTACGTATTTGGCGATTACGTCACACTCGACATTCACGGGCTGACCCTCTTCGAGACTGCCGAGAGTAGTTCTTTCCTGCGTTTCCGGGATCAGCGCAACCTCGGCCCAGTCTTCACCACAGGTGGTGACTGTCAGGCTCACCCCTTCGAGGGTGATCGAACCCTGCGGCACTACGTAGCTGCCCAGGCCTTCCGGAATCGTGAAACGGACCCTCAGCGAGAAACCATCCGCAGCCAGTGAAACCACTGATCCGACTCCGTCAACATGGCCCTGCACGATGTGCCCTCCGAGCCGCTGATCGGCCCGTAAGGCCAGTTCAAGGTTGACCGGGCTGTCCGCTTCGAGCCCCCCGAGCGAGGTCAGGCTGAGCGTCTGCTGCATGGCGTCAGCCGCGAATCCATGATCGCTGACCTCAGTGGCAGTCAGGCAGACCCCGTTTACGGCAACTGAATCACCGAGCTCGATCTGTTCAGCGAGTTCGGTTTCCAGTTCTATCCGGGCACCTTCATCGCCGGTCTGGATTTTCTTTACGCGGCCGAGGTCGGCCACAAGTCCTGAAAACATGATTCACCACTCTCTGACGTTCGCGCTCATCAGCACATCTTGACCGACTTGGGTCACGAGCATGTGGGGCAGGCGGATTGCGTCGCGGATCAGGTCCGGGCCGCGGCCCCTGATCGCACCCTGGCCGCCACCGACGATCATTGGCGCGACGAACACCTCGACCCGGTCAACCTCGCCCGAAGCGATCGCGACCCCGGCGAGAGTTGGCCCTCCCTCAAGCAGGATTGACGAAATCCCCATTTCGCCAAGCTGTTCAAGTGCATTGACGAACCGTTCGACGGTATCGATGCCCCGGCTCACCACAACGGCGGCCCCTGCTTCCCGCAGTTCTTCCAGCCGGTCGGCCGGGGTGTGTTTCGTGGCGACGATTACCACCGGGGCGTCATCGATGTCTTCGAACAGGGCGGCATCGGCAGTGACCACGGGTTCGGAGTCGAAGATGACCCTGGCCGGCTGTCGTGGCTCGCCTTCGATCCGCGCGGTCAGGCGAGGATCATCTGCCCGGAAGGTTCCGGAGCCCACGGCAACCGCATCGACTTCTGCCCGCCAGCGATGGACCAGTTCCCGGCTTTCTGGTCCACTGATCCAGCGGGAGTCACCGGTGGAGGTCGCGATCATTCCGTCGAGGCTCATCGCAAACTTGAGAATCAGTTGCGGCCGACCTGTCTGTGCGACTTTCAGGAAGTCCTGGATCAGCATGCGGCAGCGGTGAACCGCGTCGGGATCGGCGTCACGGACTTTGATGCCGGCGTCACGGAGTTTTTTCGGTCCGATCCCGCGGGTCTTTCGGGTGGGATCGCCATAGCCAATGACCACCTCGCCGACCGCGGCCTCGATCAGGGCATCGGCACACGGTGGCTGGCTGCCGTGATGGGCGCAGGGCTCAAGGGTGACATAGGCCGTCGCCCCGGAAACGCTGTTGCCTTTATCCGCCGCGTCGGCAAGGGCCACTCTTTCTGCGTGCAGGTCACCGTGCTGTTTGTGCCAGCCCTCACCGACGATCGCATCGTCTTTCACCAGCACACAACCGACCACCGGATTGGGACTCGCGAAGCCCCGTCCGCGCTCAGCCAGTTGAATGGCTCTGTCCCAGATTGCAGCCTCACCGGCTTGGAATTCTCCGCGCATGGGAGAATCTTGACGACTTATGAAGGTAATCATCCAGATCCCGTGTCTCAACGAGGAGGAAAACCTCCCGGCGACCCTTGCCGATTTGCCGCGGCAGATCGATGGAGTCGACGAAATCGAGACCCTGGTGATCGATGACGGATC
>JBAUOE010000263.1:0-2860 GCA_049579585.1 Solirubrobacterales bacterium | reverse complement strand
TGCCGTCCGGCGTTTCAAGTGCCTGGAGCATCGACACCCAGCCGGCCGGTGATCCCTGTTCGATCACCGCGGGCACCCTGAACTGCTCCTTCGGTGATCTTGCCCCGGGCGCGAAGGTGACGGTCACAGTCAAGGCCGAGACAGATTTCGAGAACTGCACAACCCTGGACAACCTGGCTACCGCGAGCGCGACCAATGCTCCCGATGCCGCTGACGACGCGACCATCAACTGCCAGAAGCCGGACCTCAAGATCCTGAAGACCGGCAACGGAACCATCAACGCCGGCGAAGACGCGGAGTTCACAATCGAGGTCTCCAACGACGGACCAGGAGTCGCGAAAGAAGTGACTCTCTCGGACACGCTGCCGACTGGCGTCTCCGGGGCGTGGTCGATCGTGGAACAGCCGGACGGTAATCCCTGCTCGATCACCGCCGGAACCCTCAACTGCAACTTTGGCGACATGGACGGCGATTCGTCGGTCACGGTCAAGGTCAAGGCAGCAACGAGTTCATCCGAATGCGGCACCTACGAAAACGTCGCGACAACGTCAGGGTCGAATGCCCCGGAGACATCCGACGAAGACACTGTGACCTGCCAGAAGCCGAGCCTGGCAAACCTCAAGACAGCGGTCCAGCCAGTGATCTCGGCCGGAGACACGGCGGAGTTCTCGATCAAGGTTACAAACGCCGGTCCCGGAATCGCCAAGGATGTAACCCTGGTCGATCCGCTGCCAGGTGGTGTATCCGGAGAGTGGACGATCAGCTCCCAGCCAGCCGGCGATCCCTGCTCGATCACCGCGAACACGCTCAACTGCGCGTTTGGTGACCTCGCGGCCCAAGGCTCAGTCGAAGTCACGGTTACGGCGCCGACTGCCTATGAAGCCTGTGCCACTCTCGTCAATACCGCGACCGCGGCGGCAACCAACGCCCCCGACGCAACGGATGACGCGACCATCGACTGCCAGAAGCCAAACCTCACGGTTCTCAAGTCAGGCAACGGGACAATCGATGCGGGCGACACTGCCCGATTCACGATCCAGGTTACGAACGCTGGCCCCGGAGTCGCGAAAGCGGTCACCCTCAACGATCCGCTGCCGGCCGGGATCAAGGGTTCCTGGAGCATCGAAACGCAGCCAACAGGATCGCCCTGCCAGATCACCGGTACTACGCTCGCCTGCCAGTTCGGCGACATGGCCGCTGGCGAATCGGTCACGGTCACGGTGAACGCCGCCACCAGCATCCAGAAGTGCGGAACCTATGACAACACCGCCACGGCATCTTCATCCAACGCTCCCGCCGCAAGCGGGCAGGCGACGATCAAATGCAAAGTCCTGAAGCCGAAGATCAAGTTGAAGAAGACGGCGAACAAGAAGAAGGTGTTCCCTGGAGACGTGGTTCGCTACAAGATCTGGATCCGGAACACCAAGAAGAATTCGGTAGCTCTTAACGTGAAGATCTGCGACAAGCTGCCGCCGAAAATGTCGATCGTCAAAAAGGACAACAAAGCCTTCTTCGAGAACGGCAAGCTCTGCTGGAACGTCAAACGCCTGCCGTACTCCAAGAAATGGAAGAAGTTCTCTTATACGTCGAAGGTCGACCAGGACGCCAACGAGGGCGACAAGCTCAAGAACGTCGTGACCGCCGGTGGGAAGAAGGCGACCAAGACCGTGATTGTCAAGGCAGCACCGGTTGAGTCCACCGGCCGGGTCACCCGCGTCACCGGTTGATGAGGCGGTCGGAGAATGTCCTGGCAACTAGCCAGAAGGTCGATCGCGGTGGCCTGCTTCTTAGCGATGCTGGCGACAGCCCCGATGGCTGTCGCCAATATTCCGGAAGCTGCTCCATCGCCTGACCTGGGACTCAGGGTGAAGTCCCTGCCCGGTGACACAGTTCCGGGTCCGTCACGCAAGCAGGGCACCTACACGGCGCGGGTCCTGATCGACACGCAGGTGCGCCGGCAACCGGGGAAATCCGGGGTTGTCTGGCGGGCCAGAACCCGCACCGACTGGTCGAGTTCACCCCAGTGGTTGATGGTGCTCGGTTCCAGGAAGGTCGCTGGCGACGTATGGCTCAAGGTTCGGCTACCGGTGAGGCCGAACCGCGCTGACGGATGGATACCGCGGGATCGGGTGCGGCTGAATCATTCGAAACGGTTCGTGCTGATTGACAGATCCCGCCGCTTGGTTCGGGTGTATGGCAAGAAGGGGGTTGTCGCCCGTTTCAGGATTGTGGTCGGGGCGCCGAACACCCCGACTCCGCTGGGGCTCTTTGCGATCAACGATCGGGTGAGGCAGACCAACCCCGAGGGGTTCATCGGTCCCTGGGCCATACCGCTCACCGCCTATTCGGAAGTGCTGAGGCGCTATGACGGCGGGCCTGGACTGGTTGCCCTTCACGGACGCGACGGGGCCAGTCTCCTGGACCCGCTCGGAACCGCGAGGTCACACGGCTGTCTGCGGATGAACAACGGGCGGATAAAGCAGATGGCCAAACTGTCCCTGGGGACTGCGGTCAAGATAATCCGGTGAGCGGATCAGACCGGAAAGCCGTTCTCCACCGATTCCAGAACCCAGTCGGCACCAGCTGATTCAAGTTCGTTCATTGGAAAATGGCCAGTGGCCACCCCGATTACCCGGATGCCGATCGCATGGCCAGCCTCGACGTCCCTGGGGGTGTCACCGATCGCGATGAAATCTCCGATTTCGAGTTGGCCATTCGATTCTTTGATGCCTCGTTCGACTCCGCGCAAAGTGAGCTCAGAGCGAATGTTGGAGTCCGAGCCAAAGCCGCCAAAGCCGAAGAAGCGGTTCAGGTTTCCGCGCTCGAGCTTGATCCGGGCAGCTGGTTCGATGTTGCCCGT
>JBAUOE010000262.1:0-3427 GCA_049579585.1 Solirubrobacterales bacterium | reverse complement strand
GATGTGATCGAACGCGTCGGCTGATACCCGACGAGCCGACAGGCCGTTCCTTTTCGAACGTGTGTTCGCTTCTGTAGAGTAAGGGCAGTGACTCGTTCAGACAGAATCGTCATTACCGGTGCCCGCGAGCACAACCTCAAGGGCATCGATCTCGACCTGCCCCGGGATTCCCTGATTGTCGTTACCGGGCTTTCCGGTTCCGGCAAGTCCAGCCTTGCTTTCGACACGATCTACGCTGAAGGACAGCGACGCTACGTCGAGTCCCTGTCCGCTTACGCGCGGCAGTTCCTCGGACTCATGGAAAAGCCCGATGTTGACTCGATCGAGGGTCTTTCACCGGCAATCTCGATCGACCAGAAAACGACATCCCGCAACCCACGCTCGACGGTTGGCACAGTCACCGAGATCTATGACTACCTGCGGCTGATGTGGGCCCGGATCGGTCGTCCTCACTGTCCGAAGTGCGGCGCGGAAATCACCGGTCAGACCCAGGAGCAGATCACCGACCGCCTGATGACCCTCGACCAGGGTTCTCGTTTCATGGTCATGGCACCGATGGTCCGTGATCGCAAAGGTGAATACGGAAAGCTGTTCGAGCACCTGCGGGCCGATGGCTATTCGCGAGTCGAGGTCGATGGTGAAATGCGGATGCTGGACGAAGAAATCGTGCTCGACAAGAAGTACAAACACGACATTTCGGTCGTGGTCGACCGTCTGGTCATGAAGGATGATCTTCGTCGCCGTCTTTCGGAATCGATCGAAGCGGCAGCCGGACTGGCCGACGGACTGGTCGAAACGCAGATAATCGATGGTGAGCGCCTGCTCTTCTCGGAACACTTCTCCTGTCTCAAATGCGGGACCTCGATGCCCGAACTCGAACCCCGGATTTTCTCTTTCAACGCGCCGCACGGGGCCTGCCCGACCTGCACCGGACTTGGTTTCAAACGGGTGATCGACCCGCAACTGGTTGTGCCTGATCCGACCCTTTCGCTGGCCGAAGGAGCACTCCAGCCCTGGCGTTCAGGTTATTCCGGATATTGGCGGCGTTTGATCAAATCGGTCGCGACTACCTATGACATCGACATCGACAAGCCCTGGCAGGAACTGAGCGAAGAGGAACGCGAGATTTTCCTCCACGGCACCGGCACCGAACGCCACACGATCAACAGCAACAGCCGGTCCGGCCGCCGCCGCAGCTACTCCGTGAAGTTCGAAGGTCTGGTCAACAACCTTGAACGCCGCTATCAGGAGTCGGATTCCGAAGCGGTCCGCGACAAGATCGAGGATTACATGGCCGAGCAACCATGCCCGTCCTGCAAGGGAGCGCGTCTGAGGCCGGAAAGCCTCGCGGTCACGGTTGGCGGGATCTCGATCCGTGATTTCACCGAGATGTCTGCCAACGGGGCCCGTGAATGGATTGAATCCCTGGAGATGAACAAGACCGAACAGGCGATTGCCCGCCTGATCGTCAAGGAGATCGCCGAAAGACTGTCCTTCCTGGTCAACGTCGGCATCGGATACCTCTCGCTTTCACGCTCGGCCCGCACCCTCTCCGGTGGCGAGGCCCAGCGCATCCGGCTGGCGACCCAGATCGGTTCCAGCCTGGTCGGAGTGATGTACGTGCTGGACGAACCATCGATCGGGCTTCATCAGCGCGACAACGAAAAGCTGATCGCGACCCTTGAACGATTGCGTGACCTTGGCAACACGGTGATCGTGGTTGAACATGACGAAGGCACCATGAAGTCCGCCGATCACCTGGTTGATCTCGGGCCGGGGGCCGGTGAACACGGCGGATACATAGTGGCCGCCGGCACGCCAGCTGAAGTTGAAGCGAACCCGAACTCGCTCACCGGCAGGTACCTGTCCGGACATGAGACGATCGCGATCCCGGAGGCCCGGCGTGAAGCCAAGGGCCATCTGACCGTCCGCGGGGCCCGGGAACACAACCTGACCGGGGTTGATGTCGAGTTCCCGCTCGGAGTGATGACCTGCGTCACCGGGGTATCCGGATCAGGTAAGTCGACGCTGGTCAACGGGACGCTTCATCCGGCCGTGGCCAACCGCCTGCACAAGTCGAAGATGCGCCCCGGACCGCATGACGGCATCGACGGCATTGACCAGATCGACAAGATCATCAACATCGACCAGTCGCCGATCGGCCGCACCCCGCGATCGAATCCTGCCACCTACACCGGTGTTTTCGACCATATCCGGCAGCTGTTCACCGCCACCCAGGAATCAAGGGCCCGTGGTTACAAACCGGGCCGGTTCAGTTTCAACGTCAAGGGCGGTCGTTGCGAGGTCTGCAAAGGCGACGGCCAGATCAAGATCGAGATGCACTTCCTGCCGGACGTCTACGTGCCCTGCGAACAGTGCGATGGCCATCGCTACAACCGCGAGACGCTCGAAGTGAAGTTCAAAGGCAAAAGCATCGCTGACGTGCTCGAAATGTCGATCGAAGAGGCATTTCCGTTCTTCGAAAGCATTCCGAAGATCGCCCGGCGCCTGAAGACACTGAACGACGTCGGCCTTGGTTACGTGCGGCTGGGTCAGCCGGCAACAACCCTTTCCGGTGGCGAAGCCCAGCGCATCAAACTGGCTTCCGAGCTGTCAAAGATCGCTACCGGCAGCACCCTCTACATTCTTGATGAGCCGACCACCGGACTTCATTTCGGAGATGTGCGTCGCCTGCTCGAAGTCCTGGCAAGGCTGGTGGATGCCGGCAATTCGGTGGTTGTGATCGAGCATGACCTCGATGTGATCAAGAGCGCCGACTGGGTGGTCGACCTCGGCCCTGAAGGTGGCGATGGTGGCGGGGAGATAGTTGCCACCGGCACCCCGGAGCAGATCGCCGATACCGCCGGTTCCTACACCGGTGAGTTCCTCAAGGAACCACTTGGCCGCGACCTTCCTGTGGCAGCCTGATGAAGGCCGCATTCATCACCGGATACGGGGATCCACCCGAAGTCCGCGAAGTGGCTCCGCCAGAGGCTGGCGACGACACCGAACTGGTTGAGATCGAGGTCGCCGGAATCAACCCGGTCGACATCGCGATTGCCTCTGGCAAGTTCGATTCCGGCGCCCCGCCGCTGCCTTACGTCACCGGAAAAGAAGCGGTGGGTCGAACCGCTGATGGCAAGCGTGTCTGGTTCGACGAAGCCCGCTACCCGTCGGGATCTTTGGCTGAAGTAACGGCGATCAATCTGGGCAGCGGAATCGAGTTGCCGGACGAAATCGATTCGGCCCAGGCCGTCGCTTTCGGGATCGCCGGAATGGCTGCGTGGCTGGCGTTGACCTGGCGCGGGAAATTGATGGAGGGGGAGACCGTTCTGGTCAATGGGGCCAGCGGCTCGGTCGGACAGATCGCGATTCAGGCGGCCAGGCTGCTTGGGGCCACGAGGGTGATCGGAACTGCCCGCAGTGC
>JBAUOE010000261.1:0-11386 GCA_049579585.1 Solirubrobacterales bacterium | reverse complement strand
TTGCTGAATCTCACCCCGGGTCAGCCGTGACTGCGAACGGACAAACGAAGGCTTGTCGGAGATGTCAGCTTCGTTGTATCCGGGGGCCTTTGGCGTCGGGGTCTTGATCGCCTTGTCGTAGTCCTGAATCGCCGGCTCCGGACCGACCGGAGGGCGTGTGTCGCCATGTGGCGTGTGGTAGTCGATCTGGAGGAAGAATGGGTCGCTCCCGGACTTGCGGATCTCATCCGAAGCCTGGCTCGACATTGATTCCGAATGGTAATTGCAGACCGATAGCCCGAGGTCGGGGCAGCCGATCGGATCCTTGCCACCGATCAGGTCGTAATCGGGAAGCCCGAGGCGCGGAGTCACCACCCCGTCGATGTTCTGCTGATAGCCGTAAAACTCCCTGGTGGAATTGTCCGTGGCATCGCTGACCCAGCGGTCCCAACCGGGCGGGACCACCGTCTCCGGATTCGAGTCAACCCCGCCGTAGTTGTTCATGAACTTGCCGAAATGCGAGGTGTGGTACCCGGCACGCTGAAGCCAGACCGGCAGGTTTTCCCGGTTGATGCGGTTGGTCCGGAAGCTCTCCCAGCCCCCACGCGGTCCGCCGATGCGGATCACCCCATGGTTCTGCGCGTACTGGCCACTCAGCAGAGAGGCCCTCGACGGTGCACACAGGGGAAACGGGGTTATGTACTTGGCGAAAGAAACGCCTTCGTTTCGAATCAGCCGCATTGTGTTCGGCATGATCGTTCGATCCCGGTTGTAGAGGTCACGCCAACGGTTCTTGAACTGCTCGACCGGCTGATCGTCAGTCTGAATCACGACGATGTTCGGCCTGGTCGCCGCGTTTGCTGCGGCGGCGTAATGAAGGGCGAAGAATGCACAGGCGGCCACCAGACAGCACGAAACAGCCCTCATCACCCGTAATTTTGATGTCTGGAAGGGACCGGCGTGGCTGAAATTGTCTATTCGTCTATGTCTGCTTGTCTGCAAAACGGCTAACTGTAGAAACACAGAGGATGCCAATGGATGCGGATTGGTGCTGAAATACCCTGACCGTGGGCGCTACGGGCCGCAACTTTCACGCCCCCACGGATTTGTACACGTACTGCCCAGTTGCGCAAATTTCTCAGGAGACAATGATTCGACCCCTCACAGCTTCCACATCGGTCGCAGCCATGTTGCTCGCGGCCATCGCCGTCGCAGCCCCAGCCATTTCGAATGCCGCTTCGGCCAACCCCGGCCCGGCCTCCAAACACGCGTCGAAATACTCCGAGATCAGCATCCGTGGCGTTCCCGCGTCCAAAGCCGGAAAGATCACCGTTCGTGGCGGCCGCACGGGCTTCCACTCATACTCCCGGAAGCGCCACTCTGACAACCGTGGTTTCAGCCTCGTAATGAAAAAGGCCTTTGCGGTTTCGGAAACAGTCCGGGTCAGCTCAACCCTGCCGATCGCCGGCGCGAAACGGGGCGACTACTCCTTCAAGGTGGAAAACCTCGGTGGCCCCCGGAACAAGAAGTACTCGAACGCATCACTTTCAGACGGTGGCCCGGCCCAGTTCAAGTCGCGCCCGGACCTGCTTCCACCCACCCTGAACGTGCGCCGGAACCTTGACTCCGCCGGGCAGGATCCCCTTCTGGTCGGGGCCAAGAACCGCGGCACCGCAATCTACGAAAACGACGGCAACCCGATCTGGTTCCGTAGCGGTCGTTCAACCGATTTTCGGACCGGCACCTACAAAGGCAAGCCGGTGCTGACCTGGGTTGAAGCACCGACCGCGGGCTCCGGCCTGAAGCGCACCTCGTACACGATTGCGAACCGCGCCTACAAAGTCATCAAACGGTTCACTCCCGGCAACGCTTACGCCGCGGATTCACATGAGTTCCGCCTGACCAAACGCAATACGGCCTTCGTCACCAGTTACCGAACCGTCAAGGCCGACCTGCGTCACCTCGGGCTTTCCGCGAACGGGCGGGTCAGTGACTCAATCGCGCAGGAAGTTGACCTGAGGTCAGGCCGGGTGATCTGGGAGTGGCACAGCCTCGATCACGTGCCGATCAAACAGAGCTACGCCAAGGGACCCAAATTCCCGGGACAGCCATACGACTACTTCCACATCAACTCGGTCATCGACACCCCTGACGGCAACGTGATGATCTCCGGTCGCAGCACCAACACCGTCTACAAGGTGAGCCGCCACACGGGTCGCGTCATCTGGGCTCTCGGTGGTAAACGGAGTGACTACAAGCTCAGCAAGAAAGCGAAGTTCTCCTGGCAGCATGACGCCCAGCCGCTCAGCGGAAACCGGGTTTCACTGTTCGACAATTCTGATTCCCCGGTCGCGGCGAAGCCCTGGGCCAACCAGTCCCGCGGGCTGATTCTGAAACTGAACAACAAGAAGAAAACCGCGACCGTGTCCGACCAGTTCAAGAATCCGCTGAAACCGCTGTCACCCACCCAGGCCAATGTGCAAGCCCTGTCTTCCGGCAACTACCTGGTCGCTTTCGGCCAGATTCCGATCATTTCCGAGTTTGGGCCGTCCGGCAACATGGTCTATGACGCGACGGTCGATACGTCCGGTGGCTTCTACCGCGCCTACCGCCAGTCCTGGGTCGGGTTGCCCAAAACTGCGGTTGATGTCGCGACCGAACCGAATGGCGACAAGACCAAACTGTGGGCAAGCTGGAACGGTGATTCAAGGGTCGTTACCTGGCGGGTCCTCGCGGGGCCGACCGAAGACAACCTGTCTCCGGTGGGAGAGTTCCCGCGAACCGGGTTTGAAACAACCATGAATGCCGCTACGGCCGATTCGTTCGTGAAGGTCGAGGGAGTCAATCCCGGCGGAAAGACGATCGGTAGTTCGGCTGTGAAGAAGGTACGCTGATCGTTTGAGCCGCTTGAATTGTCTTTCCAGATACCGGGCTGCCACCGTGTCGGTGCTGGCAACAGCTACAGCCCTGATCCTGATCGGCAGCGGGCCCGGTTCCGGGGCCCGCGACGAAGCCGGGGCCAGTGAAGCAACCGTCAGTGCCCGGGGGCCATACGTGACCCAGCCCAGGCTGGACCCACCGAAAATGGTGGTCAAGAAAAATACCTCGCGGGCCTCCAACAAAAAGATCTTTGTCGGATCCAAGGTGAGCGGGGCAGCGATCTACTCAAGCAAGGGCGAGCCGATCTGGTTTCTGCCTTCCCGAAGCATGGATTTCCGGACCCAGAAGTACCGTGGCCGGCCGGTTCTGACCTGGTTCCAGGCGCCCTCCTCCGGAAACAACCTGAAACGCAACACCTACATGATCGCCAACCGTTCCTACAAGATCATCAAACGGGTGTACCCGGGCAATGGTTATTCGGCTGACTCCCACGAATTCCGGCTGACCAATCGGGGCACCGCTTTCGTAACTTCCTACGCCACGAGATACGCCAACCTCAGCTCGGTCGGACTTGGCACCAACGCCCCGGTCAACGATTCGATCGCCCAGGAGATCGACATCCGGACCGGACGCGTTCTCTGGCAATGGAACAGCCTCAGTCACGTACCGATCCGGGATACCTACGCCGAGACACCACGTCGCCCCGGCAACCCCTTCGACTATTTCCACATCAACTCGGTCATCAACACCCCTGACGGCAACATCATGATCTCCGGACGCAGCACCAATGCGATCTACAAAGTCAGTCGTCGAACCGGAAAGATCATCTGGACGCTCGGCGGCAAAAGCAGTGACTTCCGCATGAAAAAAGGCGCCTATTTCTCATCCCAGCATGACGCCGAGCCGCACGGGCGAAATCAGGTTTCTCTGTTTGACAACGGCGACTCCCCCGTGATCTCGAAGCCCGTCCGCTCCCAGTCACGCGGACTCGTCCTGAAGCTCAATTACAAGAAGAAGACCGCCCGTGTCCATCGGGAATTCTTCAATCCGGCCAAGCCGTTGGCTTCCCAGCAAGCCAATGTCCAGAAGCTGCGCAACGGGAAATACTTCGTCGGCTGGGGCGGTGTGCCGCTGATCAGCGAACACGCCGCCGGCGGAAAGGTGCTGTTCGACGCCGAACTGAAGGGCATCAACTCCTTTTACCGTGCCTACCGCGGATCGTGGAACGGCAAGCCGAAAACGAAGGTGAGCCTGGTCGCCAGGCGCGCCGATGGTGGCCGCACCAGATTCTGGGCCAGCTGGAACGGCGATTCGAAGGTGACCAAATGGCGGGTCCTCACCGGACGCTCCAAAGGCTCGCTCAAGAAAGCCCGGGTCAGGAAACGTGACGGATTCGAAACCACTTCAACCGTTCCCGGCACCAAGCCCTGGGTGAAAGTCGTCGGGCTTGACGCGAAGAACCGGAAGCTCGGCTCTTCGCGGATAGTACGGGCTGGTTAGTCCCCCGGCAAAGGCCAGGGCGGAGCGACTTCCCGACAGGCTGGGCCGGAACAGTTACGGACCTGCTTGAGCTGGTTCTTCATGTATGAACGGACCGCTTCATACCGATCCGCATCGAACCGGTTACGAAGCTCATAAGGATCGTTACTGAGGTTGTAAAGCTCGTCTCCACCCTGCCGGTAATCGATCAGCTTGTACGGGCCGATCCGGACAGCGTGGTACCTCAAGGCCGGAGCCTTCGCTGAAATGGAGGCTCCGTCGGTTGTCGCCACGGTGGAGGCTTCCTCGATCTCCTCCTCTTCTTCGACATTCGCCGCTTCAAGTGAAATCCCGAGCGGTCGAGTGGTCTTCTTCGAAGGGTCCTTCCAGAATGACCTGAGGGAGCGGCCGTCCACGGCGTAGTTCGAATCGGCCCCGGCGAGACGCAGGATCGTTGCCGGCACATCGATGTTGCCGGTGACTTCATTCGAGGTCTGGCCCCTGGGAACATCCGGGCCACGAACCGCCATCGAAACCCTTGATGATGGTTCGTACGGCAGGAACTTGGCCAGGCCAAACCGGTGCTCACCGAAGAAATAACCGTGATCGGAAAGGTAGAAAACGTAGGTGTTGTCCAGCCGTCCGGTTTTGCGCAACGTCTTGAAAATGGCCCTGACCCCGTCATCCACCGATCGCAAAGATTCGAGTTCGCGACGGTAAACATTGGTGATCTGCTGGATCTCAGCGCCGCCCAGGGGATTCGAGATGTAACTCTGAATCAGCGGTGATTTATCTGAAATGTCCTTCTCGTTGAAGTTCTCATCGCGCGGCAATGGGGTCCGGCCGGCCGTATCGAGGTGACGGGTTGCTGCCTGCGGGCCTTTCGGCGGACGAACGTCACCATGGGGTGCCTGGTAATCAAGCGACAGGAACAGCGGCTTGTTCCGCTTCTGTTTGATCGTCCTGACTGCGAAACGCGTCATCACGTCCTGCAGGTAATTGCAGTTGAGCGAATTTGGTGGTGCCTGCAAGGTTTTCTTGGTGCACTTGCGGGAATCGATGCCGGGTCCGTTGCGGTAGTAGTCCGGATTTCCGTAAGGCCCGACCGCAAAACCGTTGTCGTTGATCTTGTACCCGTAGTAGCGGGTCCCGGGGAGGTAGGCGGTGGTGAACCAGTTGTTCCACCCCGGCGGGATCGTGGTGTCAACCCGGTCGTAGGCCTGGTCGTAATAGCCATTCGTGAACTTGCCAACGTGGGCTGTCCTGTACCCGGAGTCCTGAAGCGAAACAGCGAGGTTCTTGTTGTAAATCGGCAGTTTCTTCCAGCCTTCCCAGCCGCCCCGTGAACCTTCGTTCGAAACCAGCTTCGAGTTCGCCGGGTACTGGCCGGTCAGGAGTGAAGCCCGGGATGGCGAACAGACCGGTGACGTTGTGTAGAAATTGCGGAACTGGGTTCCGCCCCGGTAGATCTTCTTCACTGTGGCCGGCATGGTCAGGCTGCTTTTGCCGTTCTTCCCGCGAAAGCTCGATTTGACCGTCTGGTAGTTCTGGTCATCGGTCTGGATCACGATGATGTTTGGCCGCGCAGCGTGGACGGAGCCGGGAAATCCGATGATTGTGGCGACGCCAAGCGTGCCGGCGGCGAGGAACTTCCTGAGGGTGGGGTTAAGCAAGTGGGCCTTCATTTCTGCGTCCGGAAGCCGTTTTCCTGGGTTCCGGGGTCAATTTTCGGTTGAAATTCAGGGGTTGCACCAGATCTGAGGGGTGGTGTCTCCACTCTGGAACCGAGTGGGAAGCGTTTTGTTGCGCCCCGGTTGGGAATCGGCGGTTCATTCCGGAAGAATAGGATCGCCGACGGTGTCTGACCGGCCGGAAACAACTACAGCCCGTAAATCCTTGTCGATTCTATTGGGCGGCGGGCATCTGGCCGCATTGTGGGCGCTGGCTCTGGTCCAGCCGCTACTGAGCCTGCTCGGGTCGAACCCGGACTTTTTCGTGGCCCGGGACAACACCGGTGGCCAGATCGTGGCTTTCGTCCTGCTGCTTACTTTCCTGCCGCCATTGGCCGCGACCGCGATCGAGGCCCTGATCAACCTGGTCAGCCCCACGGCCCGCTGGGCCTTCCATCTTGTCCTGGTGGCATTGCTCTTCTCAGCGATCGTCCTGCAGTTCCTCAAACAGTTCCTGGACGGGCCGGCCTGGCCGATGATCCTTTTCGCTGTCCTGGCCGGGGTTTACCTCGCCTGGGCGTACGGCTATCGCGCTTTCCTCCGCTCACTCACTGACATTCTGATTCCGGCGCCGATTGTCATCCTGGTCGTTTTCCTCTTCTTCAGCGGTGCCTCCGAACTCGCGACCGGCGACAACGAAGTTGAAGCGATCAAGACTTCGATCGGCAATCCCGCCCCGATCGTGATGCTCGTTTTCGATGAGTTCCCGGCAGGTTCGCTGATGACCCCGGAAGGTGAGGTGAACGCGAAACGTTTCCCCAATTTTGCCGAACTGGAAGGTCGTTCCGACTGGTACCGGAACACGGTTACGAACGCGTCCTACACCGCGATTGCCGTGCCCGCAATCCAGACCGGCAAAGTTCCCGACCGGAGCCTTCTTCCGACCGCCGCTGACCATCCCGAGAACCTCTTCACGCTGCTTGGCGGCTCGTATGAAGTTCATGCGGTCGAACCGATCACCCAGCTCTGCCCGCCGTCGATCTGCGAAACCGCGGATGAAGGCAGCAGCACGAAAGATGCCCTCTCCAGTTTCGTCGACGACCTGAAATACGTGTCAGCTCACCTGACGCTTCCTGAATCGATGGGCTCGAGCCTGCCCGATATCTCCCAGAGCTTTTCCGGTTTCGGCAACACCTCGGCGAGTTCGAGCGAACGCGGTCGGGCGAGCCGGTTCGTGCGGGATCAACTGGCCGGGGCAGGACCAGCCCTTGATGGCGAAGGTGACATCAATGATTTCCTGGCGGCGATCGATCCGTCCGAGGAAGAAACCCTCGACTTCGTTCATGTGACCGAACCCCACTACCCCTGGACCCATTACCCCGACGGCCGCAGTTACACCCAGACCACCGAGGATTTCCGGGCCTGGATCACCGAAACCGACTGGCTGGCCGGGCCGTACCTGACCGATCGGGCCCGTCAGGCCCATCTGCTCGAAACCGGTTTCGCCGATCACCTTCTGGGCCGCGTCATCTCAAGGCTGAAACAGGACGGTCGCTGGAACGAATCAATGTTCGTCGTGGTCGCCGATCACGGTGGTGCGATGACCGTCAACCGGAACCGGCGGGAAGCCGAACCGGACACGATCGGCGAGATCGCCACGGTCCCGCTTTTCATCAAAGCCCCCGGACAGACCAAAGGGAAAATCATCAACCGCCCGACCTGCCTGACCGAAGTGCTGTTCGAAATGGCCGACCGGATCGATGCCACTGTCCCGTGGAACCAACCGGGCTGTGTCCGCACCGAGGTCGCGATCGACAATGGCACCGGTCCACTGGTCCGCAGCCCGATGGCCACGGTGCTCAGTGAACGCCAGGCCTACGTGGATACCCTGGCTTCGCTTTTCGGCGGCAATACTGGTTTCAGCCAGGTGATGAAACTGGGACCCAACCAGCGCCTGATCGGAACACCCCTGAAAGAACTGGACCTTGAGCCAGTCAGTGACGGCATGGACGCCACCCCGGACAACCCGGGGGACACTGGCACCATCTGGAACCCGAAATCTTCGTACAACCCGGTGCTTCGACAACGCGGAACGCTTGATGGCGTTCCGGCCGGTACGGCACTTGCGGTTTCCGTGAACGGCAAAGTCCGGGCGGTCGGTGAAAGCTATGACGAGTCCTCCCGCACCCTTTTCACGATGCTCCTGCCCCAGACATCTCTGAAGCCCGGACCGAACGAGATCTCGGTGTTGCGGGTGGATGGGTCCGGCAAACAGACCCGTTTGACACCACTTTGGTCCAGCTCCGATGAATAGACTCGTCGTCTCGTGAATGAATCAACGAAGGAGGCTGTGCGTCCCGCTCGGCCTTCCCTGATTCTGGGAGCCGCGCATCTGGCTGCCCTGTGGTCCCTTGCCTTCCTGCAGCCGATGCTTTCGCTGCTTGGCAAGAACCCCGAGTTCTTCGTGGCCCGTGGCAACACTTCCGGCCAGATCATCACTTACACGCTGGTCCTCGCATTCGGGCCCCCGCTGATCGGATTGCTGATCGAAGCTGTTGCACAACTGGTCAGCAAGAACCTGCGTTGGGGGATCCACCTGGTGCTGATGACTGTGGTCGGTGCGTGTTTCCTCCTGACTTTGCTCAAGGGAATCTTCGACTGGCCGGCCGGAATCCTGATCGCTGTTTCCCTGCTGCTTTCGGCAGGAGGGGTTTTCGCTTACACCCGCTGGAGTTTCCCCCGGTCGTTCATGGATGTGCTGACCCCGGCACCGATAGTGATTCTCGTGATCTTCTTTTTCTTCACCAGCACTTCGCGTCTGATCCTGCCGCGCGAACAGCCCGATCCGGTTGATGTCGCGATCGAGAACCCCTCCCCGGTGGTAATGGTGATCTTCGACGAGTTTCCGCTGGCCGCGCTGATGGACAAGGAGAACCAGATCGACGGGACCAGGTACCCTGCTTTTGCCGATCTGGCTTCCACCTCGACCTGGTACGAAAATGCGACGGGCGCGGCGGCCTACACACCGATGGCGGTCCCGGCGATCTTCACTGGTACCACCCCCAGCAACGATGATCTGCCGATCGCGGAGGATCACCCGCGCAGCATCTTCACCCTGCTCGGCAATTCCTATGACCTGCGTGTGTCCGAAACAGCCACCCAGATCTGCCCGCCTGATCTTTGTCCGGATTCAGCCATCGCAACTGGCGAAGCGAAGCTGAGTGACCTGTTTTCGGATCTCGATGTCGTTTCCCAGCATCTGTTGCTGCCCGATTCGATGCGCCGGAACCTGCCGGATGTTTCGAAATCGTTCAGCGAGTTTTCCAACGAGTCGGAGAGCGCAACCTCGGGTCCGGTCACCGGGGTTACCGGTGAAACCGGCACTACCGGCCCGACTGGTGAATCCACCGCTCAACCGGTGGAACGAACCGGGCAGGGCGCGGCCCGGAAGCTCGGTCGCCTTTTCGCTTTGCGTTCGTCGGAGGACGAGATCACCAGGATCAAGAAGTTCACCGACAACTTCGAGAACGGACAGAACGAAACGCTTGATCTGATTCATGTCGAGAAGCCCCATTACCCGTGGCGGCATATCCCGGACGGGCAGCGTTACACCAACCTGACCGGGGAGTGGAATGGCCTGCTGCCGAACGATGGTCCCTGGATGGCCCCACCGAAGATCGTGGACATCGCCCTTCAGCGCCACCTGCTCGAGGTCGGTTACGTCGACACCCTGCTTGGCCTGATCACCGATGAGCTGAAAGCCAAGGGCCTCTGGGACGAAGCGACCGTGGTCGTGACCGCAGACCATGGTTCCGCTTTTCTCAGCCGGATTCCGCGTCGGGCGGCCGTTCAGGAGAACATGGGCGAGATCGCTTCGGTCCCGCTGTTCTTCAAGGCTCCTGGCCAGACCAAGCCTGAGGTCGTGAGCGAGCATCGTTGTGCCACCGACATCCTGCCGCAGATCGCCGGGCAGCTCGGCATCGATTATCCGTGGGATGAGGTTGAATGCCCGGCCGATGAAGTGACGGTGCTGAACTCGCCTCGAGGTGAAGGCACTGCCACGCTGGACCAGATGGAAAGCCAGCGCCAGGTCCTGGTCAACCGGATCCAGAGGGTCTTCGGGACCGATGTTGGTTGGGGCCCCACCTACCGTTTTGGTCCGCACAAGGACCTCATCGGCAGCAAGGTCTCGCAGTTGAACGCGAATACCGACATCGCTTCACACCGGATGCGGGCTGAACCGGAGCGCCGCAACCCGGTCAAGGAATATGAACCGAAGTCCCCGTCGGTCCTGGGCCTGTTGCAGAAGGGTTATCTGCAGAACGTCGACGACAATCGGGTGCTCGCGGTCGCGGTCGACGATCGCATCGAAGCGGTCGGTTGGACTTTCAAGGACGGTTTCGGTTTCGGTCCGGGCTACTCGATCCTGCTGCCGCCGGAATCATTGAAGAAGGGTTTCAACAAGGTTGACATCTATCTCGTGGAGGACAACGGCAAGAAGCTGACGATCATCTATGACGGTTCGAAGAAGCCGGATGGTTCAGGCTGATGGGTCCGGAAACCCCCCTGCGCATCGCCGGGCCTTCCGATCGCGCTGCCACGGTCCGGTTGATCGCTGGTTTTCGTGACTTTCTCGGTTCGACCGGGCCGGCCAACGCTGAACTCGACATCGTCGTTTCCGAGTTGATCGGTGACCGCCAGACCGAGTTCCTGCTGGTTGGTGACCCGGAGGTCGGTTACGCCCAGATCCGTTTTCGCCTGTCGGTCTGGACTGGTTCCGAGGACGCGTGGCTGGAAGATGTTTTCGTCGAATCGGACGCTCGCGGGCACGGGCACGGCCGCACCCTGGTGATGGCCGCGATCGAAAGGGCGAAAGCACGGGGATGCGCGCGGATCCAGCTCGACGCAAATCAGGACAACCACGGAGCGGTGAAGCTTTATGAGTCGCTGGGGTTCAAGCCGGTACATAACCCGGCCAAGTGGGGAGAAACCCCGGATCTCTTCTACAACCTGAACCTGAAGTAGAAAACCAAGCCCCAGATCCACCAGGACTGGCAATGAATTGCATATCTATATGCGTAAATTCATTGCCAGTCCTGGTTTTTGCTTGGGATTTCGGTTTTGCTCTAGCTGAGCGGCAGGAGGTGGGTTAGTTCCTTGGCGCTTATCTGGGTGTTTCCGGTTAACAGGCGCAGCCTTTCTGCTGCCCCGGGATCCTCGATCATGCGGTGGAGCTCGCCGAAATCGACCATTTGCGGCACGTCAGGCCTGATCCGAATCACGTTGACGTGGTTCTCGGCCAGATACTCGGCCCCAGCCGGAATCAAGGCTGCCCTTAACTCCCCCTTGCCAACCGAACCAACCACCCGGTTGACCAG
>JBAUOE010000260.1:0-10442 GCA_049579585.1 Solirubrobacterales bacterium | reverse complement strand
GCGATCACCGGATCCTTTACGGGGCCGATGGCGCGCTTTTCCTGGCCGACATCAAAAGCAACCTCGAGGAACCAGGGCTGCTGGCATGACCGACTCGCCTGCCTTCGCTGCGGATGAGCGGAGCGCTGGCGTGGCAGTGAGCTCGGGCACCGGTTACAGCGCGGGCGTGGCGGCTTCCGCCAGCACGAAATACAGCGCCGGCATCGCCGCGTCGGCTGGCACCTGGTTCAGTGCCGGAGTGGCAGCCAGTGCCGTGACCGCATTCAGCTCGGTGGTATCCGCGAGCGCCGGCACCTTCTTCTCTTTCCTGGTCACGGGCAGCTTCCTGACATTCGGCTGCCTCCGTTGTCGTCGCTGCGTGGCCTGTGTTGGCTGTGCCGACTGCATTGACTGTGTCGGCTGCGTTGGTTGCGTCGGCCTGCGTGGGGTTACCGGAGCCGTCGGCCATCGCAACAAACGTCGTGCCTGGAAGCTGTGGCGCCGCTGAACACTGCCAATTTGGGATTCGTCAGCCTCGGCCCGAGGCCGTACCTCGAGATGCTCGGGGTGCAGGAAAGACTGGTCGAATCAAGGCGGGACGGGACCATCGGGGACACCCTGCTGGTTCTGGAGCATCCCGCCACCTATACGAAAGGCCGGCGTTCGGAACCGGCTGATCTGCTCAAACCTGCCGCCTACTACGCCGAACGCGGGATCGATGTCTGTGAGACGCCACGCGGCGGCAAAGTGACTTACCACGGCCCAGGTCAGCTGATCATCTACCCAGTGATCGACCTGCGAAAGATCGGCGACCAGCCGGCTGGCGTCGACCGGATCGATGTCGCCGGTTTCGTAGCCGTCCTCGAAGCCGCGATGTCAGCCGCCCTTGCCCACTGGGACGTTGCCGCGGCACCGATCGAGGGACTCACCGGGCTCTGGGTCTCGAGCGGCGATCCGATACCAGCGGATGCCAATGCGAGTTCGATGGCGGCGGCCGTTGCCCGGGGCGAGGTGAAAAAGATCGGCTCTATCGGTCTTCGGATCAGCCGGGGAATCTCCAGCCACGGCCTTTCGCTGAACGTTTCCTGCGACCTCGACCCATTCAGCGACATCACTTCCTGCGGGATCGAAGTCTGTGAGGTGAGCTCACTCGCCGCGGAGACCGAATCGGTCCCCGAGGTGGCTGAGGTCGGCCTGGCTGTGGCCGAAGCGTTGGCATCATTTCTTGGACGGGATTTGTCATTCCTGGAGCCAAGTGACATCGGTATCGAGACCGGCATTTCGGCAACCGCGTAGCCTAGTCAGGGCAGATGAGCACTCCTCCACCTGAATCCGCAGAGTTGGTCGCCGGGAATCCCACCGACCGGGTTCACGTGACCCGTTCCCGGGCAAATCCGGGCGGTGCGAACACCGATGTTGAAGGGTCGATTCCTTTTCGTTCCCGCAAGCCGTCCTGGCTGAAGGTTCCGCCACCCGGTGGCCCGACCTACCGGAAGCTGAAGAATACGATCGGATCCGAGGGGCTCAGCACGGTTTGTGAAGAAGCGGCCTGCCCGAACATCGGCGAATGCTGGGAACGCGGAACGGCCACTTTCATGATTCTCGGTGACGTCTGCACGCGCCGCTGTGGATTCTGCAACGTGCAGACTGGCAAACCGTCATTCCATGACCCGCTCGAAGGAATGAAGGTCGCGAACCAGGTGAAGAAGCTCGGCCTGAAACACGCCGTGATCACTTCGGTCGACCGAGACGACCTGCCCGACTACGGGGCCAGCGCCTTTGTCAGCGTGATCCGGGCGATCCGCACGATGGCCCCCGACTGCAAGGTCGAAATCCTGACCCCGGACTTCCGCGGACAGGAAATGCCCCTGGCGCGGGTGGTTCACGAGCGTCCCGATGTCTTCAACCACAACGTCGAAACTGTGCCTCGTCTTTACCCGAAGGCGCGCCGCGGCTCGGAGTTCCGGCGTTCGGCCCGGGTGCTCGAGATGGCTCGTGAGATGGGTGAGGGCAAAGTCATCACGAAATCAGGCTTGATGGTCGGGCTGGGCGAGGAGTTCGACGAGATGGTCGAGACTTTCGGCATCCTGCGCGAGCATGGTGTCCAGATACTCACGGTCGGCCAGTACCTGCGCCCAACCGTGAACCATCTTCCGGTCATCCGTTACTGGCATCCGGAAGAATTCGAAGCTCTGGAGAAAGCGGCGCGGGAAATCGGTTTCGAATCGGTTGCCGCCGGACCGCTGGTTCGCAGTTCCTACCACGCGGACGAGAGCGCCCGCGAAGCCGAACTCGGCCAAGCAGCAGCTTGATTCCGCTCAAAGACATGCAGGACCCGAAGGGTCCGGTGGTGGCGACGCTCGCCCTGATCCTGATCAACTTCGTCCTCGGTGTTGCCGGGGAGATCCCGCATCTCAACTTCTGGCAGATCCTTCTGGCGCTGTCCGGTCTGTGGCTTTTCGGCGCTTACATCGAGCGTCGCCTCGGCTCGATCGTTTTCATCCTGGTTTATCTGGCCCTGGCGATACCCAGCGGTTTTCTGGTCGGCAGCGTCGATGATGTTTCGGGCAAGTTCGCGATCAACCTGTTCCTGCCGGTACTGGCCCTCGGCCTGATTCATCTCGCCCTGGCCCCCAGGTCGAAGATCCTGACCATGGTTCCGATTCCCTACGCGATGGCGTTTTATGAAGTGCCTACGGTCGGGATCCTGGTGATCTGGGCCGGACTGGAAGTCCTGCTGACTGCCCTCTGAGGGTCCCGGGCCAGCCGCCACCCCGCGTTCTGGCTCGCATTTTTCAGTCATTTCCGAAATATCCGAGCCAGAACGATCGTTTGGCGATGCCGCTGGCCGGCAGGAGCCCGACGTGAGCGGCGCTGACCGTTAGGTCGAGATCAGGCCGGCAGCAGCAAGGATGAGCACGCCGGTGCCAAGCACGAGCCGGTAACCGACGAACAGCGCGAACGAGTTGTTCGAGAGGTACCGGAGGAACCAGGCGATCACCGCGTAGCCGACCACGAAAGCGACCACGGTCGCCACTGCGACGTTGATGAAGGGCACTCCCACCGCTTCTTCACCACTAAGGATCTTGGTCAGTTCGTAAAAACCGCTGAGCACGACGGCCGGGATTGCCAGCAGGAATGAAAACCTTGCCGCGGCCGCCCGGTCAAGCCCCAGGAAGAGGCCGGCGCTGATCGTCGCCCCTGAACGCGAAACACCGGGGATCAGGGCAAGGCTCTGGGCGAAACCGATCAATACCCCGTCGCGGAAAGAAAGGTTCTCGACGTGGCGTTTGCGTGACCCGATGTTGTCGGCCACACCAAGCACGATGCCGAAGATGATCAGCATCGCTCCGACCAGATAGAGGTTGCGGGCTGCAGTCTCGATCTGATGAGAGAAAGCGAGGCCGAGGATCGAAATCGGAATCGTTGCCGAGATCAGGTACCAGCCCATGCGGGCATTGATGTCGCTGCGGAGCGACGAGTCGCGCAGGGAACGCAGCCATGTAGTGGCGATGTTCCAGAGGTCTTGCCGGAAATAGATGAGCACGGCGGCTTCGGTTCCAAGCTGGATGACTGCCGTGAAAGCAGCGCCGGGATCCTCCCAGCCGACCAGCGCCGGAAAGATCAGCAGATGCCCGCTCGATGAAATCGGCAGGAATTCGGTCAGCCCCTGCAGCAGGCCATAGATGATGCTCTGGAAAAGATCCACGGAACTCCGCAGACTACTGCTTGTAACCTGAAGGAAACATGGATGAGAGCCCGGAGATCCGCTTCGCTACCGCCGAAGACGCCGCTCTTTTGGCGCAGATGCTTCACGACTTCAACACCGAATTCGGGGATCCCTCACCCGGCCCGGAGGTACTCGCCCCGCGTGTCGCTGCCGTGATCAGCAGCGGTGAGATGACTTACCTGCTCGGTGGAAACGAGGTGGATGGATTCGCCCAGATCTCGTTTCGGCCTTCGGTCTGGTCCGACGGACCGGTCGCCTACCTCGAAGAGCTCTACGTGAAGCCCGACCGGCGGCGGCAGGGCACGGGGCAGGCCCTGATGGAAGCGATCCTGGACGAAGCCCGCCGGCGAGGGGCCGAGCGGATCGAACTGGGCACCGGCGAAGACGACTTCGGCGCGAGGGCGCTCTACGAAAAGTTCGGCTTCAGGAACGAGTTCGAAGGCGAAAACAACGCCCGGGCCCTGTTCTACGAGCTCAACCTTTAGCGCCCGCGGCCCTCATCGCTCCTCCTTGTCTGCTCATGGCGACGTGAAGGAGGAGCGATGATTGATTTATTGGGGTGCAGGTGGTGCGATGGCTGGTTTGCTTACTTCGGGGCCATCCTCAAGGCGCCATCGAGACGGATAACTTCGCCGTTCAGCATCACGTTCTCGACGATGTGCAGGGCGAGCGAACCGAACTCTTCCGGCAAACCCAGACGTGACGGGAAGGGGATGTTGTCCCCCAGAGCCTTGCGCGCTGGTTCCGGCAACAGCGCGAGCAGCGGGGTATCGAACAGGCCCGGAGCAATGGTCATCACCCGTACACCGCTGCGCGACAGGTCCCGGGCGGCCGGCAGGGTGAGGCCGACCACTCCGCCCTTGCTGGCGGCGTAGGCGGTCTGTCCGATCTGGCCGTCGAAGGCAGCGATCGAGGCGGTATTGATGCAGATGCCACGCTGGCCGTTGTCGTCAGGGGTGTTGTCGACCATGCGTTCCGCCGCGAGGCGCAACACGTTGATCGTGCCCATCAGGTTGATGCCGATCGCCCATTCGTAACCTTCAAGCGGGGCGGCGCCTTCCTTGCCGACGATTCGGCCAGCGGCACCGACACCGGCGCAGTTGACACAGATTCGGAGGCCACCTTCGAGGTCCGATTCGGCTGCCTGGAGAATTGCCGCGCGGACCGATTCTTCATCGGTGACGTCGGCCTTGGCGAAATTTCCGCCGATCGATTCGGCCACGGCCGCACCCTGTTCATGGTTCAAATCGGCGATCGTGACGCGATGTCCGGCGTCGGCGAGTTTGCGGGCTGAAGCTTCACCGAGCCCGGAGGCCCCACCGAAGACGATTGCTGCCTGGGACTTCATTTCCTGATCACTCCTGTTGACGTAGAGTTCTATGGATGGAAAGAGAGATATTCGACGCTGATCACAAAGACTTCCGCGAAAGCGTACGACGCTTCGTCGCCGACGAGGTCTCACCCAACTTTGAGCAGTGGGAAGAAGATGGTCTGATCCCGCGTGAGGTCTTCCAGAAGGCCGGCGAGAAGAACATGCTGGCGATGAACGCCCCGGAGGAATACGGGGGTCTCGGCATTGACGACTTCCGCTTCAACCAGGTGATCGCCGAAGAAGGCCAGTACGCGGGTGTCACCGGCGCCATGCTCGGCCTCACCCTCCACAACGACGTCTGCTTTCCGTATTTCATGGAGTACTGCACCCCGGAACAGAAGGAACGCTGGATCCCCGGGATTGTTGACGGCAGCCTGATCACCGCGGTCGCGATGACCGAGCCCGGCATCGGATCCGACCTCGCTTCGATGAGCACCAAAGCGATCAAGGACGGGGACCACTACGTGGTCGACGGTTCCAAGACCTTCATCACCAACGGCATCAACGCTGATCTGATCATCACCGCGGTCAAGACCGACCCCAAGGAAAAGCACAAAGGGATGTCGCTGATGATCATCGAACGCGGCATGGACGGTTTTGAACGTGGCCGCAACCTTGACAAGGTCGGAATGCATTCGCAGGACACCGCCGAGCTCTTCTTCAACGAAGTTCCGGTTCCGGTCGAAAACATGCTGGGTGACGAAGGCATGGGCTTCAAATACCTGATCTTCAACCTGGCCCAGGAGCGCCTTTCGATCGCCGTCGCCGCGGTCGCTTCCGCCCAGGCCGCCCTTGACTGGACCCTGGAATACGTGAAAGAACGCACCGCGTTCGGCAAGCCGATCGGTTCTTTCCAGAACTCGCGTTTCAAGCTGGCCGAGATGGCAACCGAGATCGACCTCGGAACCGTTTACCTCGACCGTTGCGTGATGGCCCTGAACGCCGGCAAGCTCAGCGTTGAGGATGCCGCCAAGATCAAGTGGTGGAGCACCGAAATGTGCGGCCGGGTGGTCGACGAATGCGTCCAGCTGCACGGTGGTTACGGCTACATGAACGAGTATCCGATCGCCCGTGCCTGGGCCGACAACCGGGTCACCCGAATTTACGGCGGAACTACCGAGATCATGAAAGAGATCATCGGGCGTTCATTGGGCGTCTGACCAGAGTCAGGGCACAGCCGGAGATCTACTGGGCGATCATCTTCGGCTTGTGCTTCGGCTTCTTCTTGATGCTGGCCTTGCGGTACTCACGATTGAGCATGCCGATCACGTCAAGTGAGATCTCCTGCGGGCAGACCCGGGTGCATTCACCGAAGTTGGTGCAGCCACCGAAACCCTCGGCGTCCATCTGCTCCACCATGTTGATCGCCCGGGATTCACGTTCGGGCTGGCCCTGCGGCAACAGGTTGAGATGGGTGACTTTGGCACCCGTGAACAGCATCGCGGCACCGTTCGGGCAGGCCGCCACACAGGCGCCGCAACCGATGCAGATCGCGGCGTCCATCGCTTCTTCCTGAACTGCCGGAGGTACCGGCATGGCGTTCGGTTCGGGCTGCGGACCACTGGTCGTGCTGATGTAACCACCGGCCTGGATCACCCGATCGAGGGCACTACGGTCGGTGACCAGATCGCGAATCACCGGAAGGGTGTTGCTGCGGAAAGGCTCTACCTTGATGGTCGCGCCATCGATGAAGTCCCGCATGTAGGTCTGGCAGGAAGTGACCTGGCGCGGACCGTGCGGGTTACCGTCGATCACCAGCGAGCAGGATCCGCAGATACCTTCACGGCAATCGCTGTCGAAAGCGACGTTGCGCTGCTTCTCGCGGCTGAGGCGCTCATTCAGCTGATCGAGCATCTCGAGGAACGAAGCGTCAGGATCGATGTCCTTGACCACGAAAGTCTCGAATGCTCCGTCATCCCCGGATTCGAACTGCCGCCAGATCTCGAGTTTGAAATTCACTTGTAGCTCCTCGTTGCCAGCTTCATGTTCTCGAAAGTCAGATGTTCATCGTGAGGGGCCGGGTCACCGGCATCACCCTGATATTCCCATGCCGTGACCGTGGCGAAGTTCTTGTCGTCACGCAGCGCTTCGCCGTCCTCGGTTTCGTACTCCTCGCGAAAGTGACCGCCACATGATTCTTCGCGGCGCAGTGCGTCGTGGCACATCAGCTCGCCCATTTCGAGGAAGTCACTTACCCGGTTGGCGTACTCGAGGCTCTGGTTGAGCTCTTCGACCCCGGGGTCAACCCTCAGGTCGGTCCAGAACTCTTCCTTGATCCGTTTGAGCTCCGCCAGCCCTTCGGTGAGGCCTTCGGCGGTGCGGGCCATGCCGCACTTGTCAAGCATGACCATGCCCATTTCACGATGGAATTCCTGGGCGGAGCGGCTGCCACCGACATCGACCAGGGAGGCGATGTGGGATTCGACTCCGTCCTGCGCCTTGTCGAAGGCTGAATCCTCGGTGCTGACCGCCTCGGACTTCTGGGCCATGTGATGGGTCACGGTGTGCGGGGCGATGAAATAACCATCAGCCAGAGCCTGCATCAGGGCACTCGCACCGAGACGGTTGGCACCGTGGTCGGAGAAGTTGGCTTCACCGATCGCGAACAGGCCGGGGATGGTCGTCTGGAGTTCGTAATCGACCCAGAGTCCGCCCATTGCATAGTGCGGGGCCGGATAGATCATCATCGGCGTTTCGTACGGGTTGTCACCGGTGATGCGCTGGTACATCTCGAAAAGGTTCTGGTAGCGGCCTTCAACGAAATCTTTGCCGTGCTCGGCGATCGTGTCGCGGAAGTCGAGATACACACCACGTCCGGTTCCACCAACCCCGAGTCCGTCATCACAGACGACCTTGGCCGCGCGGGACGCGATGTCACGCGGAGCGAGGTTGCCGAATGCCGGGTAACGCTCTTCGAGGTAGTAGTAACGCTCGGCTTCGGGGATTTCGGCGGGCGGCCGGGTGTCGCCGCCTTTGCGAGGCACCCAGATCCGGCCGTCGTTCCGGAGCGATTCGCTCATCAGGGTCAGCTTCGACTGGTACTCACCGGTCTGCGGGATGCAGGTCGGATGGATCTGCGTGTAACAGGGGTTCGCCATCAGGGCACCGTGCTTGTGGGCCCGCCAGGTTGCGGTCACGTTCGATCCCATGGCGTTAGTCGAAAGGTAATAGACGTTGGTATATCCGCCGGAGGCCAGAACCACGGCATCGGCCGCGTGACGTTCGATTTCGCCGGTAACCAGGTTGCGCACGATCACGCCGCGGGCTTCGCCATCAACGAGAACGACATCCAGCATCTCGTGGCGGCTGTGGACCGTGACGTTGCCCGCTGCTACCTGATGCTCGAGTGCGCTGTAAGCGCCGAGCAGCAATTGCTGGCCGGTCTGGCCACGGGAGTAAAAGGTTCGTTGGACGAGCACGCCACCGAAGGAACGGGTCGCCAGCTGGCCGCCGTACTCACGGTTGAAAGGCACACCTTGCGCTACCGCCTGGTCGATGATGTTTTCGGAGAGTTCGGCGAGGCGCCAGACATTCGCTTCACGCGAACGGAAATCGCCGCCCTTCATCGTGTCGGCAAACAGGCGCCGGGTGGAATCGCCTTCGTTGGCGTAATCCTTGGAAGCGTTGATGCCGCCCTGCGCGGCGATGCTGTGGGCGCGACGCGGTGAATCCTGGAAACAGAAACTCTTGACCTTGAAGCCGTGGGCGCCGAGGGTGGCGGCGCAGGCACCGCCGGCGAGTCCGGTGCCGATCACGATCACGTTCTTGCCGGCACGGTTGCGGGGGCCGACCAGCTTGTGCGCATCAAGCCAGGTGCGCCACTTGGTTTCGATCGGTCCGTGGGGGATTTTCGCGTCGAGTTCCATCAGAAAAGTCCTCCCGCCATCGCGGTAATCGTGCTGGTTGCCGTTGGCGGGTCAAGCACATCGGTCCAGAAAAGAACCGGCACCAACGCGAAGCCAACTACCAGCAGCACGGTGAGTGCGGTGGCGCCGTGGCGGATCGGTCGGTTAGTGGACGGACTGTCGAGCCCGAGGGTCTGGACAAGACTCCAGATGCCGTGGCGCAGGTGCAGACCAAGCAGCGCCAGCGCAACCACGTAGATCACTACGAAGTACCACTCCTGGAAGGCGTAATAAAGGTTGGCGTAAACCGTGCCGTGGTGGAGCGGGGTGACATCGATCGTCAGCGTGGTGAATTGAAGGATGTGGAAAACGATGAAGGCGAACAGCAGGGTGCCGCTGACCATCATCAGGCGGGATTCCCAGGAACGCCCGATACGCCGCGCCGGATATTGCGCCGGACGCGCTGCCCGGTTGCGGATGGTCAACTGGACCACTCCGGTGATGTGAACGATCAAAGCGCCGAGCAGAAGGCCGCGCATCAACCACACGACCGAGAAGTACGGCAGGAGGGGCTGGCCGAAGTCGCGCAGCCATTCGGCATACCAGTCGATCCTTGGCTCTGACCCGCCTCCGGGACCCCACAGTGAGTTCAGGTTGCCGGCCATGTGGAGGACCAGATATCCGAGCAGAAACGCTCCGGTTACCGCGACGATGGTCTTCTTGCCGATCGTCGATCGCCACATGTCAAGCATGAAAGTCACTCTCCCGAGTGGTCAGTATCGACTGGTTGGTGAGCATCAGGACCATTGATCTTATGTCCCGACGTGGTGAAATGACGCCCGGCCATTTGGCTTGGGGACGCGTAATTCATGCCTATGCAGTCGGGATAGGCCCCCTGACCGGGGTTACTTGCGGGGTGTAACCCGGTCCAGTTCGACCTCTCCGCCCTCTTTGGTGTCCTCCATCACGATGTAACAAAGAGGTGGCCCACCGAAGAACGTTGCGTTTTCACCTTCTCCGACGAAAATTGCGGGACGGCGCGAGCCATCAGCGTTATGAACCCAGATCTCCTGGCCCTTTTCGAATCCTTCAATTTCTTTGTCAGACATGATCGTGAATCTAGCGCCCCGGTCAGGTGAGCTACCTTGAAAGCCGATGGCGACCGATTTCGTACATGTTTTCCAGCCCGGTGACGGACCCTGGACCTTGCTCCTGCTTCACGGCACCGGTGGCGATGAGAACGACCTGGTTCCGCTGGGCCGTCAACTCGCGCCGAAAGCCAACTTGCTCAGTCCGAAAGGAAAGGTTCTGGAAAACGGTGTCTCCGCCAGGTTCTTCCGGCGACTGGCCGTCGGCCAGCTCGATATTCCGGACCTGATCGAACGTACTGATGAACTGGCCAGCTTCGTGACCGAGGCTGCGGACAGATACTCATTCGATCCGGGACGCATTGTGGCGCTCGGCCTGTCCAACGGGGCCAATATCGGCGTGAGTCTGCTTTTCCGCCACCCGGAAC
>JBAUOE010000259.1:0-4548 GCA_049579585.1 Solirubrobacterales bacterium | reverse complement strand
TCATCCTGACAGCCCATCAGGAGCTCGAGAAACTCGTTTCGACGATTCACCAGAACAATTTCAAGAACACCATGGACCGTCACTGGGCCTACATGGCATACGCCGGGCTCTGGTACGAACCGTTGCGCTACGACCTCGATGCTTTCATGGAATCCGCAAACGAGTTCGTGACCGGCGAAGTGTCGATCAAGCTGTACAAAGGTTCGGCGACACCGACGGTCCGCAAGTCACCGTTCGCTCTGTACGACGAGAACCTGGCTTCGTTCGGTGCTTCGGGCGGGGAGTTCTCACAGCAGGCCAGCCCCGGGTTCATCGAACTCTTTTCCCTGCAGAGCCGTATGGCCCATCGAGTACGCAATCGAGAGGAATCAGCATGATCTACACCCTGATCGGCCGAGCTGTCGTCAAGTTCGGCTGGATTTTCCTGAAACGCAAGTTCGTCCTGAGGACCGCCCTGGTTGGCAGCGCTGCAGTGGCCGTCGGAGTCACCGCAGTTGGCGTTGCCGGATACCTGGCCACACGGGACGTTCCCGAAGGCTGATTCAGCAAAGCCGCGAAACCTGCTTTCGCAAAAGATCTTGCGGGAGCCGCCCGGTTCAGGGAGCCGGGCGGGAACGTTGGTTACGGTGTGAGTTGGCTTTGGTTTCAACTCACACCCTCATATCTCCGTTCAGGCTTTCGGTTTGAGCGGGAAACGATCGACATTCCTGGCCGCTTCAGCGGCCATCTTCGTCTGCGCCGTGACCTTGGGCTCCGCCCATGCGGCCCCGGGCGACCTCGAGCAGAAATCGGCCGATGCCAGGAACAGGATCGAACAGGTTTCGCAGTCGCTGAACCAGAACCGATCCGAACTTGACGCCGCCCAGGCAAAAGCCGAATCCGCGGCATCCCGCGAATCGGAACTGGGCGGACTGATCGCCAACGGGGCAGAGCGCTCCGCCGTTCTGGGTCAACGGGTGAGCACTTCCGAGAAGGAACTAGAAGATGCCCGCAAGCGCCTGAATCGTGCCGAGAAGCTGCTGGCCGACCGTCTGGTCGCGATCTACATGGCCGGTACCCCCGACATGATCGATCTTGCTCTGAGTGCCGGTGATTTCGGCGAGTTGGCTTCCCAGCGGGAGTACCTGCTGGCGATCCAGGAAGCCGACCAGAGGCTGGCCGAGCGGGTTCGTTCGGTTCGCAATGACTTCAAGGACCAGACCGCGGACCTCACTCTTCTCAAGAGCAGGGTGGACTCGCACAACGCTGAACTGGCGGCCGCCCAGGCCGGGATCACCGCTGCCCGGGCGTCGGCCGAGTCGTCCGCGGCGCAGCTCGCCTCGGTGAACGATTCACGCGAATCGGAGATCGCCACTCTGAAGTCCGATATCAACAGCTGGCAGAAACAGATCGAGAAGGAGAACGCCGCGGCCGCCGCAACCAAGGCCGAGGCGGCCTCTGCGGCCGAAGAAGAAGTCGACTCGATGCTGGGCGGGCCGTACTCGATCCCGACCTACATCGTGATGTGTGAGTCCGGCGGCAACTACGCGGCGCTCAACCCGTCCAGCGGGGCCGGCGGTGCCTACCAGATCATGCCTGCCACCTGGGAGGCATACGGCGGCAAGGGCCTGCCGAACGAAGCTTCGAAAGCCGAACAGGACCGCATCGCGGCTCTGATCTACGCTGATTCAGGGACAGCTCCCTGGGTCTGCGGCTGAGCTCAGTGAGCGATCAGAGAAAGCTCTGAAGGACGCAGCAGCGCCCGCAGCACACCTGGCTCCAGAACCACCAGGCCGCCTTTTTTCATCTTGATCCTGGCTCCGGTCAGCCTGGCAACTTCCATCGAGAGGACCGGTTCGTGGCCGACCAGCAACATTTCGCCGCGGCCGGCGGCCAGATCCATGGTGTCGTACTCGCCGTATCCGATCGATTCGACGATCTCCGGTTTTACGGTCAGGGAATGGCAGGCGAGTTCGGCGGTGTCCCGGGCCCTGACCCGGGGGCTGGTGAGGCAGGCGTCGAGCTTTATCCCGAGGGCCGCCAGGGCCCTTCCTGCGTTTGCTGCCTGGGTTTCCCCTTTGGCGGTCAGGCGCCTGGCTGAGTCGCCTCCGGCACCTTCCGGTTCGGCTTCACCGTGTCTCAGCAGATAGATCATTGAAGTGATGATATTCGCAGGCCGCAAAGTCCGGAAATCCGCCCGATATGCATCGGTTGATGTCTGACCGAGTTGCCACAATGATCCTCCGTGAGTAACTCGTCTTCATCCGCTCCGCAGGTCGCGCATCTGCACGTTCACAGCGAACATTCGGTGCTGGACGGAGCGTGCAACATCAAGGAAATGGCAGCCCGTGCGGCAGAACTGGACATGCCGGCACTCAGCCTGACCGACCACGGCGTGATGAACGGTGCTCTCGACATGTACAAGGCCTGTCGCGAAAACGACGTCAAACCGATTCTCGGCATCGAGGCTTATTACGTCGATGATCGCCACACGGTCAAACAGATGCCGAAGTATGAGCGCAACCACCTGACCCTGCTCGCCGAAAACGATGTTGGCTTCCGCAATCTGGTTGAGCTCAGTTCCGAAGGTTTCCTCGAGGGCATGCATCGCGGCAAGGCCAACATCGACATGGAACTGCTCGATCGTCACTCCGACGGAGTGATTGTTCTGACCGGCTGCCTGCAGGCCCGTTTCGTGAAACGCCTGGTCGAAGACCGCCCGGACGAAGCCCGCCGTCACCTCGATGAACTGATGCAGGTTTTCGGGCCGGATCAGGTCTACATGGAGGTCCAGAAGAACGGGATCGACGATCAGGACAAGGCGAACGAGCAGATCGCCCGGATCGCACGGGAGGTCGGGCGTCCACTGGTCGCGACCGCGGATGTCCATTACCTCCGGCGTGAGGATTACACCAACCACACGGCGCTGCTCTGCGTGCAGACCAAGTCGACCCTCGACGCACCGAAGATGACCTTCGACACGAACGAGTTCTATCTGAAGGACGCGGGGGAGATGACGGCGGCTTTCACCGAGTGGCCGGAAGCCGTGCCGATGACCCTCGAAGTCGCCGAACGCTGCAACGTCGAGATCCCGCTGGGCGAGATCCTCCTGCCGAAATTCCCCACCGAGAACGACGAGGACTCGCGGGTCGTGCTGCGGCGGATCGCCCTCGAAGGGCTCAAGGAGCGTTACGGCGATCCGATCCCGTCAGTGGCAATGGAGCGGCTCGATTTCGAACTCGGGGTGATCGAGGAGATGGGCTTCCCCGATTACTTCCTGATCGTCTGGGACTTCATCAAGTACGCCAAGGAAAACAACATCTCGGTCGGTCCGGGACGTGGTTCAGCGGCTGGCTCGATCGTTTCCTACTCACTGGGCATCACCGACATCGATCCGGTCGAGCATGACCTCTTCTTCGAACGGTTCCTGAACCCGGGCCGTAAGTCGATGCCGGATATCGACATCGATTTCTCGGTCCGCGGACGCGACCGCATGATCCAGTACGTGACCGCCAAATACGGCTCGGATTCGGTCGCCCAGATCATTACTTTCGGCAAGATGGCACCGCGGGCAGCGATCCGGGATGCGGCGCGGGTCCACGGATACGACTACAAGATGGGCGACACTCTCGCCAAGCTGATCCCGGAACCGGTGATGGGCCGTTCGCCTTCATTCAAGGATTGCCTGAAGCAGGGCGAGGACCTCAAAAAGACTTACGACTCCGACGCGGATGCCGCCAAGGTAATCGATACCGCCCGCGGACTCGAAGGCAAGATCCGCAACACCTCGATTCACGCCGCGGCAGTGGTCATCTCCGGACGTCCGCTCAAGGAAATCGTGCCGCTGCAGCTGGTCGAAGACAAGTCGGCCGCCGCGGCGAAAGACGAAAACGGAAAACCGGTAAAGCAATACAAGACGGTGACCCAGTACTCGATGAACCCGGTCGAGGAAATGGGCCTGCTCAAGATGGACTTCCTGGGCCTGCGAAACCTGGACGTCATCGACGATGCGATCGAGATCATCAGCCGGTCGAAGGGGGTAGAGATCGACATCGGCGAGATTCCCCTCGATGACGAGAAGACCTACCGGATGCTTGCCGCCGGGGACTCGACCGGCGTATTCCAGTTCGAATCGGAAGGCATGCGCGAAGCCATGCGCCAGGTCAGTCCGACCGAACTGAACGATCTGATCGCCCTGGTTGCGCTCTACCGTCCCGGTGCCATGGCGGAAATCCCGCGCTACTCGCGCGGCAAAGCCGACCCGAGCACAGTCGAATACGCCGACCCCCGCCTGAAGGACATCACCGAAGGAACGTACGGCTGCCTCGTCTATCAGGAACAGCTGATGGAAATCTCGAAGAAACTTGGCGGTTTCTCGCCGGCTGAGTCGGACGATCTGCGAAAGGCGATCGGCAAGAAGAAGCGCGACATGATGGCCAAGATGAAGGACATGTTCATGGAGGGCACGGCCGCTTCCGGAACTGACCTCTCTGTCTCGACCAGCCTCTGGGGCTCTATGACTGCGGCAGCCGACTATTCCTTCAACAAGTCCCACGCTGCCTGCTACGC
>JBAUOE010000258.1:0-2052 GCA_049579585.1 Solirubrobacterales bacterium | reverse complement strand
GTTCCTGACCATCTGGGCGAGCAACGACCCGGGCCAGCTCGGCGCCTGCACGACCCAGCAGGTATTCATCGACAACGTCCCCGGCGCCACCGGCCAGCCGCACGCCCGTCTGCCCGAGGCCAGCCACTTCCTCCAGGACGACCAGGGAGAGCAGATCGCCCGACGACTGCTCCGGTGGTACGTCGACGGCAGCGCCACCGCGAAGAGAACCCAGAGGCAGAAGGGCAGGAAGATCGTCATCAGGGTCAGGGTCAAGGCCAGGGAGAATCTCGAGGCCGAGATCTCCGGACGGATCAAGGCCAACCGCACCTACAGGCTCAAGACGCGGACCAGGAACGTCATCAAAGGCACCAGGCTGACCGTGAGGCTGAAGCCCGGGAAGAAACGGCAGGCGAGGAGGATCGCCAAGGCGCTGAAGAACGGGACGAAGGCAAGAGCGACACTGACCGTGGAGTTGACCGACGAAACCGGCAACGAGAAGACCGAGAAGCTTGGCGTGAAGCTGACGCGGTAGGTGGCTCAGCTTCCGGAGGGGCTTCAGGCCAGGGCGCCACTTGATCCGGTTCCCCGGTTCGCCCGGGCTTCGAGCCCGCAGCATCGGGGGAGATCCGGATCCAGCTCAGGCGTTCACAGGATGTGGTGGCCGAGCACCTACTTGCTGCCGCGGACGCGCGTGGTGTCCGACTACAAGACCGATGAAGGGGTTCGTGATCTGTCTTCGGCCGCGGTCAGAGTCGCCAAAGCCAACTTCACCCCGGAAACGGAACAAGCAGCCGTGACCGGCTGTTATGCCGCCTATTCCGCTGAGTACAAGCGTCAGTCCGGCGGCTAGCTCAGTCGAACTGAATCGAGCGGTTCGCTGAATCGTGCCATCCAGCTCCTTGGGAACGGAAGATCGCCACAGCCCCGGATGGTGCCTGGCTGCGCCTACGTCACGCCTACGGCACAGAGGTATGAATCGGTCAACAGCGGTGACTAGCGGATTGCTTCAAACCGACTCAGAGAGTGGAGCAATGGGCATCAATGGCTTGGCTACGCGGTTCGCGGATACCATCAGAATCGGTCTACGAAACCGAAGGTCACTGGTTCGAATCCAGTCGGGCGCACTCACCGTAGGCGGTGGAGTCCGCTCAGCTGTGGGAACTCCTGCGCCGCTAGCGATATTCACCTGATTTGGTCGAAGCGCTTTTCCTGTCTTCTAGCCGAGTAGGACTATCGCTTGAACAAGCTTGCCGGCCTTGCCGAGACTCTTTGTAGTCGACTGACGGGCCCGGAGTGTCCTCGCATACGACGAGGCCCTTAGATCCCATTCGGGCCGGACGCTCGCCGTCGCGCACCCATCTTCGCGGCGCGGTGGCTGCGACGCGCTGCGCGGTTCAGGGCGGATATTGAGTGCCCGACCGGAATCGACTGCTAGATTGCCTCCAACGCTTTTGGGGGGCTGCCGGGGAGCGGCTCTCTGGGAGACGATTCTGGGAAAGGAAACGATGAAATCCAGCCGCAGTGCCCTTAGCCGTACGGGTCTCCTTGGCCTGTTCACCGTCCAGGCAGCGCTGCTTTCTTTCGCCTTGCCAGCCGCCGCATCTGCAGCGGGGAGCGAAGGCAGCCTTGTCCAGAAGGCCGGTACCGAGGCCTGCATCTCAGAGACCGGTTCATCCGGCGCCTGCGCCGACGGCGTCGGCCTCGACGACTCCAGATCGGTCACCGTCTCTCCGGACGGCAAGAGCGCCTACGCCGCTGCTGGCAGTAGCGACGCCGTCGCAGTCTTTGACCGCGACATCACGACCGGGGCACTTGCTCAGAAGGCCGGTCTCGAAGCATGCGTTTCCGAGAGCGGCTCGGGCGGCAGCTGCACCGACGGCGTCGGACTCAACGGCTCCAGATCGGTCACCGTCTCTCCGGACGGCAAGAGCGCCTACATTGCCTCCGTCATCAGTGACGCCGTCGCAGTCTTTGACCGGAATATCACGACCGGGGCACTTACCCAGAAGGCCGGTCTCGAAGCATGCGTTTCCGAGAGCGGCTCGGGCGGCAGCTGCACCGACGGCGTCG
>JBAUOE010000257.1:0-1972 GCA_049579585.1 Solirubrobacterales bacterium | reverse complement strand
TTCACATAGGCGAGGACCCGGTATCGGTCAGCTCCATCCAGTTGGTAGAGCACAGCCAGTTCTTCGAGGGCGGCAGCAATCTCGGAGTTGGTCATGGCCTAAAGATAAGTCACAACAGCCAACGAACGAAAAGACTGGCAATGAATTGACGTCTATATGACGTCAATTCATTGCCAGTGGGTTTTGGCGGGTTCGGGTGGGCTGGCGGGGTTCTTTGCTTACTCAGGATACGATCCTTCGGTGCCAGGGAAGGACGAAATCTCATATACCCGGGGACCCGCCTGGGTCATCCTCCCAACCTACGAGGAAGCCGAGAACATCCGGCCGATGGTCGAGGCCCTGAAGCCGAAGCTCGCGGCAGACGATCACATCCTGATCGTCGACGACAGCTCGCCCGACGGCACCGGCCGGATCGCCGATGAACTCGCAGCTGAAGACAAGATGGTCGTGGTCCTCCACCGGCAGATCAAGGAAGGAATCGGACCCGCTTACCTGGCCGGTTTCAAAGTCGCGCTTGATGGTGGCGCCGACCTGATCATCCAGATGGACGCGGACTTCTCCCATGACCCGGCCTATCTGCCGCGCCTGATCGCCGGCTCCGAACTTGCCGACCTGGTCATTGGATCGCGGTACGTACCCGGCGGTGGAATCACCGAATGGGGACAGGTCCGCCGTTTGATCAGCCGTGGTGGCAGCATCTACTCCCGGGCCGTGCTCGGCACCGATATTCGCGACATGACCGGCGGCTTCAAATGCTTCCGGCGCAAAGTCCTGGAAACCATTCCTTTCAACGAAGTTGCCGCGTCGGGCTACTCGTTCCAGGTCGAGATGACCTACCGCGTGATCAAAGCGGGCTTCAGCGTGATGGAAGTCCCGATCACGTTCCGGGAACGCCAGGCGGGCGATTCGAAGATGAGCACATCGATAGTTGCCGAAGCTGCCTGGAAGGTCCCGGCAATGAGATTCGGACGCAACAAGCCGCATTGATGGCTGGTCAGGGCCCGGTGCGTTACGGTCTGGCGACAGCCCCACCAGCCGGGGCACTTCATTTTGTATAGTAGTAGAGCGAGCGGGTTCTGACCCCCACCGCTGACCAGTTCCAATCACGACTCAGGAGACCGAGATGGCAGACAAGCTCCCCCCAGTAACAGACGCCTCATTCAAGGCCGATGCCCTCGAGGCACAGGGCAACGTGCTGGTTGACTTCTGGGCGCCCTGGTGCGGTCCGTGCCGCGTGGTCCATCCGGTCCTCGAAGAGATCAATGAAGAGCGCGATGACGTCAAGATCATCAGCCTCAACATCGACGAGAACCCGCAGACCGCAGCGCAGTACGAGGTCCTTTCGATCCCGACGATGATCCTGTTCAAGGACGGCGCGATGGTCAAGAAGATCGTCGGCGCGATGCCGAAACGTCGCCTGCTCGCCGATCTCGAACCGGCCCTTCAGGGCTAGCCGCGGCTCAGCGTGCCATTCGTCGAGATCAGCTGGTTCGAAGGTCGCAGCGATGAGCAGAAGGCCGAGATCGCGAAGCGCATCTCGGAGGCCCTGATCGATGTGGCCGGAGTTTCACCCGACCATTGCTGGGTGAAGTTCGAAGACTCGAGCAAGTCGGACTTCATCATTCACAAAGCGGAGTAGCACCTCGACCCGGAGCCGCCTGGCTTCGGGTCGAATTCGTTGCGCGGGAATTTCCGGTCCCCTGACATTCTTATGTCCGTTAGGGTGTTGGTATGACCGACGATGCCTGTGACCTCCTTTGCCTGAACCTTTCCCTTGCCGAGCAGATCCGGGAAGGGCTGGACCATGACCTGGCCGCAACGGCCGCCCGGGAAGCCAAGGCGCTTTCCGACCCGACCCGAGTCGCATCGGCGATGGCACTCCAGGCCGGTGAAGAACTCTGCGTCTGCGATCTCGCCTGGATCCTCGGGCGGGCCGAGAACCTCGTCTCCCACCACGTAAGGACGCTGCGCC
>JBAUOE010000256.1:0-8502 GCA_049579585.1 Solirubrobacterales bacterium | reverse complement strand
TTCGCGATCACGGTTTCGCGTTCCCGGAGGGTGCGACGAAGCAATGCGTTGACGAATCCTGCCGCATAGGGCGCGCCTGATTCCCGGGTCAGGTTGACCGCCTGGTCCACCACCGCGTGGTCAGGTGTTCCGTCGGAGAACAGAAGCTCGAATATGCCAAGGCGCAGGGCCGCCATTACGGGCGGGTCGGGACGTTGGCCTTTCTTTTTGATCAGGCCGGAGATGATCGAATCGACCGAACCTTTGCGCTGGACCGCGCCGTAGGCCATCCGCATCGCCTGCGAACGGGACCGGCCGGCAAGCTCGCGCTTCTCTGCTTCGTCGCGGAATGCGGCCTCGGTGTATTCGTCTCCTTCGAAAGTGCGGCGCAGGACCGCATAGGCGGCAGCTCTCTCCGGAGTGACCTGGCTCATCGCTGTCTGATCGGATCAGGCAAGGGGTACGGCCAGGTCGGGAAGGCCGTATCCACGAAGGTAGGAGCCGCCATCCATCGCGGTTTTGCCCGGGGGCTGGACGATGTCGAGCCGCAGGGTCAGATCTCCACAGGCAAGCAGGATTTCGCCGTTTTCGCCAACCAACGAACCGGGGCCCCAGCTGGGCCGGTCGATCACGGTGGTTGCCTTCACCCCAAGACGGCCCTCGCCTTCAAGGGCCAGGAATGCACCGATGTGAGGGTTCAGGGCCCGGGTCCGGTCATGGAGGTCGAATGCTTTGCCAGTCGGGTGTAGCTGACGATCTTCAGCGGTGATCTTCTCGGCGTAAGTCACGTTGTTTTCGTCCTGCTCCGTCCATTCCAGCGAGTCGCTGTCGGCCGCATCCAGAGCACGCACGAGCAGGTTTCCGCCGATCGTCGAAAGACGGGCAGAAAGGGTTCCGAAATCTTCGCTGTCGTCGACTTCGGTTTCTTCAACCATCGCAACGGGACCGGAATCGAGTCCGGCGACCAGCTGCATCACGCCGACCCCGGTGGTTTCGTCACCGGCCATGAGGGCACGTTCGATCGGGGCCGCCCCGCGCCAGCGCGGCAGCAGGGAAGGATGCACGTTGAGCATCGGCAGCTCGGTCAGCAACGGCTCCTTGATCAGCTGGCCGAAAGCGCAGATCGAGCCCCAGGCCGCACCGGTGGAAAGCAGTTTCTCGCGGACGTCCTCCGAGTTGACGTCGGCACACTTCACTACTTCGATTCCGAGCTCGTCGGCTTTCAGGGCGACTGGTGATGGTGATTCCTTGCGGCCTCGGCCCTGCTTCCGGTCGGGCAGGGTCACGACGAACGCTGGCCGGTGATCGGACGATGCCAGGCGGTCAAGGACGTCAGCGGCGAACCCGGACGTTCCGAGGAAAGGTCCGTTACTCATCGTCAACTGGCGGCGAGTAACTGTCGCCACGACGCAGGGCTTTCATCGCGCCTTTGCGCTGCCAACGTTCGGTCCGGTCAAGGATGAGGATGCCGTCGAGGTGGTCGATCTCATGCTGGAGGACACGGGCCTCGTGTCCGGACGCTTCGATCAGCATTTCGGCGCCGGTCTGATCCTGGCCGCGTACCCGCGCGTAAAGGGGACGTTCGACCTCAACCACTACCCGCGGGATGCTGAGACAGCCTTCAACCATGATTTCGGCTTCGTCTGAAAGCCATTCGATCTCGGGGTTGACCAGGGCCTGGGGCTCTGCGTCGGAATTGGTCTGGAAAACGAGCAGCCGGCGCAGCTTGCCGACCTGGGTGGCGGCCAGTCCGACTCCAAGTCCGTCACGCATCAGGTGGATCATGCGTTCGATCTCTTCGGCAAGGGCGTTGTCGAACTCGGTGACCGCAGAAGCTTTGCTTTTCAGGACGGGATCGCCGTACTGGACAACCTGGGCAAGGGCTTCTTCGCGCTTGCGCATTGTTTCGTCATCAAGCGGTCGGGCGGGAGCAACGGACTCTTCTCCACCCTCTTCTTCGACGACGATTTCATCGCCTTCAAAGGTTTCTTCGATCTGTGTTTCCTGGTCAGCCATCGACGTCCGAGTTTACGGGACTCCGAAAAAGCTCACCTTCAAGCTGGTTTCAGGCCCGGGCTGCCCTCAGCGCACGCCGTGCCTGTTTGCATTTCTTTGATTTGGCAAAGCGCTTCTTCGTAAGCGAACGTCGCTTGCCGGCTTTGTTGCACTTCCTGACCAGGACTTTGAGTTTCCGCTTTGTCCGCTTGCCGCTGGCAACGTTTCCGGTGCCGGACTCGCTCGGCGGAAGAAGACCGGCAAGCGGAACGATCGGCAGGGATTCCTGGAAGACGACCATCGGTCCGTATCGGTCCAGCCCCCACTGTTCAAGTTGAGTTGACACCGACGACACGTGGACCTCGACCCGGTTCTGAATCAGGTAGGTCCCGGCGCCGTACCATTCGAAATCCGGTCCGGGGATCGCCAGCGTTCCTTCGGCGTGGCTGCGCATGTCAGCCACCGCCTCCGTCTGGGCTGCGTAGAGCTGCTTCTTTGAAAACTGGTGTTGGTGAGCGACGTAAAGGTGGCTGGACGGATAGGCCACACGCAACTCCTCAACCTTGCTTTCCGCGTCGTCGGTGAAAGCGAAGTTGAACCTGGCATCGGCCGGCAGACCGTCACTGTCGTAGTCGGGCGGGGTCACATAACTGATCCAGACCCCGGCGAATTCTTCGGGCCACTGCTGTTCTGCCTGCTGGCCGGCAACGAATGGCGGAAAGCTGTTCGGGTCGGCTGGCGAAGCGGCTGCCGGGGTGGCCGAAAAGCCAGCCGCGACCAGAAGCAACAACAGGCTTCCCGAAACCCACGAAACAGTCTTCTTCATGATTTCTCCCGATTTCTCCCACAAGGACGTTCATCGACCTTGAGCAATGCCCCGATCTTACTGCGGGTCAACGTCGATGCTCAGAATTATTTCTTTGAAGACCTTTTCGGCCAGCATCTCTTCGACCGTTTCGTAAACAGCTTTGATTGTGTCTTCCCGGGTTGACGACTTGATCAGGAAACGCCGGCGAAAGCGGTTACGGGCCCTGAACATCGGGGCCGGACCGAGCATGGAAGCCCCTTCCGGCAGCGCGGAAGCGACCCTTTCACCAACCACGGTCGCGGCCTGGTCGAGGTGCGGTTCTTTTTCCGCCGACATCTGGATCCGGATCAGTGACGAGAACGGCGGATAGCCCAGGGCTTCCCGCCTTCCCAGTTCCCCCTGGAGAAAAGCTGGCGAATCATGCTTCGCGGCGTTGCTGATGCTCGGAGCATTGGGCGCCAGGGTCTGGACGATTACTTTGCCGCCCAACGCTCCGCGGCCGCTGCGACCGGCGAGCTGGGTGACCAGCGAGAAAGTCCTCTCTTCGGCGCGGAAGTCGGGAAATCGCAGGGTCGCGTCGGCATCGAGAATCGCGCTGAGCGTCACTTCCGGGAAGTCGTGGCCTTTGGCGACCATCTGGGTGCCAACCAGGATTGCGCTCGGGGCCTGGTCGAACTGGCCGAGGATGCGGCTGTGCCCGCCCGGACCGCCACTGGTGTCGGCATCCAGCCGGAAGACCGGCATCGGCGCCAGGTGTTCGGCCAGGATCCTTTCGATTCGCTGGGTGCCCGCCCCGGTCTGCGAAAGCGTGGTTCCCCCGCAGGTATCGCAGCGCCGGGGGTTCGGCTCGGCGTGATTGCAGTGGTGGCAGATCAGCTGGTCGGATTCACGATGGACGATCAATGACACATCACAGTTGGGACATCCCCAGTGGTGCCCGCAGGTCTGGCAGGTGAGCCAGGGTGCGAATCCCCGGCGGTTGATCATCACGATTGCTTTCTCGCCCCGGGCCCTCACGTTGATCAGTTCTTCCATCGTTTTCGGGTGGATCGGACCGCCGCGCGGATCGGCGTTCCGCATGTCGATCACTTCGACTGGCGGCATCCCGAGGCCGTCAACCCGGTTTGGCAGTTCGATCCGGTCCAGTCGGCTCCAGGTCTCGGGCCTCGGCGTCGCCGTACCGACCACAAGCAGCGATCCGTTCGTTTCCGCCCGGTGGCGGGCGACTTCCCGGGCGTCATATCGCGGGTCGCTTTCCTGTTTGTAGGACGGATCATGTTCTTCGTCGATCACGATCAGGCCGAGGTTTTCGACCGGGGCGAATATCGCTGAGCGTGGCCCCACACAGACCGTTGCTTCTCCGCTGCGCAGACGTTGCCATTCGTCGTAGCGCTGACCGGCGCTGAGCGCCGAATGAAGCACCGCGACTCGATCGCCCAGACGCGCCTGGAAACGGCCGACCGCCTGCGGGGTGAGGCCGATTTCCGGGACCAGGACGATCGCCGTCTGGCCGCGGACCAGCACCTGCTCGACGAGCGCGAGATACACCTCGGTTTTGCCGGACCCGGTTACCCCGGCCAGCAGGGTTTCGATGGTGGTTTCGGAGTCGAGTTGGGCGGCGAAAGCGTCGACTGCTGCAGCCTGGTCGGCGGTGAGTTCCGGGGCTTCGGTCGCAGCCGATCCGACGACGCTGCCGGCCGGCCGGCGGCGCACCTTGATTTCTTCCCGCTCGATCAGACCTCGATCAGCCAGCCGCTTGAGTGTGGAGCTGTCAGCCCCGGTCCTTTCGGAAAGGTTCTTGCCGGTCATTTCGCCTTCAAGCAGCGAAGTCAAAACCAGTTTCTGGCGTGACCCGAGTCGCTGCTCGCCGGTCAGGGCTTCACGCCCCGCCCCGGTCAGACGGTTGATCTTCTCGACTTTCGCCCTGGTCCGTTCGCCACCGGTACCGGTTCCCGGCGGCAGCATCAGCCCGAGGGCCCGGGCCGGCGTTGAGCAGTACTCGCGGGCAATCCAGAGTCCGAGGTCAACCAGTTCGGGCGTGGTGCCGCTGCCGAGGACCTTGACTGGTTCGGCAAGCCGGTCGGCGGCGATTTCAGTTTCGGTTGCAAGTTCGACCACTACGCCGGTCAGTCGGCGCGGACCGAACGGAACCTGGAGCACGTCCCCCACTCCGATTTCGCCGAGGCGTTCCGGAATCGAGTAGTCGAATGGCCCCCGCAAGGCGCGGGCCGTCGTCAGCGGCTCAACTCGCGCGATGGACACCGGTCCAAGTTACGGTGAACGGCGGACGAATGACCTCGTGCTTCCCACAACGTCACCGGGCTCGAATAAGCTGCCCGGCATGAGCTTCACACCCAGCCCCGGCGAACAGATCATTTTTCAGGGACACCCGTCTTGGCGGGCCCTGCTGGCTTTCTACCTGAAGGGCATAGCGATTGCTTTGGTCCTCGGGGTCCTTGTCCAGCTGATCTGGAGTTCCGCTGCTTTGACTTTCGTGGTGGTTCTGGCCGCCATCGGGATCGACATCCTGGTCGGTTTCATCAAACGGATGGCGACCGTTTACACGATCACCAACCGGCGTCTGAACATCAAACGCGGCATTTTCGCCCGGGACATCCAGGAAACCCGGCTTGAACGGGTCCAGAACGTCAATTACCGCCAGGGTGTTTTCCAGCGCCTGCTTCAGGTCGGCGATGTCGACTTCGACACCGCATCTTCAGACAGCGAAAACGAGTTCGTCTTCAACGGTGTGGCCAACCCGCAGGAAGTAGTGACCGAGGTCGACAAAGCGACTTCGGCCATGAGCGCCGGTTCCCACGGCCTCGGCGAGCCCAGCGGCCAGTACTAGCCTCCCAATCGACCGAGCCGGCCCGACTGCGAATCCGGTGCAGACTCGGCAACCCGGAGCTCCGGGTCGACTTCACCGCAAAACTCACGGCAATCCCGACCCGGAATCTGCTGTCCCTGGCCCCCGCAATCCACCGGGTCGGCTTCACCGCGGTCCGGGCGGCAAAACCGACCCGGAATCAACCCGCTCGCCGAATCTCTGACCACGCGGCAGCCCAACGCGCGGTAGCATCCAACCCGTGACCGACACCCTCGCTTCCCAGAGTCCTGACCAGCTTTCGATCAACACGATTCGGACCCTCTCGATCGATGCGATCGACAAGGCGAATTCGGGTCATCCCGGCACGGCAATGGCGCTTGCCCCGCTGGCCCTGAAGATGTGGCAGGAATACCTGCGCTACGACCCGGCCGATCCGCACTGGCCCAACCGTGACCGATTCATCCTTTCTGCCGGCCACGCCTCGATGCTGGTCTACTCCCTGATCCACCTCGCACAGGTGAAACGCGTCGACCATGACGGCAACGTCACTGACACCCCTTCGATCAGCCTCGAAGACATCAAGAACTTCCGTCAGCTTGGTTCCGCCACCCCGGGCCACCCGGAGTCGCACATCACCACAGGCATCGAAACGACCACCGGCCCGCTGGGCCAGGGTGTCGCCACTTCAGTCGGCATGGCCATCGCCGGACTGTTCAAGAAAGCCGAGTACGGCGAAGAAATCTTCGACTACGACGTCTACACGATCTGTGGCGACGGCGACATCATGGAAGGTGTTTCCCACGAGGCCGCTTCACTCGCCGGTCACCAGAAGCTCCACAACCTTCTCTGGGTCTACGACGCCAACCGGATCACGATTGACGGCAGCACCGACCTCGCTTTCACCGAAGACGTCGAGAAGCGCTTCGAGGCGTACGAATGGAACGTCCACCACGTAATGGACGCAAACGACCTCGACGAAATCGGCGCGGCGCTCGACAGCTTCAAGGCCGAAAAGGAAAAGCCCACCCTGATCCTGATCCACAGCCACATCGGCTACGGATCACCGAACAAGGTCGATACAGCAGACGTCCACGGCAATCCCCTGGGAGCCGAAGAGACCAAGCTGACCAAAGACGCCTACGGCTGGCCGGACGATGCTCACTTCCTCGTTCCCGACGGCGTCTATGAACATTTCTCGGATGGTGTCGGGGCCCGTGGCGCGGAGCTGAGCGCCGCCTGGAGAGAACGTTTCGGCGCTGCTTCGGAAGAAACCCGCGACGCGATCAACCTGATGCTGAGCGGCAACCTGCCCGACGGCTGGAGCGCCGACATCCCGACCTTCGAAGCCGGCAAAGAGGTTGCTACCCGTTCCGCTTCGCAGAAGGTCCTGAACGCGATCGCCCCGAAGGTCCCGTGGATGCTCAGCGGATCAGCCGATCTCACCGGTTCCGCCTCGAGCGGTCTCGAACCGGATGTGTCCGGTGTTTTCGAACCGGGCAACCGCTCCGGGCACGGAATCCATCTCGGAGTGCGTGAGCACGAGTCCGCAGCAATGTCGAATGGCATGGCACTCAGCCACCTGCGTCCGATCTGGTCGACCTATCTGATCTTCTCTGACTACGCCCGTCCCGCGATCCGCCTTTCGGCCCTGATGGAGCAGCCGGTCGTCCACTGGCTCACCCATGATTCGATCGGTCTCGGCGAAGACGGTCCGACCCACCAGCCGGTCGAGCAGCTTGCTTCCTTGCGCGCCATTCCACAACTGGACACCATCCGTCCGGCCGACGCGAACGAAGTCGCGGAAGCGTGGCGGGTAATCATGGCGAAGAAGGACGAGCCGACTGCCCTGGTCATGACCCGCCAGAAGATCCCGGTGCTCGACCGTGAAAAGTACGCCCCGGCGTCCGGCCTGGCCAAGGGTGGCTACGTTCTCGCCGAAGGCAACGGCAAAGCTGAAGTGATCCTCATTGCCACCGGAAGCGAAGTCCACCTTGCCGTTGAAGCTCACGAAATGCTCCTGATCGAGGGAATCAACTCCCGCGTGGTCAGCCTGCCTTCCTGGCACCTGTTCGAACAGCAGACCCAGGAATACCGGGATTCGGTCCTGCCCCCCGACATCACCAACCGGGTAGCGATCGAACAGGCCTCGACCATGGGCTGGGAACGTTACGTCGGCGATAGCGGCCACGTGATCGGCATGACCACCTTCGGCGCTTCGGGGCCCTTCCCGGACCTGGCCAAACATTTCGGCTTCACGCCGGATGCGGTGGTGGAAGCCGCCAGAGCCCAGATCGCGGCCAACGCCTGAGCCGATGAGTGCGCTCCGAGAGACCCCGGCATGGAGGGCTCTCGAGAGCCACCATTCCGAAATCGAAAGCCTTCATCTGCGCGACCTGTTCGCGGATGATCCCGCACGCGGCAGCACCCTTGTTTCCGAGGGCGCGAACCTCTACTTCGACTATTCGAAGAACCGGATAACCGGCGATACCCTGCCGCTGCTGGTCGACCTGGCCGAGGAGTCAGGGATGCCTGCCCGCCGTGACGCCATGTTCAACGGCGAGCACATCAACGGCTCGGAGGACCGCGCCGTGCTCCATGTGGCCCTGCGCATGCCCCGCAGCCGGTCGCTGATAGTTGATGGCACCGACGTGGTCCGTGCGGTCCACGAAGTACTTGACCGCATGGCGTCATTCTCGGAAGAGATCCGGTCGGGACGCTGGCTTGGCCATACCGGCAAGCCGATCCGGAACGTGATCAACATCGGCATCGGCGGATCGGACCTCGGTCCGGTCATGGCGTACGAAGCGCTGAAGGACTACTCGCGCCGGGATATGGAGTTCCGTTTCGTTTCCAATGTGGACGGCACCGACTTCTTCGAAGCGACCCGGGACCT
>JBAUOE010000255.1:0-2705 GCA_049579585.1 Solirubrobacterales bacterium | reverse complement strand
GGTGAGGCAGCCGTCGGACCGGAAAGCGGGGTGATCCTCAGGGCCCTGGCCGTAAGGGACCTGGCGCTCGGCGCAGGAACGGTTGAAGCCGCCCTTCGCGATGACGCACGGATCTGGATCGCGGTCTCGACCATGGCTGACCTCGGGGACGTTGCCGCCACCCTGATCGCGAGAAAGGACCTTCCGCGTGCGGGCGTGCTCACCACCACGGCCCTGGCCGGCTCGGCGGCGATCACTGGCATCATCCTGCTGGCAATTGATCTGGCGGGGGACTGAAATGGAAACGGACATTCCAGCCGCCATAGCGTTGCCGAAAGGTGACACCAGATACGAACTGACCGGTCTGGCCCGCGGACCCTGGGCCCCCGATGCCGCTCACGGTGGCCCCCCGGTTGCGCTGATCACCAGAGAAGCAGAAAAGTTCGGAGCCGAAGACGGACTGCGGCTTGCTTCTCTTTCTTCGACCTTCTATGGCCCGGTGGCCCTGGGTGAGATCGAAATTGAATCCGAGGTCGTGAAGCCCGGTCGCCGGCAGAAAGTCGTTCGGATCGCCTTGCGTTCGGGCGGCAGGGTGGCGATCGAAGCGACCGGCATCCTGCTGCGGCAGGCCGACGTTCCCCTGCCTGACGGAATCGAAAGGATCGGCCCGCCACTCAGATCACCGGACGAAGGTGAACCAGCTGACAGTTCCCTCTGGGCCTCCGGTGATGCAATTGCTTTCCACCGTTCCGCCAACACAGTGATGAAACTGGAAGGCGGACCGGACCGGCTCGGCCACACTGGCACCGCCTGGTTCAGGCTGGAATACCCCCTGGTCCCAGGCGAGCATCTTTCGCCGATGCAACGGACCGCTGCGGCGGCCGATTTCGGCAACGGGGTGGCCCATCCGGTTGCTTTCGGCGAATACCTGTTCGTCAACTGCGATCTGAACTTCTCAACCTTTCGCGATCCGGTTGGGGAATGGATCGGACTGGTTTCCCGAACCGACGTCGACCCGGTTGGTTCGGGCCTGACCACGACAGAACTCCACGACCGGTCGGGCCGTTTCGGGGCCGCCTCACAGTCCCTGTATGTCGATCAGGTTGGCTGACTCCGCTTTAGCCAGCGGGATATGGATGCAGGGAATCCGGGACTTTAGGATTACCCCATGAACGATCTGCCGAAAGAGCCGGAGGCGCTGCTGCTGGACATCGATGGTGTCCTTTACGCCGGTGGTGAAGCAATTCCCGGTGCGGTTGAGGCCCTGTCGGAACTACGCAGCATCGCTGGCGCGATCCGGCTCGTGACCAACACGAGTTCGGTGTCCCGCCAGACAGTGATCGACCGCGTTCGCAAGCTCGGTTTCGACATCGAGCCGGATGAAGTTCTGACACCGGCCGCGATGGCGGTTCGTTATTGCCGCTCCCGCGGCTACAACAAGGTCAACCTGATGGTGGCGAAATCGCTGCGTGAAGATCTGGAAGAGATAGATGTGGTCGGCACCGACGAGCAGGCCGACGCGATCGTGCTCGGGGATCTGGGATCGATGTTCAATGCCCAGACCCTCAATTTCGCTTTCACTCAGCTGATGAACGGCGCCGATCTGATCACCCTCCAGCACAACCGATACTGGCGGAAGGGTGACGACCTCACCCTTGATGTCGGCGCCTACGCAGCGGCACTTGAATATGCCAGCGGGGTGGAAGCCATCGTTGTCGGCAAGCCATCAAAAGATTTCTTCGACATGGCCCTGGCCGACGCCGGGGCGTCGGCATCGCGAACGGTGATGGTCGGCGATGACATCGAGGGTGACGTCGGTGGAGGCCTGGGGGATGGAATCGCGTCGGTCCTGGTCCGGACCGGAAAATTCACCGAAGAGCAGTTCGACGAGTCAGAAATCGAGCCGACCAGGGTGATCGATTCGCTGGTCGACCTGCCCGAACTCCTGAGCTGAGGACCCTCACAGAACCAGCGTCCGGAACAGCCGGTCGAGTTCAGCGGAAGGATCCCCGGTCAGGCCGGTGTGTACCCGCGAAGCCTGGATGATCGTTGAAGAGGGAGCAACCAGCCAGCCGAACCTGTCCGAAGGATCCATGCTCGCGAGACTTCCGCCGGCCTTGTCGCCCCTGATCACCTGACCGAGTGAATCCAGGCGCTGACTGATTGATTCGGCATCGGCGTCGGGGGCAAGGGAATGCAGCTTCCCGGTATCGATCTCGACTTTCAGTTCGAGAAAGTCGTATTGCCGGCAGAAGAGGGCGACGCCGACATTCAGGCGTTCGCCGCGCTCGAGGCAGGGCACCACTCGCAGGACGGCGTAAGCGAAGGGCCGGGCTTCAGGCATCGTCACTCAACTCCCGGATGAAACTCTTCTGGCAGTCGAGGCGACGGTTGAGAAAACCGATGAAATCAGCGCGGCGCAGGTTGGGCTGCTCGCCGAGCCACTGCGCAGGCACATCGTTTACAGCCGGTTCGATTGCGACCCGGACCTTGTCGGTCAGGCGTTCGCCGGCTTCGGCCAGGGATCCCGCGGCCGGCAGCAGCACGTGATCGCGCAACATCGGGGTCGCGTTGGGAGCGGTTTCGGCAAGTGGAGTGTTGCCGTGCTGGCGGAAGAAAGCGGCGCCGTGATCAATCAGCCAGGTCTTCCGATGCCAGTTCAGAAGATTCGGATTGCGCGGGGTGCGGTCAATGTTGGTGATCAGGGCGTCGAACCAGACCACATC
>JBAUOE010000254.1:0-15042 GCA_049579585.1 Solirubrobacterales bacterium | reverse complement strand
CTGGTCTGGCCGATCGCGGCCGTGGTTGCAGGGATCGGTTTCGGGCTGATCCTGATGGCACCCCGCTGGTACGAAAAGTACCGGCCGAAACGCGAAACACCACCCGATTCAGCAACGGACTCATCGTGAACACGGCCAGCCGACGCAGTTTTCTTGACAAAGCAGGTTCGGTATTGGTCTATTGCGCCGATTCGAGCGCAGGGATCATTCCCCATCAAGCCACGATTTGCGGGTTTTCTCGATCAGGGCAGGACTTGACCTGCCCCATGATGGTTTACTAGACAGGTGCGTGTTTCCGCGAAAACCGACTACGCAGTCAGGGCTGCCGCTGAACTCGCGGCATCTCCGGACGGCCCGGTAAAGGGCGAACGACTCGCGGATTCCCAGGACATTCCGCTCCAGTTTCTCGAGCACATCCTGCTTGACCTGAAACACGCGGGCATCGTCCGGGCCCGCCGCGGGGCGAAGGGCGGCTACTGGCTGGCCAAGCCCGCCGAAGATGTCAGCATCGCCGAGGTGATCCGGGCGGTCGAAGGTCCGATCGCCAACGTCCAGTCGGCCCCACCGGAATCAATCACTTACCGCGGCAGCGCCGAACAGCTCCAGTCCGTCTGGATCGCGGTCCGCGCGAGCCTGCGGGAAGTCCTCGAAAACGTCAGCCTCGCCGAACTGGTCAGCGGAAAGCTGCCGGACAACGTTCAGGCACTCGCTGATTCGAAGGACGCCTGGTCCCCTCGTTAACGCGGTAGGCGAGTGGCCCCCGGGAAGCCCCGGACACCACTCTCAGGTGATTCACATCTACCCCTCGATCGTTGTGTAACCTGCGCCCAGGGAGTTTCACGGGACTATTACTAGTTGGGAGATGGTTTGTCTGAGAACGAATCGGTAGATGGTGGACTGACGCGCCGCGGAGCGCTTCGGGCAGGTGCTGGAGCAGCCGGCGGAATCGCTTTTGCCGGTGGCATGTTCGGCCGGGCACTCGACGTCATGGCATCGCCCGCCGTGATCGGAGACGGGCCGTACGGTCCGCTGCAGGCACCCGACGCCAACGGCATGCGACTTCCCGTCGGATTTACCTCGAAGGAGATCGCAAGGGTCGACCAGCCAGTGTTGCCGGGCGGTGCTCCCTTCCATGCTCTGCCCGACGGCATGGGTACCTACAAGACCGATGACGGCGGGTTCATTCTCGTCACCAACAGTGAAGCGCCATACGTCAAGGATCTGTGGGAGATCGGTACCGCGGCGATCCGATTCGACAAGAATTTCAAGGTGACGGACTACTACCCGATCCTCAAAGGCACCGACCTGAACTGCGCGGGCGGCGTTACGCCATGGGACACCTGGCTCTCCTGTGAAGAAAAGGAGAACACCGGGGCGGTCTGGGAATGCGATCCGTTCGGCGTCAAACCGGCGGTAAAACGACCGGCGATGGGTTACTTCAAGCACGAAGCGGCCAGCATCGATCCGATCGGGAAAATGGCCTATCTAACCGAAGACATCGGCGACGGCTGTCTTTACCGTTTCCGCCCGGATTCCTATCCCGACCTTTCCACCGGAAAACTCGATGTCGCCGAAGTCACCGACAGCGGCAAAGTGATCTGGCACGAACTTCCGGACCCGACGCACACCGGCAGCGTGGCCACCCGGCACCAGATCCCGTCCGCAACCGTCTTCAAGCGTGGCGAAGGCATGTGGTACGACGAAGGTGTCATCTACTTCGCCACCACCCAGGATGACCGGGTCTACGGCTACCACTGTGCCGATGAAGAACTCGAAGTGATCTATGACGGTGTCGCCCTCGGTGAAGACGCACCGCTCAACGACACCGACAACGTAACCGTTGCCCGCATCTCCGGTGACCTCTACGTTTGCGAAGACGCCGGGGACTTCCAGGTCTGCATCATCAGCGCCGAAGGCGAAGCCGCTCCGTTCCTCGAACTTCCAGGAGATGCCCACGCCAATTCCGAACTGACCGGGCCCGTCTTCGACCCGAGCGGCAACCGTTTCTACTTCGCGTCACAGCGAGCGGTCGGCGGCGGGGTCATTTACGAAGTAAGCGGTCCTTTCCGCCGTACCAGGGCGGAAGAAGAACCCGACAAGCCGAAGGACAAGAAGAAACCGAAGATCAAGATCCGAACGCTTGGCAAGCCGACCCTGCGCCGGCTGCTCAAGTCAGGACAGCCGTTCAAGATCGTGGTCAACGACCAGAGCCCACCGGTCGAACTCGAACTCGAACTGGTGACGAAACTGCGCCGCGCGGCCGGCAAGGGCTCACGTCAGGTCACGATCGCACGTAATTCAACGAAGGCCAAGAAGCCCGGATCCAAACGGGTGAAGATGAAGGTCGGCAAGCGCTACCGCAAGCGCCTGCGCCGACGTGATGTCGCCCAGGCACAGCTGATCGTCACCGCCACCGACGCTGAAGGCAACCGCCGCAAGGTCAAGAAACGGGTGCGGTTCAGCTGAAGCAGCGACTCGACCTCAGCCGGCTCGCCGCGGCTGGGGTCGGCCTGCTGTTGCTGGCTGGCTGCGGTACGGCCGGCGACGGTAATAACCAGGACCGTTCAAAGGACCAGCGGCCCACTGCCCGGAAGGCGCAGAAAACCACTGCGAAAAAGCAGGCCAGACCGGCCCGGATAAAACCCGGAGCGGTAAAGATTCAGGCCAAGGCAGAACCGGCGCAGGGAGATCTCAACTGCGGGGATTTCGGAGATCAGGCGCAAGCCCAGAAACGTCTGGTTCAAGGCGATCCTCACGGCCTTGATGGTGACGGTGATGGCCTGGCCTGTACTTCGCTGCCTTGCCCCTGTTCGAAAACGAAACCGGGGAAGGGGGCACCAGCCAAAGCTCCGGTCAGCAGCTCCCGCGGGCTCAAACTGCGCGCCAGGGTGCTTTCGGTGACCGATGGTGACACGCTTGACCTGCGGACTTCGTCGGGCAGGAGCGAAACCGTGCGCCTGATCGGAATCGACACCCCGGAGGTCTACGGCGGCGTTGAATGTGGCGGGCGGATAGCTTCGACCACGATGAAACGGCTGGCAACTGGCGCCACAGTGACTGTGCGCACCGACCCGAGTCAGGATCTACGCGACCGCTACGGTCGACTGCTCGCTTACGTCAACAAAGGCAATCAGGACCTCGGTCAGGCAATGATCGCGAAGGGCCTTGCTTCAACCTACGTCTACGACGAAGTTTTCCAGCGATTCCCGGCTTACAACCGGGCCGAAACCCGCGCCCGGGCCACGGATCGCGGCAGCTGGAAAAACTGCGACCTCAGTCCCGGCTGATTCAGGTGCCTTCGAGCAGTAACCGGCGCGCCTCGGCTGCTTTGGGTCCAGCGATGGCAATCAGTTTCTCGCGACCGCGTTCACCGCGGACCAGGGTCACGGCGGACTTTGGAACGTTGAGCTTTTTGGCAACGAACTTGATCAGGGCAGCATTCGCTTTGCCCTCGATCGGGGCGGCTGTGACCCGGATGACGATCACCCCGTCACGTTCACCGACAACTTCGTTTGACCTGGCTTTCGGCTGAAGCCGTACCGCCAGTCGCCTTACGGGCAAGTCTGCCATTTCAGTAGCGATGGCGGGATGTCTTTGCCCGCGGTTTTTCCAGCGAAGGACGGCCGGAAGCTACGATGTCGACGAAAGTTTCCAGATGTTCAGTCTGCCAGCACTCGAATGCACCATCGCAATACGGGATGTAGGCATTCATCACCGAATCACCGTAATTCCAGTAAAGCTCAGGTTCGGGATTCAGCCAGAACGTGCGGTTGGCCCGGTCGGCGACTTTGGCAAAAAGGTCCTCGGCCGGCGGGCGACCATTGGTACGGGCATCGCCCAGCACGATCACGGTTGACCTCGGGCCGAGATCGCTGGACACATCCTCCAGGAACTCGCGCCAGACCCGACCGTAATCGGTGTATCCCGAGACGTCCGCGACGCCGCCTTCAGACGTGACCCGTTCCGACATGACCCGAAAGTCACGCTCCTCTTCGAAAACATGGGTCACTTCCGAGATCCGTTCGATGAAAACGAAGCTGCGCAGCTTGCGGAACGAATCATGGAGGGCGTGCAGGACCGACAGGAAAAACGTTGCCGCGGAGCTGACCGAGGTCGAAACGTCGCAGAGCACGTAGATCTCGGGCTTTCGGGGGCGTTTCGGCCGGTAAGCGAGGTTCAGCGGGACCCCGCCGGTTTCCAGCGACGATCGCATGGTGCGACGCACGTCGACCTGCCGGCCGCGTTTGGCTCCGCGAGGATCCTGCCCGAGTGTTGCCAGGCGCCGTTTCATCTGGGCGACCGCCTTGTGGACCGCGGCCAGGTCCTGGGCGCCCCTCATCGGCAGGGCCCGGTTCAGCTCGGAAAGAGGGCGGGCGGGAGGCAACTGACCCTGACGCTGGATCTGGAGGCGCTGGAGCTCCCGTCGAAGCTGACGTTCAAACCGGGCGAGCTGATCACGGTCAAGTGGTTCCGTGGATTCGCCCTGGCCGTCACCTTCGTTGGCGGTGAGTCCCAGCCCACGCCGGATCCGCTGGAGATCGACCCCGACAACACCCGAACTCTCGCCCTGCTGCCCGAAAGCTTCGATCGCGAGGCGGGCCAGGTCGTTCATCGCCGACTCGTCACCGGCTTCGATCGCTTCACGGATCGCCTGGGCGAGAGCCTCGGTGTCCATCGGGGGTGGCGGGCCTTCACCCTGCGCTTCGGCGACCTGTGCGTTGCGTGCGGCGTCGGTCTCCTCCGAATACTCAAGAGCTGCCGATTCGGTCGCCCGGAAGAAATGCCGGTCGAAAACCAGCTCGAAGATCTCCCGGTCCTTGGGTGATTTGGCCACCGTTGCGGCCAACGATTCCTTGAAGTCCGACTGGTGCTCCCAGGGAACTATTTCGAGCGCGCTGAACGCATCCTGGATCTCCGAGGTGCCGATAGCGACACCTTCGCTTCGCAGGTTTTCGCAGAAGGCAAGAACCTGTTCGGTCATGCCGGAGGGCCCCGGCCGACCGCTTCTGTCAGCGGCCGCCGCCATCAGTTTCCGTTCTTGGACGGGCCCTGATCGTCGTTGCCCTTGCCGCGTCCGAGGCGCGGACCGATGCGTTCCGCCACCAGGTCGAGGTCGGTGCGGTGCTTGATGATTATCGAGAGGGATTCCTTGAAAACAACACCGTCGATGTCATCGGCACCCATCAGGATCAAGGTTCGGGCCCAGTCGATCGATTCGGCTATCGACGGTGGTTTCTTCAGGTCCAGTTCGCGGATCATGTCGACGACTTCAACCAGCCGCGCAGCGAGGGCCTGATCGATCTCCGGGGCGTGCAGCCGGACGATCTCGATTTCACGTTCAGCCGAGGGATAGTCAAGCCAGAGATACAGGCAGCGGCGCTTCAGGGCCTCGGTCAGCTCACGGGAGTTGTTCGATGTCAGCAGCACGATCGGGTGGGTTGTCGCTTCGATACGTCCCATCTCCGGGATCGTGATCTGGAAGTCCGAAAGCAGCTCCAGCAGCATCGCTTCGAATTCCTGGTCGGTTTTGTCGATCTCGTCGATCAGCAGAACAACCGGTTCCGGGTTGGCGATCGCTTTCATCAGGGGACGCTCCAGGAGAAAGTCTTCAGTGAAGATTTCGCCCATCTCGATGCCGCCTGTATCGCCTTCCGGACTGGTCGAAGCGGCCGCCTGGATCTGGAGCAGCTGCTTGCGGTAATTCCATTCGTACAGTGCCTTGGCTTCATCGAGGCCTTCGTAGCACTGGAGCCTGACCAGTTCGCGTCCGCTGGCACGAGCCAGGGCTTTGGCCAACTCGGTTTTGCCCACGCCGGCCGGACCTTCGACCAGGATCGGCTTGCCGAGACGCTGGGCCAGGAATGAGATCAGCGCGGTTGAGTCGTCGGCAAGGTACGAAGCTTCGCGCAGGGCGCTGGCGACTTCCTCAGGGGTATCGGGGAGGGGACTGACAGGGCTGGACATGAACCCAAGGATAGAGCGACCAGCAGCTCAGACGGGACCGGGTCGGTTTCACCGGCAGTGGGACGGCAAAGTCGACCCGGACCGTTCAGTCGATTGAAATGTCTCTCACGCGCGGCTCTTCCGGTTCCGGGCTGGGGGCGGTGCCGTTCCCGGAAGGGCCGGGGCCGGCCGGGGGCGTCTCCGCCGAACGCTCGGTGTAAGCCGCGACGAACGCCTTCATTACCTGCAGGGCTTCGTTCTGGATCGCCTGGATCTGCTGTCGCACTTCGGGTGAAGTTGCGGTACCCAGGAGTTCGACCGACCGGCAGATCGGACACCACTCGAGGCACTGATGACCATGGCCGTCCTGCGACGCGCCGTTTGTTTCCTCGGCGGGTTCCTCTTCGGACTTGCCGCGTTTGGCGCCAGCTTTCGACATCTGGCCCCAGAAACGGTCCGCGCCGGGCGGCAACGGTGCTTCAGAATCGTTTTCAGACGGGCGCGGCGGGCACATCCTCGTAAGTGACCTCCAGGGTTCCTTCATCGAAAGCGGCGCGGGATGGCTCGCGTTGAGCCAGCCCCGAAGGCAAAATAATAGTGCGGCGAACGTCTCCTACTGTGACGATCAGCTCATCCCCGACCTGTTTCAGGTCGATCTGGTCCTTTTCGACGAACGGAGCGGCGATCCTGATCACGGTCGAATCACCATTGCTGGTGAGCTCGCGGGCCAGGCCCGGATGGAAGATCGAGGCGGGATCCTGATCGCCGAAAAGCTCATCGGAAAGCCGGCCGTGCATCTCTTCGCCGATTACTTCCTCTTCGAAGAATCGGGATGTGAGAATCGGAACCGGGGCAAAACCGTCGGCTACGGCATCGAGCTGTTTCTCCTGCTGATCACGCCAGGCACCAAAATAGGTTCCCGCGACTTCGTCCGGGAAGATCCGGTTGACCACAACCGCATCGGTCTGGTAGCCGTAAAGGCAAAGATAGGTGTAGGTGCGACGGGCCTCGTTGATCACCATGCGATCGGGATTCATCACGAGGCGGATTGAACAGTGGTCATGGTCCCTCAGGATCGTGTCCATCTCCAGCAGGTTCTTGACCAGGTGATCGACTTCTTCCATCAACTCAGGATCTGGCAGCGGCAGGTCGAGGGCGCGGGCCAGTGGGGCAGCGGCGCCAAGCAGTCCACGATTGAACGGGAAGGCTTTCTTCACCCACCACTGGGCTACCTCCGGGAATCCAAGCAGGCGCAGGGTTTCGCCGCTGGGGGCACAATCGACGATCACTACATCGAATTCATCAGCATCCCAATGGCTCTTGATCTGGAGCAGCGAAAACAGTTCGTCCATGCCGGGCGGAACGGTCAGTTCTTCGGCGCGGATCCGGTCGACGCCCTGATTCAGCAGAAGACCGGTCAGCCAGGACGACACCCGGTCCCAGTTGCGTCGCATTTCAGCTGCGGCAAGAATCTCCTGGCCCCACAGCATCGGGGTGATCTCGCTCGGATCTGGCCCCAGATCCTGCCCCAGCGAATCGGAAAGACTGTGGGCCGGGTCGGTTGACATCACCACCGTTCGCAGTCCCCGGTCGGCGCAGCGCCGGGCGGTGGCCGCGGCAACGCTCGTCTTGCCGACGCCTCCTTTGCCGGTGTAGAGAATTGTGCGAGGTGGCATGAAGCCCCGAGCGTATAGGCTGCTCGCCCTTGAAACGGCTAACCCTCAGCATCGTCGCCTGCTCGTTGATTTCAGCGTGTGTGCTGGTCGCGGGTTGCGGAGGCACAGAGCAGCCCACGCCGGATCCCGGTGACCTGATCGATCGTGCTTTCGCAGAGGATCCCTCGACGTTGGGGTTTCTCGGCGGGGGGCAGGTTGAGGTGACATCGCTCGGCTATGAAGACGCGCCGCTCGAGACCCGCGTGATCAAAGTCAATTCGAAGGACTACGCCGCGATTCTCGGCGCGATCGCCGCGCCCCAGAAAGGCCTGCGATCGGCAATCAGCGACCTGCAGTACGACGGGACCGAAACGATTGATGGCCTCGAGGTTGATCGCGTAACCGGAATGCTTGACGTGGCCGGACTGGTGGACGCCATCGAAAAGGCAGGTTCGCCCGAAAGCGAACTCGACCGCCTCGACAGTGGCCTGCCGGGATCCAGCCAGCTTTCGGAACTGGAGGAGTCGCTGGTCGATGCCAGGTTCGACCTCTATGTGGCGGAAGGTGGGGGTTCTTTCGAGCAGCTCGACCTGACAATCGCCCTCGATGACCGGGAGAATGCCTTGCCACCCACCCGAATCCGGTTTTCACTGACCGAAGCCGAACCCGAGGAGACGTCTCCGTAGATGGAATACCTGATGCTGCTAATCAGCTTTGCGGTAATCCTTCATGGGATTTGTCATATTCAGTTGACCCAACAAGGACGGGAGCAGCGATGAGATCAGGTTCCGCAACACGTATCGCCGGCGTAGCCCTGAGTTGTCTGGCGGCTGCAACGGTATTTGCCGGCTGCGGTTCGAACGATGATTCGAACTCCACTGCCGATCAGGTCGCGTCCGTTCAGAAGCAGATCGACGAACTGAAGGCCAAGGCACGGAAAGCCAAGCTCGAATCCCGGGAACTCAAGCAGCAGATCGCCGACTCGAAAGAGAAAGTGGCGAAACCACCGGCCACTGGAAACAGCGAAACGGCCAGATCCTTCACTTCGTTCCAGTCACCGACCGGCAACATCGCCTGTTACATGGACAGCAAAGAGGGGGCCAGGTGCGACATCGCAAAGAAAACCTGGGCCGCCCCGGCCAAGCCCTCCAGCTGCACCCTGGACTGGGGATCAGGTTTGTCAATCAAACGGGGGGAAGGCACATTCGTCTGTGCCGGAGACACCGTCATGAACCCGGGTGCCCCGATCCTGAAGTACGGAGAAAGCTCGTCCCAGGGTGCTTTCAGCTGCGAAAGTTCGGAAAGCGGGATGAACTGCATCAATACCGGGACCGGTCACGGTTTCATCCTGTCGAGGGCCGACGCCCTGGTGTACTAGGCGAAACTGACCGGGAGTCAGATAGCGCGGACAACGCGGCACGGATTGCCGACCGCGAGCACGTTCGGTGGTAGATCACGGATGACGACGCTGCCGGCCCCGACCACCGAGTTCTCGCCGACAGTGACCCCGGGGCAGACGATCACCCCGGCACCCAGCCACACGTTGTCTTCGATCGTCACCGGGCGATTCAGCTGGATGTCCTTGCGACGCTCAACCGGATCGACCGGATGTTCGGCGGTGAGGAGCTGGACCCCGGTCGCAATCTGAACCTTGTTACCGATCGAAACCGGGGAAGAGTCGAGCACGACGCAGCCGAAGTTGATGAAGGAACCTTCGCCGATCGAGATGTTGAAGCCGTAGTCACAAGTGAAAGGTGCCTGGACGTAAGTGCCGGTTCCCGCAGCACCGAACAGTTCACCCAGAACCGTGCCATCGAGATCCTGTTCGGGCAGCTGATTGAATTCACGGAGGACCGCCTGACAACGGCGTCTCGAAGCGATCAGGTCGGGATCATCGGCGAGGTAAGGACCTCCCGCCAGCATCTTTTCCGTTTCGGATGCCATGGCGGCTCGACCGTCAGACCGGGGAGCCGACAGCCAGCAGGTAACTGCTGGTGTAGCTGAACCCACCGTCGGTGGATTCATTGCCCGCTTCAAGTGCGGCAAGCACCTTGTGGGACAGGGCTTCGAAGTTCTCGTCGCCGATGGTTTCTTTCACGGTTAGCCACATCGGGTGGTGCTGCTTCCACTCTTCATTCGTCGCCACAGCCGATTCCGACCTGAAGACAAGTTCTTTCTTTTCGGTCTGGAGGGCGATTCCGTGTTCGGCGAACAGCATCTTCAGCCCGGCTTCATCACCCCACTGGAACGGCGTAGGGCCATCTTCCGGCAGGTCAAGGGCGTCGGCCACGGCGGCCCGGTTCAGGTTTGCTATTTCCGGCAGCAGGCCTTCGTCGGTCCAGGTGGTGACCGCGACCCGTCCGTGCTGATTGAGCACGCGGGAGATCTCGCCGACGACCGCATCGGCCGGGCTGCCGAAGATGATTCCGAAAACCGAAGTGACGACATCAAAAGAATCGTCGGCAAAAGGCAGTTCGAGCATGCTGCCTTCGACCCAGTTCACGTCCACGCCGGCGTCACCAGCGCGTCCGTCGGCTACTTCAAGCAGGCGCGGGGCGAGGTCGAGGCCGGTAGCTTCGGCTCCGCGACTGGCGGCGATCAGGGTGGCGTTGCCGGTACCGCAGGCAACGTCGAGGGTCTTCAGTTCCGCAACCGGTTCGGCTGCGTCGACCACGACTTCGGCCACCGGGGCCAGCTGGGCGGCAGTCAGTTCGTAAGAACCTGTGCCCCAGTCAGACACGGCTCAGACGGTGGTGTTGATCTCGACCAGCGCCTTGAGCACGACATCGTCGTGCTTCTTCGGCTGGACCTTGGGGAATACCCGGACGATCTTGCTGTCGCCACTGATGATGAAAGTTGCGCGCTGAACACCCATGTAGGTGTTGCCGTACATCGATTTCTCCACCCAGGTGCCGTACATGTCGGAAACCTTGTGGTCCTTGTCGGCCAGCAGTGTGAATCCGAAGTCGTTGGCTTTATCGAACTTCTTGATCGCCTTGACGTCGTCGGGCGACACTCCGATCACCTTGGCGCCGGCGTTGTTGTACTCCGACATGTGGTCGCGGACGCCGCAGGCCTGCGTGGTGCATCCTGAGGTGTTCGCTTTGGGATAGAAGTACAGCACCACGGTCTCCCCGGAAAAATCCGAGAGAGTGATCGTCTTGCCGTTCTGATCCTTCAGAGTAAAATCGGGGGCTTTTGAGCCAGCTTCCAGCACAATCCCGGATTCTAAATGATAAGGGTCGACTCAAGCAGCTTGGCCAGTGTGATCGCGCAGCTTCCTTCCGGATCTTTCTCCGGGTTGAAGCAGGCAATGTTGATTCCGATCAGGTCTGGCGACCCGGCGAGGGGAGCAAGCAGGGCCTTGAGTTCGGGCACGCTCAAACCGTCGGTCATGAGGTAATCGGTCGCTGGGAAGGCATCGCGATCAAGGATGTCGACGTCGAGATGGAGCCAGAATCCCTGGCCGTTCGACGTCAGTTCGTGAGCAATTGATCTACCGACATGGTTGAGGTCAGCGTGGCGCAACGAGTCTCTGGATTCAATCCGGCCGATTCCAAGGCCGGCGGGAAGCGGGGCGATCAGATCAAGTTCTTCCTGGTCCCTGGCACCGATGAAAGCGATGCTTTCCGGATTGACCAGCGGGGTCTCGCCCAGCACCTCGAGGAGTTCGGGCGGGGCCATGCCGAGCGCGGCCGCCACTGGCATGTCAGCCCCCTCACCAGTTGGTGAGGTTTTTCCGGTGAACAGGTCGAGGTGGCCATCAAAAAACGCGAGGCCGATCGGGCCGAGCGAATCGCGGGCGCCAGCCAGGGCGGGGGGCAGCAGGGTGCAGCAGCCGCCAAGGATCACCGGGACCTGGCCCTCGGCGGTGATTTCCGCCACCCGCTGACGGACCTCGATGCTCATCCGGACGACGTCGGCAAAGCCGAGCCAGCCGTTTGCCGGGTCACGCTGCGAACCGCGGATCATCTGTTTCGTGTCGCCCGCGTCGTTGAGTGAAAGGCCGGCGAGACTCTGGCGCAGGCTTTCCGGACCGAGTTCGGTGCCGCCCTGCCTGCCGACGCTGTCAATCGGAACCCCGAGAAGCGTCAGCCGGCTTTTGTCCATCAGATCACGGGCCCGTCTTCATCGTCGAGGATGTCCAGATCAAGGTCGTCCGGTTCCGGAGGGGCTTCACCGACCTGGCTTCCGCGGCCGGCGTGATTGTCGTTCTGGAACTCGTCGATCAGCTCGTCCCGGCGCTGCTCTTCGACCGGCGTGTCCTCGGAGATGCGGACCCATTCGGCCCCTTCGAAGGAATCGGAGTTGAAGACCTCCTGATCGATCGCGGCGGTGTCATCGACGATCACCACGACTTCGGTCTGCGGGTTGAAATAGGTGCCTGGCTGAACCACCAGATCTTCGAGTTCGTAGGTGGGATCTTCGTTCATGAGTTTTATCCTAGCCAGCGTTGCCGCTTTCTAAAAGTGGCTGGGGTCCGGTCAGGTCCACTCGCGCAAACGGCGGTCCACTTCGGCCTCGATGTCGAGGGGTTCGTCGCCACGCCGTTCCCGCCGCTCGTTATTGGCGACGACCAGCTGGCGTATTTCGTCGCGGATGCTGTCCCCGCCGGGGGGAGCCGGTGCTTCTCTGGAATCCTCGGGGCTGCTATCCGGCTGGTCACGACCGAGCAGGCGGTCGATTTCCTTTTCGACGTCGAGTTCACCCTCGCCGCGTTCACTTTGGCGGTAGGCGGATGCTTCGACCATCTGACGGACCTCGGCTTCCTGTTCTGCTGCCGCCACCTGCGGTTCGATCGACCCGGGGTCGGGTGGCGTTTCCCGGTCGATCGCGAAGGTGCCTTTCCCGAGTTCATCCAGCCCTTTGCCTGATTTCGAGAAAGCGAATGCCGCGATCGGGGCGGCAACCACGCAGAGCAGGACCAGGACCAGCAGGAATTCGGATTGACCAACGGCAAGTGGCATGGGGTCACCTTAACCGGCTGCTTCGTGGTGCCCGCAGGACCGATCCGTTAAGCTTGATTCCGAGTTATTGACTGACTGGTCAATCGGGAATTGCCAATGCGTCCCAAAACGACCTGTGAAACCGATTTCCCTCGACTTAAGGAGCTTTAGAAGTGGTTGACTTCACGCTTACCGATGAGCAGAAGGATCTGCGCGAAATGGCCCACAATTTCGCTGAAAAAGAAATGCGCAGCGTTGCCTGGGAATACGACAAAGACGGCACATGGCCGATCGACGTGATCAACAAGGCCTGGGAAGTCGGCCTGATGAACACCCACCTCGAAGAGGCGTATGGCGGATCCGGCCTTGATTACCTCTCCGGTTGCCTGATCGAAGAGGAACTCGCATGGGGCTGCTCCGGCATCGGCACCAGCATCGGTGCCAACGGCCTCGCTTCGGCCCCGGTTCAGCTCGGTGGATCCGAAGAGACCAAGAAGAAGTATCTCGGCATGCTGTCCGAAGAGCCGAAACTCGCTTCTTTCTGCCTGACCGAGCCGGACGCCGGTTCCGACGTTGCCGGCATGAAGACCCGCGCCGTCAAGAAGGGCGACAAGTACGTCCTCAACGGTTCGAAGTGCTTCATCACCAACGGTTCCTACGCCGACTGGTTCACCGTCTACGCGAAAACCGACCCCGAAGCCGGCAGCCGCGGCATCACCGCCTTCGTCGTCGACAAGCAGGACGGCGTGACGATCGACAAGAAAGAAGACAAGATGGGCCAGCGGGCATCGAATACCGCGACCGTCACCTTCAACGACGTCGAAGTTCCGGCCGAAAACATGATCGGTGAAGAAAACAGAGGCTTCAAGCTCGCCATGATGACTCTCGACCGCACCCGTCCCGGCGTCGCGGCGATGGCCACCGGAATTGCCCGCGGTGCTTTCGAAGCCGCCGTTGACTACTCGAAGGAACGCCAGCAGTTCGGCGTGCCGATCGCGATGCATCAGGCAATCCAGTTCCTGATCGCCGACATGGCGGTCAAGGTGGATGCTTCCCGTCTGCTCACCTGGCTTTCCGCCTGGCAGCTTCAGAACGGGATCAGCAACACGCTCGCTTCGTCAGAAGCCAAGCGTTTCGCCGCGGACTCCGCGATGGAAGTAACCACCGACGCCGTGCAGGTCTTCGGTGGCTACGGCTTCATCAAGGACTACCCGGTCGAGAAGTTCATGCGTGACGCCAAGATCATGCAGCTCTACGAAGGCACCAGCCAGATCCAGCGCATGGTCATCGCGCGTGAGGTCCTGATGCCGCGGGCGGTCTGACCCGGCCCAGCCAGAATCGAGCCGGCTGGCAGCCTGCCACCCGGTGCCTCAAGGAACGGCGTCCATCCGGACGCCGTTCCTGTTGCAGGACCCTTTTGCCCGGGCCATCCCGGGTAACCCTTAGGGGGCATGGGGGATGACCCTGAGACGTCGTAACAGGCCCTATTCGGGTGCTACGGTGCCTACATAATGGAATCCACCCTTGAGGCACCAACCCAGTCAGAAGCACCCGAAACCGCGATCGTCGTCGCGACCGGAATCGAACGGTTCTACGGCGAAGGTGAAGCGGAAGTGCGCGCCCTCGACGGCGTGGACGTTTCTTTCGACAAGGGCGCCTTCACATCGATAATGGGGCCGTCAGGTTCCGGCAAGTCGACCCTGATGCACATCCTTGCCGGGCTCGACAAACCCACCGCGGGTTCGATTCAGGTTGACGGGACTGAAATCACCGACCTTGACGATGGTGAACTGACCCAGCTTCGGCGGGACAAGCTCGGCTTCGTTTTTCAGTTCTTCAACCTGCTGCCGGTACTTTCCGCCGAAGAAAACATCCTGCTGCCGATGTCGATCGCTAAACGCAAGCCCGATCAGGCCTGGGTCGACGAAGTGATCGAAAGGGTCGGGCTGACCGATCGCCGCAAGCATCGCCCTTCGGAACTTTCCGGCGGCCAGCAGCAGCGGGTAGCAGTTGCCCGGGCCCTGGTGACCAAGCCGGCAGTCCTTTTCGCTGACGAGCCCACCGGCAACCTGGATTCCAAAGCATCAGAGGACGTCCTCCAGCTGCTGCGTGGCTCGGTCGACGAATACGACCAGACGGTGATCATGGTTACCCATGAACCCGACGCTGCGGCTCACGGCGATCGCTTGATCGCCCTGCGGGACGGCAAGCTCGTCCACGATGCCCCGCCGGTTTCCGCTGACGCGGTTATCGAGCTTCTGAAGACTCTCGCCTAGAAGGCAAAGTAATGCTGAGCCTCACATTCAAAAACCTCTGGGCCCGCAAGTGGCGCTCGCTGATGACCGCGATCGCGGTTGTCTTCGGCATCGCCCTGGTCGCCGGCACTTTCGTGCTGACCGACACCACCAATGGTGCTTTCAACGACATCTTCACCAAAGCAAACGAAGGCGTCGATGTCGCGATCACCAGCAAAACCGAAGTTGAGCAACAGGACGGCA
>JBAUOE010000253.1:0-4973 GCA_049579585.1 Solirubrobacterales bacterium | reverse complement strand
GGTCCAGGTGTAAGTGGCCGGGCTGTCGGACAGGTTGCCACCGTTGTCCACTGCCCAGATCTTCATCGTGTTTTCGCTGTTGAGCGCCGGGGCTGTACCGAAGTTGTCGTTATTGCCGCGGGCGGAGCTGCTGACCAGAACAGTCAACGGCTTGCCACCTGCCGGGAATGAGGACGTCCGGTTGGTGCAGGGGTTCTGTACGTCGCCGTTGTTCAACTGGCAGGCGTACCCGATGACCCCATTGACCGGGCTGCCGCTTACTGCCTGGAAACGCGGAGCTGCGACGTTGCTGCTCAGGCCCGGCTGGGTGCTGCTGGCGGTTGCTACACAGCCGACTGCGCCGACTCCACCGTTCGCACCGGTGTTGCATGCGGTGATGGTGTCCGTGCCGTTGCCCAGAGCAATGCTCGGGCGTGAGGCCACGATCGTCCAGGATGCGGTCAGGACCGTTCCGGTGTTGCCGGTAGCCGAGGTCGGTTCAACCTCGAACTTGCGGACCTGGCCTTCTGCCTGCTTGTCCCATTCGACGTTGACCGGGGATTCACAGGCTTCGAATGCCGGAACTGCGTCACCCTGGATGTAGTAGCGGCAGCGGAATGTGGTGGCACCGTTCGGGTTGGCCGCCGAGCTGAACTCGATGTCGGCCGATTCCTGGTCCAGACCGGTGTAACGGATCGCGTCGGGCCTCAGGATGCCGGGCTGCGAGCTGAATGTAGCGCTCGGCAGGTTGGCGTAGACCGTCCAGGTGTAGCTGGCCGGCGTCGAAGCGCCATCGGCCCGAACCTGGAAGGTGTGGCTTCCGTCAACCAGCCCGGAGTAGCTCTTGCCGGTGGCGCAAGCTGCCCAGCCACTGTTGGCGAGGCTCTGGGCTTCGGTCGGATCGAGGCGACATTCAGCAGTCGCGTCCGGGTTGAACTGGAAGGTTGCGTCCCTTGATCCGCTCAGCGACGATGGCTTGGAAGTGATCGTCACCGACGCGTTGGAAGCGTTGACGACGGTCCAGGTCCGTTCGACGATGGAGGAAGCATTGTTCGCGGCATCAATTGCCTTGATCCGCATCCTCTGCGGGCCGGCGTTGAGTGAATTCACCTGATGCGGTGAGGTACAGGGCTGGAAGGCACCGTTGTTGAGGCTGCACTGATAGGTCGGTGTCTGTCCGGTAATTCCGTTGGCCGTTACCCCGAAGTTCAGCGGAGTGTCGGTCGAGGACATGTTGAAGCTGGCCGAAGTGGCGCTGGTGAAACTGCCCTGATGCTGGCTGCCCGCTGCGATGGTGGCCACGGGCGCCGTGCGGTCAACTGTCCAGTAGCGGGTCATACCGCCGTTGTTGAGCACGTTGTTGTTGGTGTTCAGGAAGTTGCCAGCAGCATCGGTGGCCCGTACCTGGACACCCTTGCGGCCTTCGGTCTGGCCATTGGCTGTGTACCAGCCGATGTTTTCCGAGAGCTGACCCGGCGTGCATGGCACGAAACCGGAGGGCGTTCCGGTACCGGTGGCGAAGCTGGAAGTTCCGGTGCCGGTGTTGTTGATGAAGCGGCACTCGAACTTGGCAACCGTTTCATTCGCCTGGAAGGTCACCGTATTGGTGGTGTTCCGGGTGAAATCGGCCGGCCCGGTCTGCGCGGTGATTACCGGTGAGACGGTGTCGTAGACAAAAGTCGCGACGGTCGGGTTGGCTGCCCGGTTGTCCGTTGGATCAGTTGCCCAGACCCGGAAGGTGTTGGTGCCCTGAACCGGGTTACCGACTCGACGGAGCAATTCGTTGAAACTGTATGAGTTGTTTGCTCCGGAAACTCCAGTACCAGTCTGAACACCACTGATGCATGGGGTCTCGGGTCCGGCGTTCAACTGACACGTGAACGTTGCCGCCGGATCGTCTGCCGTGAAATCAAAGCGTTGGGCGGTGTTGCCAGTGGTCGACTGCTCTTCGTCCCCAACAAGTCCGAAGAGGCATTCGAAGAAGCTTCCTGGACAATCTTCCTTGAAGGCACCACCAGTACCGTTGGTCGGATCTGGCGGCGAGTAGCTGATCGTCGTCACCGGTGCGGTGAGGTCAACTTCCCAGGCAGCCGTTACAACCTCTCCGACGTTTCCGGCGAGGTCAGTGGGTCGGATGTCGAAGGTGTTCGTGCCTTCGACGGCATCCCACGTGACCGCAGTCGGAGAGGTACATGGGCCGAAACCGGGAGCACTGTCTCCGGTCGGGGAAGTGGTCGTCCTGTAGCGACACTCAAAGGTAACGAGTTCGTTCGCCTCGAAAGCCACGTTGCCCGAAGTTACGCTGGCGCCAACTCGATTGGCAGGCTTGCCGGTAACCGTTGCTACTGGCGCCACCTGATCAACCCGGAACGGCACGACAGTCGGCAGGCCGGTGTCGCCATCGACGCTGGCGCGGACCTGCAGTGAGTAGTCGTTGTCGTCGAGGTTGGTGTAATCGACCGGTGATGTACAGGGCGCGAAGGTGCCTTCGTTGCTGCCCTGATCGAAGCGGCACTCAAAGGTCGCACCGGGCTCATTGGCCACGAATTCGAAATGCGGGTTGCGGTCGGTGCTCGACACCGGCGGCTTGGCATTGAAGGTGACGAGAATGGACTTCGCGGTGATCGTCGCGCGGGACCTGGTGATTTCACCGTTGTCGGTAACAACCGTCAACTTGGTCTGGTAGACCCCTGCCGTGTCGTACACATGGGTCGTGGTCGGGCCGGCGTTGGTTTCATCAACTGTGCCGTCACCGTCGAAATCCCATTTGTATGCGGTGATCGGACCGATGTTGGAAACGGTGTTGGAAGCGTCGAAGGCGACCGGGAACGGGACGCGACTTTCGTTCGGCGTTGCCGTGTAACGCGGGATGATCGGTGAAACGACAGCCGGGGTGAGCTGGAGGCTGAACTCGCCGGAGTTGCTGCCGGACGGTGAAGGCAGACCGAGCAGACCGTTGATCTGGCCGGCTGCGAGACCGGTGCAGCCGGTGTGTGCCGGTGCGGAGAAGGTCTTGTCGGCAACGCGGGCGGTGCCGTCTTCTTCGTTGTAGGGAATGCCGCCGAGGCTGAGTCCGGGTGTGGCACTCGGATCAACGCCGGTAGCAGTGCTCATGTTGAGCGTGATCGGGCTGGCGTCGGTGCCGATCGTGCAGTTGCTGCCGACATCGGCCAGTCCTGAAGTTGTGGCCTTGATCTTGAGGCGGATGGAAACGTCCATCGCTCCGGTGTCCGGGTTGATCTGGCCGGTCACGTCCTGGGTCGGAATGATGTCGATGCCGATATCAAGGTCGCCGATGATCGGAACGTCTTCAACGGGGAAGACCAGGTGCGGGAAGAAGAAATCCTCTTTGGCCGCAAAGATGCTGCCGTCCGGGCTGATCGTCGCGTCGAACCGCGGACGCGAGGGAAGGTCCTCTTCTCCGAGGGGCGCTTCAAGCGTGGCGCCTACCTTGAGGAAGCCACCCGTGATTTCCAGAGCCACGGGGCCCGGGTTACCGACAGGCGGTGCGTCAGCAGCCGAGGCCGAGGACGCGAAGAGCGACGGAATAGCAAGAATCGCGAACAAGGCCGAGACAAAAAGCGACACTCGACTTGACCGCTTGCGGACAGACTTACTGATCATTATGAATTTTTTCTCCCATTGGTCCCAGACGAGACCGTTCCCATTGACATGAACTTACTCCCTAGCGAATCCATTCACTCCCGAGCCGAAGCTCAGGTTCAAAGCAAAAGCAGTTACCAATCAGGAATTCTCGACGAGCCCAATCTCCCGGCCGAGAGATTAGCACAGAAGTACCTCTATGTACATCCGTCACAGAGTGGATTCCCGGACGAATCCCTCTCCCATACACAGAGTGTTTCTGGGGTCATCGTTCCCCGTTAAACAGATCCGGGGGCCTGAGGCCCCCGGATCACAACTTCATGACTTCAGTGCGGCTACTTCAGGACAGTGACGTGTCCCCTGTTCTTGCCCTTGGCGCCACTCGCAGTGACCTTCGCCTTGAGCTTGACCTTCTTGCCGCGGAGCTTCTTGCCGGACTTGGTCTTCAGCTTGAAGACAGCCTTGCCAGTAGCACCCGTTGAGACCTTGCCAACCGACTTGCAGCGGCTCGCCTTGCCCTTGACCAGCTTCTTCGGGGTCTTCAGGCAGACCTTGGTGTTAGCCAGGTCGGACTCACCGACGTTGCTGACCTTCACGACCACCTTGATCTTCTTGCCGGCCTTGACCTTCTTCGGCGCCTTGATCACAGGCTTGGCGAGAACACCAGGTCCAGCCGGATCCACACAGTTCGGCGGAGTGCCGACCTGCGGGGCTTCACACTCGACCGGTTCCGGATCGACACAGTTCGGCGGGGTGCCAACCTGCGGTGCTTCACAAGTCGGATCCGGAGCCTGGGTCACAGTCCAGGACTGGGTCGCGTTGGTACCAATGTTGCCGGCGGCGTCAGTTGCCTTCACCTTGAAGGTGTGCTCTCCGACCGCCACGCTGCTGTAGCTCTTCGGGCTGGTGCAGGCTGCTGCGGCGCCGTTGTCCAGTTCACAGGTGAAGCTCGAACCGGCTTCGTCCGAGCTGAACTCGAACTGGGCGGTTGTCGCTTCCGTGCTGGCATCAGGTCCGGCCGTGATCGTTGCCGCGGGGGCAACGGTGTCGACCTCGAATGAACGGGTCGCCGGTGCGCTCTCGTTGCCGGCAGCGTCCGTCTGGACCACGGTCACGGTGTAGCCGTCATCAGCCAGGTCGGTGAAGCTGACCGGGCTGGTGCAGGCTGCTTCCGGAACCGAATCGCCATCCGAATCAGCATCGAGCGTGCAGGCGAAGCTGCCAGCTCCATCACTGGAGAAAGCAAACGCCGGGCTGGAGTTGTTGGTCGGTCCGTTCGGTCCGCTGTCGAAGCTGACCACCGGGGCGACCGTATCGACCGTCCAGCTCTTGCTCTTGATCGCTCCAACCGTGCTCAGGGTGTTGGTTCCCCGGGCCTGGAATTCGAATCC
>JBAUOE010000252.1:0-16124 GCA_049579585.1 Solirubrobacterales bacterium | reverse complement strand
CCGGTCAGTCCCGAAATCACCACCGCCGAGTACCGGGAGCAGGTACTGACCTGGTCGGAGCTACTCGCCGACGAGAAACTGACAGTGCGTGGACTGCCGTCGTCCCACGGTGGTGGCGGTGACATCGGCGGTTCGATCGCTGCTTTCGAAACACTGGCTTTCGGCGACCTGTCCCTGGTCGTCAAAACCGGGGTGCAGTTCGGGCTGTTCGGCGGGGCTATCCTCCACCTCGGAACCCGCAGCCATCACGATCGTTATCTGGCCGACATCGCTTCGCTGGAACTTCCGGGATGTTTCGCGATGAGCGAATCCGGTCACGGTTCGGATGTGCAGTCGGTCAAAACTGTCGCGAACTTCGATTACGAAAACCAGGAGTGGGTTATCGACACCCCGACCGAAGCTGACCGCAAGGACTGGATCGGCAATGCGGCAAAACACGGCAAAGCGGCGGTGGTCTTCGCGCAACTAATGATCGAAGGCGAACAGCATGGGGTTCATGCTTTTGTCGTCCCGATCCGCGACGAGAACGGAGAGCCGCTGGATGGGGTCACCATTGAGGATTGCGGGCAAAAGCTCGGCCTCAACGGAGTCGACAACGGACGGCTCTATTTCGACCAGATGCGGATACCGCGAACCAACCTGCTCGATCGATACGGGTCGGTCAGCGAAAGCGGTGATTACACCTCCTCGATCGAAAATCCAACCCGGCGGTTCTTCACGATGGTTGGAACCCTGGTTCAGGGCCGGGTGTCGGTAGGGGGTGCAGCTATTTCGGTATCCAAGGTCGCCCTTTCGACCGCTGTCCGTCACGGCAACCTGCGTCGCCAGTTCGGGCCTGCTGATGGCGGTGAAGACGTGGCCCTGCTCGATTACCGGGCCCATCAGCGACGGCTGTTGCCGCTGCTCGCCCACACTTACGCTCTGCACTTCAAGCAGGCCGAGCAGGTTGAGGAACTCGATGCGGTGTTCAGCGGTGAAGAAACGGGCGAGACCGAGCGCCGCACCCTTGAGACCTCGGCGGCCGGAGTCAAAGCCTTCGCGACCTGGCACGCGGTTGAATGTCTCCAGACCGGACGGGAGGCCTGCGGCGGCCTCGGCTATCTGAGCTCAAGCGGGTTTGCCGCGCGGAAAGCTGACGCCGAGATCTTCACGACTTTCGAGGGCGACAACACGGTGCTGCTGCAACTCGTGGCCAAGAGCCTGCTGACTGGCTACCGCGAGGAATTCGGTGACCTGAATCCGCTCGGCATGGCTGGTTTCGTGACCTCACAGGTAATCGAACGGGTTGTTGAGCGCACCGCCGCACGAGAACTATGGGGCCGGATCTGGGATGAACTTACCCCCGACTCCGAAGAAGACGGCGACCTGACTGACCGTGATTATCAACTGGCCCTTTTTGCCTGGCGGGAGCAGCACGTGCTTGACAGCGCCGCCCGCCGCCTCAAGAGCGGGGTTGACGATGGCAAGGATTCTTTCGAAGTTTTCAATTCATGCCAGGACCATGTTCTGGTTGCGGCAAGGGCGCACATCGAAACCCAGATCCTCGAGGCGTTTGCCCGGGCAGTGGACAATTGCGCCGACGAAACTGGCCGGGCCATGCTTGGCCGGGTCTGCGATCTCCACGCCCTGAGTGTCATCGAGCAGCATCGGGGCTGGTATCAGGAACACGGCCGCATATCTTCGACCCGGTCGAAGGCAGTCATCCGTAACGTCAACGCGCTGTGCGACGAACTGCGACCACACGCCGGTGACCTGGTTGAGGCCCTGCGAGTACCTGAATGCGTGATGCCTGAATTCGGACCTGGCGGGCTCAGAGGCTGAGCGACCGGCCCCCGTTGTGGCTAGCGCCGCGGGGGAGGATTGCCCGGGGGCGGTCCGCCGAGGTCTTTGCGGTCCTTGCGATTCATGATCGCGACCGCGAACGACAGCATCAGGATGACGACCCCGGTGATCATCAGGATCACGCCAACCACATCCATGTCGACGCCCGACACGTTGAAGTCGGTTGCGTATTTCAGGATTGCTCCAACTGCGATCAGGAATATCGGTCCACCGAAAGATACGTACATGGCTTCAGCCTATAGGTCGCATCCGTCGATAAACCGGCAGGTCTCAGATCGAGATCGAGACGGGAAAAGTCAACACCCACAACAGAGTGCCGATAAACAGGACGTAACCGAAACCGAGAATCAGGGTGCGTTCACGGGGACGGGTCAGCTTGGTGCTGATGCCGGCAAAGAAGAGCGCCGCAGCGAAAAGCACCACCGCCAGCACGTAATTGTCTGAACGCTGGTTCGATTCGGTCGCGTCGGCCGTGTGCTGCTCCGCTTCATCGACCAGCGCCCTCGATTCTGCTTCGGCAGCGAGTTTGTATTGCGGCATTACGAACGGGGTGGCTGGTGCGTTCTTGTTCTTCAGCGGTTTCTTATCGGTCCACGCAACGACCGCTGGCTTGAACTCGGGGCGGAAACGCTTGAAATAGAAGTCGGACAGGAACTCATCCTCGGTCGCATAGGCATTGGCCCACTGGGTGAACAGCAGAACGTCCACCTGGGTCTGCTGGCCAGCTTTGGTCGAAGCTTTGGTTGATTCAACCCGCGCGGCATTCGCCTTGCTGAAATCGATCGCCTGCACGCCGCTCCAGCGGGCCGACTGGTACGAACTCCAGGCGGTGGCGACCGCCGCGACTGCGAGCAGGATCGTCGCCAGCAGTTCAAGCCGGGAATGAACACGGCCGAAGAACCCTGATTCTTCTGGTGCTTCCGACTGGTTCGAACCCGGATCGTTCACGTCGGTGATCCTACCGACCCGGGGAATCACTTTCATCAAGCACAGCCGCCCGCGGGCGGGAAACTGCTCCGGGAACGCCTTCCATCGACTGGTCACGTTTCCCGTTCGCCTTGAACCATTTCCCGTACCTGACAGCCAGCGGAGAGGCGGTCAGGCCATGGACCAGCACCGAGAGACCGACCGTCACGTAGGCGATCTGTACGAGCAACGATTGATGAGGAAGGCTGGATTCCTCAATGATGATGATCGCGAAAACGATCGTGGCGAGCCCTCTGGGGCCGAACCAGCCGAGGAACCCGACCGTGGGCGCGCGGGCACCGGAACCGATCATCGCGATTGCGACTGGAACCATCCTGATCACGGTGAGGCTGAGGACTGCGTAAAACGCGACTTGCCAGGTGATCTCCGCGATCATGGGACCGAGCAGCACCGCCCCGAAAATCATCAGGGTCACCCCGCTGAGAGTGCTGCCAACTTCGTCGGTCAGGCGGTTGAGGTGTTTCGGATCACCTTTCAACCCGATGTGGAAGGCCATGCCGGCGACGAAAGCGGCGATGAAACCCGACCCACCCAAGGTGTCGGCCAGTCCGTAAGCGAGCGCCGCCCCGGCTGCCGGGACAACCTGTTTCCACGTACCGGTGATCAGGTTCCATTTGCCGGCCACCAGGATTATTCGCGCGATCAGAAGTCCGGCGGCGACCCCGGCGAGGATGCCGAAACCGATTTCTTCACCAAGGAGGTGAAAGGCGCTGCGTCCATTTGCGATATTCGATTCGATGTCGGCGGCGGCGACCGCGGCGAACAGCAAAGGCACGCAGATTCCGTCGTTCAGGCCGCTCTCCACGTTGAGGCCCTGACGGATCCTTCCGGGAACCTTCTTGCTGGTTACAACCGCCTGGCCGAGGGCCGCGTCGGTGGGGGCAAGGATTACCCCGACCACGATCGCTTCACCGATCGTGATCTCATCGAAAAGCAGCGCGGCAACGACCGTCCCGAAAATGATCGTCAATGGCAAGCCGATTCCGAGCAGGCGTGCCGGCACCGATGCTTCCCGTCTAAGTTCACCCAGGCTGATTCGCGAAGCGTCCGAGAACAGCACCAGGGCCAGAGTTGCTTCGGCAAGGATGCGGACTGCGCTGCCGGTGCTGTCGACATCGATGTCGTCGATGAACTGCGGCCCAACCAGGATCCCCATTGCCACGAAAGCCATGGCCACCGTGACAGGGGTGCCACTTAGTTTCTTGGAGAACGTGGCGACCACCAGCAGGCCGAGCGCGATCATCATCAGTGAGGAATCCATCGTGACCTCGCAGGCTATCCGTCGCTTCGGCTAAGTTCAGGGAATGCGCTTCTCTCCCGACCGACCGCTCGGTGTCGCTCCGGCAACGGTGTCGGATTACCGTGAACTTGCGCGACGTCGTTTGCCCCGTCAACTGTTCGACTATGTCGACGGTGGTGCGTATGAAGAAGCCACGATGAGGGCCAACGTCAGTGACCTTGGCGACATCCTGTTGCGCCAGGTGGTGATGCGTGACGTTTCTGTCCGTGATCAGGCGGTTGAAGTCCTGGGGCAGAAACTGTCGATGCCGGTGATCCTCGGGCCGGTCGGGCTGGCCGGAATGCTCGCCCGCAGGGCAGAGGTTCAGGCTGCCCGGGCGGCTGAAGCCAGGGGGCTTCCGTTCGTGGAGTCGACCGTGTCGATCTGCGCGATCGAAGAAGTCGCCGAAGCGACGGAGGTTCCGCCGTGGTTCCAGCTCTATGTAATGCGTGACCGCAGCTATGCCGAAGATCTGATGTCAAGGGCGACCGCCGTTGGTGCCCCGGTGCTGGTCCTCACCCTGGACCTGCCGGTGGTGGGTGCCCGCCACCGCGATACCCGGAACGCGATGGTCGGCGAAGCGTCCGCCTGGGCGAAGTTCCGTCGGGCGGTGGACCTGGCCAGCCACCCGCGTTGGCTGGCTGACGTCCCGATTGGCGGCAAGCCCTTGACCTTTGGCAACCTGGCCAACGCCGTTCCTGGCGGAAGCAGCCCCCAGGACTTCAAGGCATGGGTTGATTCGCAGTTCGATCCGAGCGTCACCTGGGAAGACATCAACTGGGTCAGGGAGAACTGGAAAGGCAAGCTTCTGGTCAAAGGCATCCTTGATCCCGAGGATGCCCGACGCGCAGTTGCTGCCGGGGTTGACGGAATCGTGGTTTCGAACCATGGTGGCCGTCAGCTGGATTCGGTCCCGTCGACTGCCGTGGCCCTGCCCGGGGTGGTTGACGCGGTTGGTGACCAGGCCGAGATCCTTGCCGACGGCGGGGTCAGGACCGGCCTCGATGTAGTCAAACTGATGTCACTTGGTGCCCGCGCAGTCATCGTTGGCCGGGCCTGGGCCTGGGCCGTGGCGGCCGGCGGGGAAGCCGGAGTTGGCACCATGCTCGACGTGCTCAGGGCGGACATCGATACCGCCCTGGGGCTGACCGGCCGCAGGTCGGTCAACGACCTCGATGCTTCGGCGCTGTACCGGTCGCCCTGATCAATAGATGACGTAGAGCTTTCGCAGCGTTTCGTGGATGTCCCAGGTTCCGGTCCAGCCGACCGGGAAGACCGCCGAGTTTCCCGGACCGAACTCGAGGGGCTCGCCGCCATCGGGAGTCACCGTCATCCGGCCGGAAACTACGTAGATGAATTCGTTAGTTTCCAGTGTCCAGTGCGAGGGTCCGGGGGTGCATTCCCAGACGCCCGAATCGGATCCGTTGCCGTCCTCCCAGATGCTGACACCGGAGGTTTTCATCTCGGCGCCGGTCGCTTCTTCCAGCGGACCCCAGTCCTCCAGTTCAAGATCAGGGCTGGGAAGAAAGGTGGTCGAAACTGACTCTGGCATGGCTCTCCTGGCGGATCGAAGTATCAGATGTTGTGATACTAACTACAAAGTCAACTTTGACCAAATAAAAATGGCCGAGCCCGAAAGCCCGGCCATCACTGACTCAGTTCAGGTCGAACCGGTCAAGGTCCATTACCTTGGTCCAGGCGGCGACGAAGTCCCGTACGAACTTCTCTTTGGCGTCATCGCTCGCGTACACCTCGGCGAGCGCCCGCAGTTCGGAGTTGGACCCGAACACGAGGTCAACCCGGCTGCCGACCCACTTGAGATCACCATTGGAGTCGTGACACTCGAAAGCGTTCTCGTCACCGGTTGACTTCCAGGCGGTGTCGATGTCGAGCAGGTTCACGAAGAAATCGTTGGTGAGGGTCCCCGGGTTCGAGGTCAGAACACCAATCGATGAATCGTTGTAGTTCGCTCCCAGAACACGAAGTCCGCCGACCAGAACGGTCATTTCGGGGGCGGTCAGGGTCAGCAGGTTCGCCCGGTCGATCAGCAGGTATTCGGCCGGCAGACGCTTCTCACCGGTGAGATAGTTGCGGAAACCATCGACCTTGGGTTCGAGCACCTCGAACGATTCGACATCCGTCTGTTCCTGGGTCGAGTCGCCGCGACCCGGTGAAAACGGAACTTTGACATCAACCCCGGCATCGCGGGCTGCTTTTTCGACCGCGGCGTTACCGCCGAGCACGATCAGGTCGGCAATCGAAACCTGCCTGCCGGAATCAGCGTCATTGAACTCGGCCTGGATGGCTTCGAGTGCACTCAGCGCCTTTGCCAGTTCGACCGGCTCGTTGACTTCCCAGTCCTTCTGCGGTGCGAGGCGGATCCGTCCGCCATTGGCGCCTCCGCGCTTGTCGCCGCCACGGAAGGTCGAGGCCGAAGCCCAGGCCGTGGAAACCAGTCGTGAGACTGAGACGTCCGAGGCGAGGATCTTCTCCTTCAGGGAAGCCGCATCCTCATCGGTGATCAGTTCGTGGCTGACCTCGGGAACCGGATCCTGCCAGAGCAGTTCCTCCTGCGGCACTTCCGGGCCGACGTAGCGGGAGGTCGGACCCATGTCACGATGGGTCAGCTTGAACCATGCGCGGGCGAAAGCTTCGGTCAGGGCATCCTGGTTTTCGGCGAAATGCCGCGAGATCTTTTCGTATTCCGGGTCGAACCGGAGCGCGAGGTCGGTAGTGAGCATGCGCGGCTCACGGGCCTGGCTTGAATCGTGTGCGAGCGGCACCATGTCGGAGCCGGCACCGTCCTTCGGCCGCCACTGATTCGCGCCGGCAGGGCTCTTCATCAGTTCCCATTCGTAGGCGAACAGGATGTGGAAGAACTCGTTGTCCCAGCGGGTCGGATGGTAGGTCCAGGTGACCTCGATGCCGGAAGTGATCGTGTCACCGTTCGCACCGGAGCCCAGGCTGTTCTTCCAGCCGAGTCCCTGTTCTTCGAGCGGGGCGGCTTCCGGTTCGGGGCCGACATAGTCATCCGGGGCACCGGCACCATGGGTCTTGCCGAAGGTGTGACCGCCGGCGATCAGCGCCACCGTCTCTTCGTCGTTCATCGCCATGCGACCGAAGGTTTCACGGATGTCATGGGCGGCGAGCAGCGGATCCGGGTTGGCGTTCGGGCCTTCCGGGTTCACGTAGATGAGTCCCATCTGGACAGCGGCCAGCGGATTCTCGAGATCGCGGTCGCCGGTGTAACGCTCGTCTTCGAGCCATTCCGTTTCGGGGCCCCAGTAGACCTCTTCATCCGGCTCCCAGACATCTTCGCGGCCTCCGGCGAAACCGAAAGTCTTGAAGCCCATTGATTCGAGGGCGACGTTTCCGGTGAGCACCATCAGGTCGGCCCACGAAAGCTTGCGGCCGTACTTCTGCTTGACCGGCCAGATCAGACGGCGGGCTTTGTCGAGGTTGCCGTTGTCGGGCCAGCTGTTGAGCGGAGCGAAGCGCTGCATGCCGGCTCCGGCTCCGCCACGGCCATCGCTGGTCCGGTAGGTGCCGGCACTGTGCCAGGCCATGCGGACCATCAGCGGGCCGTAGTGCCCGAAGTCGGCGGGCCACCAGTCCTGTGAGGTGGTTAGAACCTCGTTGATGTCCTTCTTGACCTGCTCCAGGTCGAGGCTCGCGAACTCACTGGCGTAGTCGAAGGAGTCATCCATCGGGTTCGCTTCGGCCGGGTTCTTGGCGAGAATCTTCAGGTTGAGCCGGTTCGGCCACCACTCGCGGTTGCCGCCGCCTTCGGTGGGGTAGGGCGCGCGACCGCCGTGGACAACGGGGCATTCGCCATCGCGGCCGTCGCTCTCATGGTTCATTTCGCCTACAACGGCATCAGGAGTGTCAGACACTGGGGACCTTTCGGGGTGAGTTTGGATCAGAAGAATCTGCGGATGAACATTTGGGACAGAGGCCCCGGTGAATCACTTCGGTTTCGTCAATCACGAATCCATGGGCGTCAGGAACGCTCATGCAGGGTGCGTTTCCTACCGCGCAATCGATGTCGGCTATCGCTCCGCATTCCCGGCAGACAACGTGATGGTGGTTGTCACCGAGCTGGGTTTCGTAGCGCGCGAGGGAGCCGGGCGGCTGGATGTGCCGGACTAGCCCGGCTTCGGTGAGGGCCCGCAGGCCGTCATAGACGGTCTGGTGCGAAACCTCACCGAGGTCATCCCGGACCAATTCGATGATCGAATTGGTGTCAGCGTGGGGACTGTCGTGTACGGCGGTCAGGACCGCCATTCTCGGACGGGTCACCCGCAGTCCGCTGCCGCGCAGTTGCTGTTCGATTTCCAGGGTTGATGGCACCAGATCAACCATACCCTTTTCTGGAATCACTCAAAGTTAGCGTTTTGTGATTTCCCGGAAAGCGCGCGGTCAGCCGAGTTCGAGCGTGGTGATTCCGAAAATATGATCGAGCGGCAGCACCGGAGCCGGACCCTTGTACATGCGGGAAGTTTCGAAGCTGCGAGCCATCCCCAGGCCCTCGACCAGTTCGACTGCAGCCAGGTTCGGCTGGGGGACATCGACCGCGATCCGGCCCGATGATTCGCTGGCGAGGGCCAGGATCAGGTCTCGTGCGATCACCTGGTCATCGGCAAATACCGGCCCGATCCTGGTGCCGGACACTGACTTCCGGGAAGCTGCGAACCCGGTGATTTCGCCGGAGTCGTTCGTTGAGATCAGTGCATTTCGGTTCTGGCCGTCGATCCATTCCTTCAGGAAAGCGGGCCGGGGGCCGAAGCAATGCCGGCCGTCGAATGCGACCAGCGACTCGAAACTGAAATCGGTTGCCGTTTGGATCAGGCTCGTCGATGACTCGGCATCCGGAAGGTGGTCGGCTGAATAACGGGCGTTACCGTAAGCAACTTCAAATCCGTCGTTTTCATAGGTACCTACCTGTTCCGGTACCGCATCAAGTCCAAGGGTCATGCCGTCGCGTTTCGCGACGACGTCGTCCCAGAGATGCTTGCCGAGGCCCTGCCCCCGAGAATCGGGGTCAACGATGTAAAGCCCGACGAAGGCAACTTCGGATGAGCACCGCACGGCGGAAATCATGGCCAGGGTCCGGCCTTCCGTAGTCATCGAAAAGAAACCCTCCCGGTCGGCCTCGAAGAATGCCGCAGCGTCATCCAGGCCCGGCTCCCAGCCCTCACGGTCCGCCCAGACAACGGCTTCGCCAACCCCGTCGCGATCCATGTTCCTGATTTCGAAACTCTTGTTCGACGGTTCGAACACAGTCCGTTTTCCCTGTGAATTCCATGAGCCGAAGCTCAACTTTGCGATCGACCGATAAGTTACCGGCAATGCAGAACTTGAGCTTCGATCGCGACTTCGACCTGCCACCGAATGAAGTTTTCCGCTTCTTTGCTGAACACGAAAACCTCGGCGGTGTGCTCGACGCGAAGGTCACCCGCATCAAAGAGGGCCACGACGGCAATCAGAACGGGGTTGGTTCGGTGCGCAGCATCAAGGCGGGTCCATTGCCAGCCTTTGAAGAGACAGTGACGGTTTTCGAACCGGACAGCCTGATCATTTACATGGTCACCAAAGGCACCCCGCTCAACCATCACCTTGGCGAAATCCGATTCACGCCGACCGCGACCGGCACCCATCTCGAATGGAAGATCGAGATCGGCACCGCCCTTCCAGGACTCGATTTCGTTATCGCAAAAGTTCTGAAACGCAACATCGGCAACGGCATCGCCAAGGCCGACCCTGCCGCATCACCCGGCTGACGCTTGGCAGGCCAGTCTCAGGCGATCGGTTTCGAGCAGGCCGAAGTTTTCCGGTGGAACCCGCAGGTAAAAGAACGCACCGTTCTGCTCCACCCGACCGACTGGCAGGTTGAACGCGGCGAACACTGGGTTGTTCTCGGACCGAACGGAGCGGGGAAAACCACCCTGCTGCACATGGCTGGCGCGATCACGCACCCGTCGGCCGGCGCGGTTGAAGTCCTCGGGAACCGGCTCGGTGCTGTCGACATGCGCCGGCTGCGTGAACGCATCGGTTTCGTCGACGCCCGGACCGCCCGTTCGTTCAAGAACCGTGACACGGCAATTGAGGTCGTGATGACCGGGGCACATTCAACTATCGCTTTCCTGAAGGACCGCTGTACTCCTGAAGATCGTGAGCGGGCAAAGGATCTGCTGGCCATGCTGGGTGCCCGGAGCGTGACCGAAAGACAGTTCGGGGACTGCTCACAGGGCGAGCGTCAAAGGGTGCTGATCGCGCGGGCACTAATGCCGGAACCGGAATTGCTCCTCCTCGACGAGGCGACCACCGGACTCGATTTTCCTTCAAGGGAACAACTGCTCCGGGGGCTGGATTCGATGTCCCGGGAATCCAGCGACCTGACTTCGGTCAGCGTCACCCATCACCTTGAAGAGATCCCCCCGACCGCAACCCACGCGTTACTGCTCGCACCGAAAGAAGCAATCGCGCAGGGTCCGGTTGAAGAAGTCCTGACCGACGAAGCGCTTTCAGCATGTTTCGGAGTTCCGGTGCGATCCGGGCGTAGCGAAGGGCGCTGGTTCGCCGGGGTCGACTGGGACGGCTGAAACTCGATCCGGCCGGTGGGGTCGCCGGGGATATAGTCCTTTCAAGGTCAATCGGGGGAGGATTGCGTGGAAAGAACTCGTCGTGAATTGCTGAAGGACGGATCGGTTGCAGCAGTCGGTTTCGCTGCAGCGAGTGCGATCGCGCCTGGCGGGCCGGTGGGCATCGCTGAATCTCTCGCCGCGGCCCCCGGGAAGATCAAACGCTCCGGGTTCAACCTGGGATTCAAATCACTCACGGAAGAGACCCGGCTGACCCGCCTGCACGTTGACGGCAAACTGCCTCGCTGGCTCACCGGAACCCTGATGCGGAACGGTCCCGCCCTGTTCGAGATAGAAGAAGAACGTTTCAACCACTGGTTCGACGGACTGGCGATGCTCCACGCCTTCTCTTTCAACGGCGGCAAAGTCAGCTACCGCAACCGGTTCCTTCGTTCCAGCGCCTACCGGGCATGGAAAGAGGAAGGCCGGATCAAATACTCGGAGCTTGCCACCGACCCGGCCCCTGATCCCTGCCGGGAAATCTTCTCCGGAGTAGCCAGCCTTCCGGTTCTCGGACTGGTTCCAAACGCAAACGTCTCGATCGAAAAGCTGGCCGGCGAATTCCGTGCCCACACGGAGATCCCGATCCCGGTGAGGTTCAACCCGAAGACCCTGAAAACACTGGGGGCCGACCCGGGCCTGGCGCAGGGACGGCTAGGAACGGCCCACCCGCATTTTGATCCGGCAACCCGGGAACGCTTCTCGTACGAAGTGGAGCTGGTTCCCCCGAGCGGCCTGCGGATCGTTTCCGAGAAAAAGGGCAAACGACGCGAGCTTGCTTTCATTCCCCAGAGTTCACCCGGCTACCTGCATTCCTTCGGCTTGACCCGCCGGTACGTGGTGGTTGTCACTCAGCCCTGGAACTTCAACCTCGGCAAATTCCTCAGCCCGGATCGTGGTCCGATCATCACCAATTACGAATGGCAGCCCGATCTGCCATCCCAGCTGATCCTGATCGACCGCAAACGCGGCGGAGTCGTCGCAACCTTCGAAACCGACCCATTCTTTGCTTTCCACCACGTCAACGCCTACGAGCGGGGAAACCGGGTGGTGGTCGATGTCTGTGCCCACAAGGACGCCGGGGTGATCGACGCGCTTTACCTGAAGAAGATCCGTCGCAACAACGACGTGCCGCAGGCCAGATATCGCCGCTTCGAAGTGAACCCGTCGACTGGCAAAATCTCCCAGCGGGACTTAATCGAAGCGGTGTTCGAACTGCCGCAGAAGAACTATCGTCTGGTCAACGCCCGCCCTTACCGTTACGCCTACGGGGTCGGGCTGCGCGGCCGAAAAAGCGGGTTCATCGACCAACTGGTCAAAGCCGACGTCAAGAAAGGCGAATCGAAAATCTGGCGTGAGCGCGGCACCTATCCCGGCGAAGCTGTTTTCGTTCAGCGGCCCGGGTCGAGGGGCGAAGATGACGGCGTGATTCTGTCAGTGGTCCTCGACGGGATGCGCCGCAAATCGGCCCTGGTCGTGCTCGATGCCAAAACCATGCATGAGATCGCCAGGGCCGAAGTGCCGCATCACATTCCGTTCGGCTTTCACGGGATCTACTCCCGCTGATCAGCCTTCGATGTTCACCACGAGCTTGCCGGTGTTCTTGCCGGCAAACAGCATGTTGAGCGCGTTCGGCAGCTCTTCGAATCCTTCGACGATGGTCTCTTCCGACTTGAGCTTGCCTTCTCCCATCCACGCGGAAAGCTGACGGATCGCTTCGCCGAAGCGTGGGTAGTAGTCGAGGATGATGAAACCCTGGAGCTTTACCCGCATTGTCAGCAGACGGCCGAAGGACTTCGGGCCGGGCGGCAACTCGGTGTCGTTGTAGCCGGAAATCAAGCCGCAAAGCGCAACCCGGGCATCCTTGTTGAGGCGGGAGAAAACAGCTTCCATGATTTCGCCGCCGACGTTCTCGAAGTCGACGTCGACACCGTTCGGGGTTGCGTCTTTCAGCTGCTGGCGCCAGTCGTCCGCTTTGTAATCGACGGTTTCGTCCACGCCCAGTTCTTCCTTCAGCCAGGCGCATTTTTCTGGTCCGCCGGCAATGCCGACAACCCGGGCACCTTTGATCTTGGCGATCTGGCAGGCAATCGAGCCGACCGCACCGGCAGCGGCTGAGATCACGACTGTTTCTCCCTCTTTGGGCTGCCCGATGTCTTCGAGGCCGAAATAGGCGGTGCAGCCGGTCATGCCGAGCGAACCGAGGATTGCCGATGGCGGGGCTTTCACTTCCGGTGGCACGATCATCAGCGGATTGGAGTCGCTGATCACAGTGAAGTCCTGCCATCCGGTGAGGCCCTGCACGCGGGCACCAACCGGAAAGTTCGGGTTGTTGGATTCAACGACTTCACCGAGACCGAGGCCTCGCATCACTTCACCGATTCCCACTGGTGGCAGGTAGGTCGGTTCCTTGCCGATCCAGGCGCGGTTGGTCGGATCGATCGAGATCCAGGTGACTTTGACGAGTGCTTCGCCTTCGCCGATGGCCGGGACCTCTTCGCGCACCAGGTTGTAGGTGTTCTCGTCGATCGGCCCGGTCGGGCGCTCAGCGAGCAGGAAGCGTCGGTTCTCTTCGGCCATGGTTGTCTCCTCGGGTTTGGACTTGCGTCCGGTCTTCTGAAAACCTATTCGCTCGACGGTGTCAGGGCAGAATCAAGGGTATGCAGCGTCCGCAGCATCAACAGGTTGCGCATGTTCGTTCCGTACAGGAGTGCTTCCGGGCTGAAATCGACTCCACGCTGGAGGGCGTCCGTCGATCGGAAACCCCCGATCGTTTCGAGATGAAAGCCGTCGTAGATCTTGCCGTCGAAGTCGATCATTCCGTGGTTGATCATGCGACTGTCGGCAAGCATCGACCATTGGTCAAAGATCGGGGCCCCTTTTTCCGTGGCGATCTTCACCATCCATTCGCTGGCATCTTTCGCGAAATCCCAGCGTCCCTTTTTACCGTGGCCATCGAGCTGCACCGGGATGGTCATCGGGATCGGCACTGGTCCGAGTCGTCTTATCTCGTCGATCAATTCACCGACTTCTTCCGCGGTTTCCCTGCCGTTCATGCCGTAGCTGGAGCCGTTCGTGCCGAGGTTGATGAAAACGAACCGTGGTTTGGTCAGCCGGATTTCGCATTCGAGGACCGACTCATCCGGTCCGCATTCGGGGTCGGGCTGCCATCCGGGTTCGTCGGCGAATCTGGAGGAAGGTTCGATCAGGTAGTCGCCGATGATGCCGCAATACGCCGCGGCCGAGCGGCGGCTGAACGAGTTCCAGGGGGTGCGGTTGCCGGGTGGTGAAACCTGGTCGGCCGGACCGTCTCCGGGCGGAAGCCCGGTTTCCCGATAGCGCCGCATCGTCGGTTCCAGCCACTCGAAACCACTCCATTCCGGATCGCGGCAACCCAGGCCGTAGAGGGCGTTGTAGGCAGCGAGGTTCGAGTCGCCGGATTTGGCGAAAACATGGGCGCGCATTCCCATGCGATCGGCCCGGTCAACTTCATCTCGAAGACGGTTCGCGGCGGCTTCATCCCAGCGGTTGCCGAAAGCGGTCAGGTAAAGTTCTTCGACCATTTCGGGAGCAGCCTTTGCGGGTTTTCGGAACCGTCCGAGCACGCCGGAACCATGGCAGGTAGCGCAAGTGATTGACTGGCGACATGGAAACTTCGATCAGCGAGTGGAGTGACCTTTTCGTGGCGGCGGCCGGCGCGTCGGCGGCCCTTGCCGGACTCGTTTTCGTCGCGGTTTCGATCAACCTTGAATCGATAATCAAAGGCGACGGGTTGCCGGAACGTTCGCTGGTTACCCTGATGCTCCTGATCGGGGTCTTGCTCGTTTCGCTTTTCGGCCTGATTCCCGGTCAGGGGGAAGAGAGCCTTGGGCTCGAACTGTTTGTCCAGTCCGTGCTCTGGTTCATTGCCATCACCATTTTCACCTTCAAGAGCCTGTCGACAGGCGGGATGCAGCCTGCCTGGTACGTGGGCCGCTTCGTTCCAACCCTGTTCGGCACGGTTCCTTACATAGTTGGTTCCCTGATGCTGATGTCAGGCGATACGGCGGGCCTCAACTGGATCTTCGCGGGAATGATCGGGGCGATAGTGGCCGCGGTGATGAACGCCTGGGTCCTGCTGGTCGAGATCCTCCGGTAGCCACCGCTCACCGCTCACCGCTCACCGCTCACCGGCCACGAACCGCGCAACAACGGTCAATGATCCTCTTTCGCAACTGATTACGGGGTGAACGGGGAGCATCACCCTCGGGCGAGAGGGGCGGCGTTTCGTATGCTCGACTCATGGGCAAAAAGGTTGTGATTCTCGGAGCAGGCTTTGGCGGACTCGAACTGAGCAGTGTGCTCGCCGAAGAACTCGACGACGAAGTTCAGGTCACATTGATCGACCGGAACGATTCGTTCGTTTTCGGGTTGGCCAAACTGGACGTGATGTTCGGCCGCAAAACAGCCGACGAGGTAAAGACTCCGTACGCCGGGATCTCGAAACCGGCCGTGACTTTTCTTCAGGAAACCATCACTGGAATCGATCCTGTGACTCGCACCGTAACTACCGATGCCGGAACGCATGAAGCTGACGTTCTGGTGGTCGCGCTCGGGGCCGACTACGACTTCGAAGCTACCCCCGGGCTGTCCGATGTGAATGAGTTCTACACGGTCGCCGGCGTCGAAAGGCTGGCCGGGATCATTCCGGAATTCTCGAAGGGTCACGCTGTAATCGGCGTCTGCGGCGTGCCATTCAAATGCCCGCCCGCGCCCAGCGAATGTGCTCTCCTGCTCAACGACGCGCTGGTCGAACGCGGTGTCCGTGACGACTGCGAAATCACTTTCGTGATTCCGTTCGATTCGCCCGTTCCGCCTTCCCCCGAGACTTCGGCGGCATTGCTGCGGGAGTTCGAGAGCCGGGGGATCAACCTGCTCACCGGCAGGGGCATCGCATCGGTTGATTCAGCCCGCAACGTGGCCGTGCTCGACGATGGCACCGAGCTCCCTTACGACCTGTTCCTCGGCGTGCCAAAGCACCGTGCCCCCGATGCTGTCCTCGAGAGCGGCATGACCGTGGACGGTTTCATTCCGGTTGATCCCGCCACCCTCAAGACCGAATTTCCGAACGTATATGCGGTGGGCGACGTGTCCACCTCCGGCGTGCCGAAGGCCGGTGTTTTTGCCGAAAGTGCGGCCAGGGTGGTGGCAAAAAATCTGATCGCTGAAATTCGCGGCGGTGAAGGTTCGCCACCCTTCCAGGGCAAGGGTTCCTGTTACGTCGAGTTCGGTGAAGGGCAAGTGGCCCGGATCGACATCGACTTTCTGTCCGGTTCCGGGAAGAAGAGCGAGCTCAAAGTTCCGTCGGCGGAGCTGGCAGAAGAAAAAGCTTCTTT
>JBAUOE010000251.1:0-40925 GCA_049579585.1 Solirubrobacterales bacterium | reverse complement strand
GCAATGTTCCGGGTCGGTTTTACCGCGAGGTTCACGGCAAAGTCGACCCGGACTTGATGGGACTTCGGGTGGCGATGTTCCCTGGGGCCGAACTGTTTCGGGGCGAAAGGCCCACCAGGGGTTCTGGGTCGGATAAGACCCTGTATTCGGGCAAAAACCGACCCAGTTCCGGCAGGGGCTTGGGCCTGTTTGGGATTGGTTCAGGTTTTGATCAGGGCGTCGACTGCTGTTGCGCCGTTCGGGGTGGCGAAGACCGGGTTCAGCTCGACCAGGCTGAGTTGCTTCTCGAGAAGGATCCGGCCGACCATGCTGGCCAGTTCAGCGAGGGCGTTCAGATCGACTTTCTGCCTGCCACGAGCCCCGCTCAGCATCGCGTAGCCGCGCAGATCCCTCAGTGCGTCAAGGATCCGTCCGGTTGGCGCGGGCAGGGGAATCACGACGGCGTCATCGAGCATCTCGGTCCAGATGCCGCCGAGGCCGATCACCAGCGCCGGAACGATCGCATCGCTGCGGGCGCTGATGATCAGCTCAACCCCCGGATCGGCCATCTTCTCGACCAGCAGGGTGGCGCCCTCCGCTCCGGGAAGGGCCAGGAGTTCCTCGGCTGCCGCGGTCAGCTCGACCGCGTCACCGAGGCCCGTTTTCACCGCGCCGATTTCGGACTTATGCTGAATGTGGGGGCCAGAAAGTTTTGCTGCGACCGGGTAACCGATCCGGTTCGCGACCGCGACCGAACCCGTCAGGTCCGCCGCGGTACCGCCATCAGGGACCGATACGCCCGCGGTTCGCAACAGCTCCTTCGCTTCCGCTTCGCCCAGCCACCCGCCGCCGTCCTGGTCGGAAGCGGCACGGGCCGAGGCGGCGATCTTTCGCAAAAGCGAGGCGTTCCCGAGAGGGATCCGGCTCGCCTTCACGGCGGCCAGAGCCGCGGGGATGCCACCAACTACCGGCAGCCCCAGCGCAGTCAGCTCGGCCATGCCATCCTGGCTGACCAGGTCGGGGAGGGTGGAGGCAAAAACCGCCCCGGTTCCCGACATGAGGGCTCCACTGGCCAACGCTTTCCGGACATCGGCCCATTCAGCTTCATGCTCCGGACGAAGGCCGCTCGGATGGTCATGAAAAAGCAGTAGCTGGTCCACCGCGGGATCCTCACCGACCGCTTTTACGATGCCGCTCATTCGATCCAGTTCGGTCCAGAGCACCGACGTGTAATCAAGGGGATTTCCGGCCGTCGCTTCCTCCGGCAAGAGACCGTCGAGCTTCTCGATCGTTTCCGGGTCAAACGCGGGCAGGTCCAGCCCGATCGCTTCGGCGATGTCCGCGGCGATGCCGGAATCACCACCGGAGCAGGTCAGGATCGCCGGGCCCGAACCAGCAGCCCGGTCGATCCGGGGCCGGCAGGATTTCATCGAAAGCACCCGGGCCAGTTCCAGCAGCTCATGAGGGTCGGTCGCCCAGGCGGCACCGGCTTCTTCGACCAATGCCCGGAACACCCGCTGGTCACCGGCAATCGCGCCGGTATGGGCCGCCGCGGCACGGCTGCCCGCCTCCGAACTGCCGACCTTGAGTACCGCTACCCGGACGCCGTTGTCGGCGCAGACAGCGAAAGCTTCCGCCAGCCGGGCTCCATCGCCGTCGTCTTCCTGAAAGAGCGCGATCGAACGAACCCCCTCGAGACCGGCAATCGCCTTGAGCCAGTCGGCGGAGTCGGTCACCGCCTGATTGCCGGCCGAAACGACGGTATGAAGATCGATCCCGCGTCGCGACCCGATTGCGTTGACCGCGACGTTCCCGCTTTGCGACACCATTGCCACCGCGCCGGGATTCAGGTGCGGCAGCGAATCCCCCCAAGCAGATGCCCGACTGGCAACGGAAACCACCCCGTTGCCATTCGGTCCGCAAACCGGAAATCCCCCGGCCAGGGCAATCCGGCGCAGTTTATCCTCGTGCTCGCGTCCGGAATGAACTTCCCCGAAACCGGCCGAGAGGACCACCGCGCCGCCGCAGCCCCTCTCGACCGATTCCGAGATTACGTCGGGAACGAACCGGGCCGGAATCGCAACAGCGACCATGTCAACCGGTTCCGGCAGATCCGAGACCGATGGAAAACAGTCGATCCCCTGAACGGTTTCGCGCCCCGGGTTTACCCCCCAGAGCTGGCCGTCGAACCCGGACTCACGCAGGTTCCTGAGGACCGTGTCGCCATAAGAGCCAAGGCGTTCGCTGGCACCGACGACCGCGACCGAGCGGGCGGACAGCAAGGGGGTGGGATCGGGGCGGAGCGGCAAGGGCGCCTCAGTGAAGCATTTTCTCGACCCCGCGACGCTCGAGTCCGCGGGCGATGATCAATCTCTGGATTTCGCTTGTGCCTTCCCAGATCCGGTCGACCCGGAGTTCACGCAGGAAACGTTCAGCCACGTTAGATCGCATGTATCCGCGGCCACCGAAAGCCTGGACGCAGCGGTCGGCGCAACGCCAGGCCGCTTCAGAAACGAAAAGTTTGGCCATCGAAGCTTTGTGATGGCAGACCTTCACGTCTTCACCTTCGTCGATCATCCGGGCGACGTCGAAGGTCAGCAGGCGACCGGCCGCCGCGTCGGCGGCAGAATCAGCAAGCGGAAACGAGACTCCCTGATAGTCAAAGATCCGGTTGCCGCCCTGCTCACGCTCGATCGCCCAGTCGACGGTTTCGTCGAGCAGCCTCCACATCGAGCCGATGCCACGGGCGGCGATGCCGAGGCGCTCCTCAGCGAACCAGCCTCGCTGCAGGTCGTCGCCACCGCCAATGCCGCCGATCACATCGTCGGGACCGACTTCTACATCGGTGAAAAGGATGGTGGGATGGCCGTCCGGGTAGCTGTGGGTGAAGTCCGGGTCGTCCAGGGTCTCGATCCCGGGCAATGACTTGTCAACCACGAACAGTGTCGGTTTGGTTTCGCCGCCCTCAACCAGGTTGGCCATGACGATCAGGACAGACGCAACGTCGCCGGAAGTCACAAACCACTTCTCGCCATTGATCCGGAAACCACCGTCGGACCGGACCGCGGTGGTCGAAATTCCCGACGGGTCAGAACCAGCGTCCTTTTCGGTCACTGCATACGCATCCCGGATCTCGCCACGCAGCGCCGGCTTCAGCCAGCGCTCGACATGGTCGGCGCTGGCGTATTTCCACACGTTGTAGGCGTTCGGGATATGCCAGCTGATCGCGTTGGTCGACCGGCCGAGCTGCTCCTCGACCAGGAACCACTCGATGGCGGACCAGTCCTGGCCGCCGTTCTCGGGGAGATGAAGGCCGCCGGTGAGTCCGGCCCTGGCGGCTTCATCCTTGACTTCCTCGATGGTTTCGTCCGGCAGGATTCCACGACCCTTTTCGGCTTCGCCTTCGAGCGGAATCAGAACTTCGTCGACGAAGGTCCTGGCGCTTTTCTGGATGTCGAGTGCCCTCTGGCTAAGTTTCACGCGATGAGAGTACATGCGATTGACTACAAGGTCAACTTGCCCTACTATCCGGCGGAGCAGCCCGAAAATGCACACCCCAGAGGACTTGATGGACACAACCAACGGACTACCTCTCGACCGCGAAGACATCCTTCGCACGCAGCGTCCACTGGCCCGGGCCTCGATGCTTCCACCAGCTGCTTTCACTTCCCCGGAAGTGTTCGAATGGGAACTCGAGAAAATCTTCACCGACGGCTGGATCTGCCTCGGCCATGTCTCTGCGGTCCAAGAGCAGGGCAAGTACCTGATGCGGGAAATCGGTTCGAGCAGCGTCGTCGTGGTCGGAGACGAACGTGGCCAGCCACGGGCTTTCCTCAACGTATGTCGCCATCGCGGGGCCCGGATCGTTGAAGAAAGCGCGGGACAGGTGAAGAAGCGACTTCAATGCCCCTACCACGCGTGGTCATACGGACTTGATGGCCAACTGGTGGCCGCACCGCACATGGACGGAGTAGAGGATTTTGACTTCTCCTGCTACGGACTCATTCCCGTACATCTGGCCGTGGTCGGCGGGCTCGTCCTGGTTGATCTTTCCGGCGAAGCCCCGGATCCAGACGAATACGTGGGCGACCTGCTCGGCCATCTCGACAAGTACCGGAACGACGAACTGGTCAGCGGAGGCCGAATCGACTACACGGTCGAAGCCAACTGGAAAGGCATCGCCGAGAACTACAACGAATGCCTCCACTGCCCGGGGATCCATCCCCAGTTGAACGCTCTCAGCAACTACATGAGCGGTGAAGATTTGACCGGGCCGGGTTCATGGTGCGGCGGCTCGATGTTCATCACCGCTGAAGATGCGGCGACGCTGGCAAAAGACGGAGGACACACGAGCACCCGTCGGCCGATCGACGGGCTCGACAAATCCGACGAAAAAGCGATCCTCTACTTCGTTCTATTCCCCAACGCGCTGGTCTCCATGCATCCGGACTACGTGATGCTGCATACGCTCTACCCGCGAGCACCCGGCGTCACCGACGTGATCTGTGAGTTCTTCTTCGAGAAACGCGCCGTTGAAGCAGCTGACTTTGACCCTTCGGATGCGATCGAATTCTGGGATCAGACCAACCTGCAGGACTGGTACGTATGTGAACTGACTCAGAAAGGCATCGGAGCACACAGCTACACCTCCGGCCGCTATTCGGCAGATGTAGGCACGGTCCATGAATTCGACGGAATGGTCGCCGAGCGATACATGGGCGCGCTTGAGAACGAAAAAGCCGTGGAGATGGCCCTGTGATTCAAGGGCCAGCCAATCAGGGCGAGCCAGGTGCCGGTGCTGCATGAACTGCCGCCATCTGCTCCATCAGAACCGGCTCCGGCCCGGTCGTTAGGCTCAGCCCATGGCAGCCAACACCCGCGACCGGATTCTCGAAGCTGCCTGCGAAGCCATAGCCAACGAAGGCATCGACGATGTGCGGATCGCCCGGGTCGCGATGCGGGCCGGAGCCTCCACGGCCCTGGTTCACCACTACTTCTCCACCCGGGAAGAACTGCTCGAAGAGGCCCTGATGCACTCGTATCAACTGGCTGCCGAGGACCGATTCGGTCATGTGATCGACGACCCGGACGCAAGCGCCACCACCCGGCTCAAAGTGATGATCGACGAATGCCTGCCGCTGGACGGCATGCAGCACAACGAATGGGTGCTCTGGGTCGAACTGTGGCTGCGGGCCAGTCGCGACGATGCCCTCAAGCCGATGGCGCAGCGGCTCTACCTCAGCTACCGGGAGTGGATGCTCGAAGTCATCCAGCTCGGGGTCGAGCGTGGAGAGTTCCGGACCGACGATCCGGAAGCGAGTGCCGACATTGCACTCGGGCTGCTGGACGGCATGGGGATTCGGGCCCTGCTCGAAGATCCGAACATGGACGTGGAAAGGGTGCGCCTGCTGGCCGCAAAGCGCATCGCCCGGGAGCTGGGACTGGAAAGTTCGGCGCTGACGCAATAGCTTTCTGTTCAAGCTCACCGGAGGAGGAGCCGGTGAAACCCACCGAACGGGAAGTCAGGTGTGTTTGTGTCTGAGCTCGAGCTGAACCGGAAGCAGCTGCTGATGTCGGGTGCCGGACTCCTGCTGGCCGGCTACGGACTGAGTGGCTGCACGGTTGAACGTCCGCTCGACCGTTCGGCCGCCGGTGAGATCGTCGAGCCAAAGATCGACGGTGACCTGCTGATCTTCAACTGGGCCCAGTACATGGATCCGCAGATCAAGAAGGACTTTGCCGAGCTGCACAACATCAAGGTCACCGAGGTCAACTTCGACAACCTCGAAGCGATGGTCACCAAACTCCGTGCCGGTGGCGCCTACGACCTGATCTTCCCCAGCTCGGAATACGTCAAGCGCCTCAAGAACGAGCAGCTGATCCGGCAGTTCGACCGGGCAAAGGTTCCGAACGCGGCAACGCTCTCGTCCTTCTACGACAGCCCCTGGTACGACCCCAACTCGGAGTTCTCGCTGCCCTATGCGTACTACACGACCGGGATCGCCTGGCGCACGGACAAGGACCTCACCATGACCGGATCCTGGAACGACATGAGCAACCCTGACGCGAAGGGCCAGATCTTCATGCTCGACGATTTCCAGGAAGGCATCGGCCAGGCCAACCTGCTCAACGGCTTCTATCTGAACACCGCGAAATCGGAAGAGCTCGCAGTTTCAAAACAGACACTGCTCGATCAGAAAGAGGGGCTGCGTGGTTTCAACACCAACTCGGTACAGACGCTTGTTTCAGGTGCGGCCGCGATCACCCAGGCGTGGAACGGTGATGTGGTCAACGCGCGCAACCAGGTTGATGACCCGTCGATCTTCGCTTACGAAACCTGCAAAGAAGGCGTACCGGTCGGAACCGACGCGATGAGCATCCCGATCACCGCCAAGAGTCCGGGCACCGCCCTGATGTTCATGGATTATCTGCTCGCCCCGAAGAACGCCTACAGAAACGTGATGTGGAACGGCTACCCGCAACCGGTAGCGGGCGGGCGCGAAGCGTTCGCGAAGCTGGTCAAAGATGACCCCTCAATCGACGTGAACCTCGACGAGATCGCCGACTCCGACATGGAGTTCCGGCTCGAGGACCCGGATGCCCGCAAGGAATGGACCCGTCTCTGGACCGAGGTCAAAGCTTGAACGCATCCCGCTTCTGGAACTGGTTCCTCGCCCCGGGTGCGATCTGGATCGCCCTCCTCTTCGCTATCCCCCTTTTCCTGGTGCTCGCACTGTCCTTCGGGCACGTGGACGACTTTGGTCGCGGGGTCTACGGCTTCGAACTTACGAACTACAAGGACGTCTTCGATTCGACCTACATCCCGGTCCTGATCCGCTCGGTGATGTACGCGCTGGTCACGGTGATCATCTGCATCCTGATCGGGTATCCGGTGGCATATTTCATTGCCCGGTTCGGTGGCAAATGGCGCTACGTGCTGATCGCCGCCCTGGTGATCCCGTTCTTCGTCAACTACCTGGTCCGCACATACGCCTGGGTTGCGCTGCTCGCCGACGAAGGCCTGGTCAACAACTGGCTGATCGACCTTGGCATCTCCGACGCGCCAATCCAGATGATCAACACCCCTTTCGCAGTGATCGGAGGACTGGTTTACGGCTACATCATCTTCATGATCCTGCCGCTCTACGGCTCGATCGAACGAATGGATCCGTCGGTAATCGAAGCCGGCAAGGACCTTTACGGATCGCCGATGAAGACTTTCTTCCACGTGACCCTGCCGGCGACCCAGCCGGGAATCCTCGCCGGCTGCGTCCTTGTGTTCCTGCCGGCGGTCGGTGATTTCGTGTCCGCCCAGCTGCTTGGAGGTCCGGACACCTACATGGTCGGCAACCTGATCCAGGACCAGTTTTTCGCCGCTAGCAACTGGCCGTTCGGTTCCGCCCTGACCGTGGTCATGATGCTGTTCCTCGCGATCTGGATGATCTTCTACCTGCGCCGGGCAACCAAGGGGGAGGCGGAGGTCCTGTGAACACCACTTCCGCATTTGACAAACCGCGTTTCCTGCGGCTGGTGACCGGCGTGGTTTACCTCTTCCTCTTCGTGCCGATCCTGGTCGTGATCGTTTTCTCGTTCAACAGCCAGAAATCGCTTCAGGTAATGGAGGGATTCTCTTTCCGCTGGTATGAAGAGTTCTGGAACGACCCGACACTGAGGGATTCGCTTTTCACCTCGCTGGAGATCGCCCTGATCACGATGATCGTCGCGACGATCCTCGGCACGGCGCTCGCGATCGGTCTGGTTCGCGCCCATTCCGGGACATCGAAGGGCGCCAACGTGCTCATGCTCGTGCCGCTGATCACTCCGGAGATAGTGGCCGGCATTTCGGCGCTGCTGATCTTCTCGCAGCTCGGAATCGGCCTTTCGTTCTGGACTGTTGTCCTGGCCCACATCACCTTCTCGATCTCCTACGTGACGATCGTGGTGAGGGGACGCCTCGCTTCGATCGGGACCGAAGTCGAAGACGCCGCCCAGGACCTCGGGGCTAGCCGCTGGCAATCGGTGAGGCTGGTGCTGTTCCCGGCGCTCTGGCCGGCGGTCGTCGCGGCAGGACTGCTGGTTTTCGCCTTGTCTTTCGATGATTTCGTGCTCTCGTTCTTCACGACGGGCGAAGAAACCCAGCCGTTGCCGGTGCGAATCTGGTCAATGATCCGGTTTGGTGTCTCGCCGACGATCAACGCGATCGGAACTTTGATGATGGTGATCTCGATCTCGGCGGTAGCGCTGGCGGTTCTGATTCCGAGGATTTTCGGACGTCGCGAAAGTGGCGTCAAGGTACTTACCGGAGCGGAGGAATAGGCGATGGACGACACACCGGCAATCCGGATCGAAGGAATCACCAAGAAGTTTGGTGATTTCACAGCGGTGAACGATGTCAACCTCGACATCGGTCAGGGCGAGTTTTTCTCCCTGCTCGGTCCTTCCGGTTGTGGCAAAACCACGATGTTGCGCATGCTGGCGGGATTCGAGATACCGACCGCGGGCACTATCCGACTGAACGGCGAGCCGGTGGAGAAGGTGCCGCCCCACCAGCGCGACGTCAACATGGTTTTTCAGAGCTACGCGCTTTTTGAGCACCTGAACGTTGCCGACAACATCGCTTTCGGGCTGAAACGCAGGAAAGTCGAGAAGGCAGAACGGAACAGGCGGGTCGCCGAGGCACTGGATCTGGTTGCCCTTTCGTCGCGGGCAACGGCCCGACCGAACGAGCTGTCCGGTGGCCAGCAGCAGAGGGTCGCGTTGGCCAGGGCGCTGGTCAACCGTCCGCAGGTGCTGCTGCTCGACGAGCCCCTCGGGGCCCTGGACCTGAAGCTGAGACGTCAGATGCAGGTGGAACTGAAAGCGATCCAGCGGGAAGTTGGCATCACTTTCGTCTACGTCACCCACGATCAGGAAGAGGCGCTTTCGATGTCGGACCGGATCGCCGTGATGAGTGCCGGGCAGGTGGTGCAGTGCGCTCCACCGGAAGAGGTCTATGAACACCCGAGCGAAGAGTTTGTGGCCGGTTTCATCGGCATTTCCAACCTGCTCCAAGGGCAGGCCGAGGGCCAGGGCAAGGTGCGGGTGGGAAATGTGTGCCTGCCGGTACCGGACCTTGATGATTCCTACGCCGACGGCGATTCCGTTCAGATCGCGGTGCGGCCGGAGAAAGTCGCGGTTGATGAAGTGGACCAGCCTGCCTACAGGATCGAACCCGACATGTTCACGGTCGAAGGCGAAATCGAGAGCATGGTCTATCTCGGGGTCGGCAACCAGTTGACACTCAAGTTGAGCAATGGTGGTCGCCTGGTCGCGCTCGAACAGGCCACCTACCGGGTAAAGGCCGGTGAGCAATGGAAAATCGGGCAGAAGGTCAAGGTCGGCTGGCACCCCGAACACTGCATGATCCTGAAGTAGCCGATCAGCAGATACGCAGCAGACCCGGTGCAGTCGAATAACATTGGCCGATGAACGACTCTGCCGGTCCATTGAGCCTTGACGATGCCCGGAAGTACGGGAAGTCCCTTCGGGGCACGATCAAGCGCAACGAGCATTCACACTTCGAGGCCGACGGCCGTGATCCAGTCGCGATAATCGAGGAGCAGAATGTCTCGCGGCTTCAGGATCTGATTCCCGTCCGGATCGGTCGCATGCTCCAGTCGCGCTTCGCTTACTACCGCGGCACGGCCGCCACCATGGCGCACGACCTGTCGGCCGAATCCAGAACCGGGTTGCAGGTGATCGGATGCGGGGATGCGCACGTGGCCAACTTCGGCCTTTTCGCCGCTCCTGACCGCAAAGTCCTGATGGACCTGAACGACTTCGACGAAGCTGGACCCTGCCCCTGGGAGTGGGACGTGAAGCGCATGGCTGCATCAATCGAAATCGGTTTTCGCCACAACGGATTCTCGGCCGATGAGGCGCAGGCCGCCTGTCAGTCCTCGGTCAGGGAGTACCGGGAAAGCATGAGGAACCTGACCGACCTCTCGGCCATGGACCGTTATTACTTCCGGGTCGGACTCGAGGACCTCGAAGCACAGGTTTTGAACAAGAAAGGCAAGAAGCTGCTCCGAAAGACCGGGAAAAAGGCTAAGAAGCGCACATCCGAACGCGTCCTCGAGAAGATCACGACGGCCCAGGACGACGGTGAACTCATGATCGTCGACCAGCCACCGATCCTCCAGCATTTCAAGCACCTTTTCGGACACGATGAGATGCAGCAGGTAGTTGACCAGTACCGGCAAACCATGCGGCCGGACATCGCCCTGCTGTTCTCCAAATTTCGTCTTGTCGACTACGCGATGCGGGTCGTCGGGGTAGGAAGCGTCGGCACCCGGTGTTTGATCCTGTTGATGGAAGGACCTCAGCAGGAAGTCCTTTTCATCCAGTTGAAAGAAGCCCAGCGCTCGGTTCTGGAGACGCACGGCAAGATTCCGCCGGTCCCGCTGTCGGGCCTTGGTGACAAGGACTCCGGACGCCAGGGGTTTCGGGTGGTTTCAACCCAGCAGGTCCTGCAGGCCGCATCGGATCCTTTCCTCGGATGGATCAGCGGCGTGCGCGGAGTTGATTATTACGCCCGTCAGTTCCGCGACATGAAAGGCTCGGTCGACCTCGATTCGCTGAGTCCCCAGCAGTTCGAGAATTACGGTCGGATCTGCGCCCGTCTTCTGGCTCGCGCCCACAGCCAGAGCACGGGATGGGCAGCCATCCCGGGGTACCTGGGTCGTTCTGACACCTTTGATGTTGCGGTAGCGAGCTGGTGTCGTGACTACGCCGATCAGGCGGAACGGGACTTCGAAGCGCTGGAGAAGGCAGTCCAGAGCGGTCGCCTGCCCTGCGAACCGGGAGTTTGAGCTGTTCCGGGCAGAGGAGTCGACGGCATGTTTGACCTGGGGTTCATGGGGGAAAACGGGAAGTTTCAGTTAGAAATGATCGGGTTGCCCGAAGTTTGAAATCAGGCACAATTGGTACTGCTATTCGAGAGATGAGTAAATGACACGACTAGCTGAAGGTCGCAGCACCCATCTGGACAGATCCGAGATCGCTCAGGAAACCCTGCGTCTTTTCGACGAGGGTGGCGACCCCAGCATTCGCCAGCTCGCGAAAGTTCTGGGGGTGACCCCATCGGCGATCTATCACCACTTCGATTCAAGGGCACAGATCGTCCAGGAAGCAACCGCAATCGTATTCGCGGAGATTCTTGCGAACGTCTACGAACAGGTCGGTGACCCCTTCGAGGCTGACCCAGTGGAATTCCTGATGGCAACAGCGTTCGAGACCCGCCGGGCTTTCTGCAAACACTTCAGGATCGCCCCCTACATGGCGGCTAGCCCGGAATCAGACGAGCTTTCGGCAGGAACCCTCTCGATCATGGCCAACGCTTTCGAACGTCTGGGTCTCTTCGGCGAGTCCGCCGCCGAGGCGTTCTACTCATACAGCACATATACCTTTGGCAACTCGCTTTTCGCTGCCAATCGCCTGGCCGCGAATGCCGCCCTGGAAATCAGCGATATCGAACCGGGACGGATCGAAAAGGTCCGTTCGGAAACAGTTCCCGAATCGATGAGCCGGTCAAGGCCTGAAACGAGGGAAGCGATCGACCGAATCACGGACCTGTCGGTACTGGATCCTCTCCGCGACGAGATGCTCTTCACCTCCGGTTTGCGGCGCCTCCTGGAAAGCATCCGGGCTGCCTGAGTTGTAGCGTCGCCCCATGGAACTTCTTCGTGTTGAGAGAGACGGGCCGCTGGCGACAATCACGATCGACAGTCCGCCGCTCAACCTTTTCGACTCCCGGCTGATTGGCGAACTGAAGCAGGCGTTTGACGAAATCGAAGCCGGGCCGCCGCGGGCACTGCTGATCCGGGCTGAAGGTCGGGTCGTTTCCGGCGGTGTGAACGTCCAGGAATTCAAGGGTTTGACTCCTACCCAGGGCTCTGATTTGTGGCGGGATCTGCTTGGCATGATCGACCGCATCGAATCGCTGCCACTTCCGGTTGTGTTTTCCGCTCACGGCCTGACCCTCACCGCAGCGTTCGAGATGTCCCTCGGCTGCGACCTGATCATTGCTGGCGAATCAGCGAAGTTCGGGCTCGTCGAAAAAGTCGTCGGTTTGACCCCGTCGATGGGCGGGCCCCAGCGATTGGCGGAAAGGGCAGGATCCGGCCGGGCGAAACAACTCGTGATGACCGGGGACCTTTTCGACGCCGCCACGCTCGAGCGATGGAACGTCGTCAACACCGTGGTGCCGGATGACGAACTCGAAGCGGAAGCGCTCAGGGTCGCAACCACGCTGGCCAACGGACCGACCAGAGCCCATGTGATGACCAAACGGATCCTGCGGGCCTACGTCGAAGGTGGCGTGCCTGCCGCGGACCGGGTTACCCGTCGCGAAGCGGCTGACCTTTTTGCCAGTGAAGACCTGATCAACGCGGTCGATACTTTCCTTGCGGAGGGTCCAGGCAAAGCGACTTTCGAGGGCCGCTGAATAGCTGCGATTCGCTTAATTCCGCTGGTCTGCCTTGCCGCGGTAACGATCCTCGTTTCCGGCTGTGGCGATGGGGAGGAGGGTCCACCGCCGTTGACCAACGATGCGTTCATCGCCAAGGCAGACAGGATCTGTGCCGCGGGCCTGCTGGATCTGCAGGACCAGATCCAGGCAACTTTCGGGAATCAGGCGCCGACCGAAGAAGAAGTCCTGGCCTTCACGATTTCGGATACAGCTCCGTTGCTTGCCGCCCAGATCCAGGATCTGCGTGCTTTGACACCGCCGGAAGGGGGCGAAGAAGCCGTGAACGAGATCTGGAATGCGATGGATGAAGGACTCAAGACCATTCAGGATGACCCCGGTTCGGTGCTCGCCGAACCGGAACCGATGGCCGCCGCGCTTGAAATGGCCCGTTCATACGGATTTCGCTCCTGCGGCAAAACTGGCTGAGCATATGATTCGCGAGGATGGAGCCGTCTGAAGAGACCCTGAAACGCAAACGCTGGCTCACCCTGATCGCGATGACGCTGTCCAGCGGCATGATCCTTGTGGACCAGACCTCGGTGCCGCTGGCGATTCCCGAGGCGATGTCCGACCTCAACGGGCCGATCTCCGACGGACAATGGGTCTTGACCGCGAACATGCTTCCTCTGGCCGCTTTCATGGTCCTGGGTGGCAGGCTCGGTGACCTCTTCGGGTTGCGCCGGGTTTTCCTCGCCGGCGCCTTGATTTTCAGCATCGCTTCGGCTTTCGCCGGATTCGCCCAGGACCTGCCCTGGATGATCGCCGCCCGGGCGATCCAGGGTGCCGGGGCCGCCCTGATGATGCCGACGGCAGTGGCGATAGTCAGTTCGGTTTTTCCCGACGCGGAACGCGGCCGGGCGCTCGGGTTGCTGGCTGGTTTCGCCGCGTTTGCGGCTGCTCTTGGTCCAGTGATCGGTGGTGGTCTCTCCAGTATCGACTGGCGGCTCGTATTTCTGGTGAACGTGCCGCTGGCGGCTGTTTGCGTAATGCTCACCCTGCGCGCCTGCCCGCAGCTTTCTCCCAAGAAAGGCGCCAGCCGGAACCTCGACCCGGCCGGGGTAATCACTTTCAGCATGGGGATTGCCGGCCTTGTTTTCGGGCTGGGTCAAGGCCAGTCGCTCGGATGGTCTGATCCTCAGGTGGTCGGTTCTTTCGTGATGTCGTTGGTCGCTTTCGTAGCTTTCGTCGTAATCGAGAACAAGGTTAAAAACCCGATGATCGAGTTCCGGCTCTTCCGGCACATGAACTTTCTAGCCGCGAACATTTCCCAGTTCCTGGCCGGGATGATCGAACTCGGAACCGCTTACCTCCTGCCGTACTTCCTGCTCATGATGATCGGGTTTTCTCCGTTCGTTGCCGGCCTCGCGCTGATCCCGGCGACCGTTCCGATAATCATTGCCGGCCCCCTGGCCGGCAAATGGTTCGATCTGAAGGGCGGGCGCCAGCCGCTGGTGTTCGGCTTCCTGGCGCTCGCTGCCTCGGGTATCGCGTTTGCCCTGGCGGTCCATCACCAGGAGTACGTCTGGCTGCTTCCTGGCCTGATCCTTCAGGGAATCGGGCTGGGGGTGGTTCTCACCGCGAACGATCCGACCGGCCTCGGTGCCGTTTCGGATGATGACCAGGGACAGGCGGCCGGGGTGATCAACACGATGGAACAGCTGGGCGGTGCGTTCGGGATAGCCCTGCTTTCGGCGATCCTGATCGGGATCTCGGTCAACCACACCAATGAGGCACTTGAGCGCAAGGGATTTGTCGTAACCCAGGCGGAAACGACGGAGTGGAAAGGGTTCATCCTCGAAATCGAGCAGCGTGGACTCGACCAGATCGATGTGAGCCGACAGGACAAGACGATCCGGGTGGCTTTTGACGACGTGATACAGAGCCACGTCATTGGCTACGAATGGGTCTTCTATTCAACGGCGTTCATCGCGTTGCTCGGTGCTTTGACCTGTTTCTTCCTGGTCAGGAAGGACGATCGGGTTGATCAGTTACCGGTGTTCGGCCGAAGATCCCGCTGGCAATATTCGAACACCGGCAGGACACCGGCGATCACCAGGCATCCGGTGCCGGAAACCGAAAGTACCTCTCTGCCAGTTGATGATCCGGACTAGTCATCGACCGACCTGACGCGGGGCAAGGCCAGGCACGGTCGGCGCCCCGTTGTTTTAGCTGTCGGGCGGACTGAACTCCGCGGCGCGAAGCGAAAGTTCGATCTCGAAACGTGATTCGGGATCGTCCAGCTTTTCGCCAAACAGTTCACGCAGACGAGCCACCCGATAGCGGGCAGTCTGGGGATGAATATGGAGCACCCTCGCCATTTCGGCGGCGTTACCCTGCTGTTCGATGAACGCCGCGGCGGTACTGACCATCCGGGTCCGTGATTTCGGGGTAAGGGCGGTCAGCGGTTCGAGGCAACGGTCACCGATTCGCGCGATCAGGTCACGGCTCTCGAAGAAGGTCAACTCGACCAGGTGATCTTCGGCTCGGATCAGGCCGTCCGACCTGAGCCGGCCGGAATCGGAGGCCTCGAATGCGGTTCGGGCCAGATGCCATGAGTCCCGGAGCCTGGTCGGAGCCACATCACTGCCGATGGTCGCAGTGCGGTTCCCGACCGCTTCGCGCAACTGTTTCAGGCGACCGGGTCCGTTGGCGTCCGGCACGGCAATACAGCCAAGGCCGTCGACCGGGGCCGAGATCACGTCGATGGGGAGGACTCGAGTGATCTCGGCCAGGTCGCGGTCGTGGCAAATCAAGGTTGCGATTCTGTTCGGTACCCGCCAGCCAGCGGTATTGCCGAGTGATTTGAGTTCTTCGCTCGAAACCGGGGGAGTTCGAAGCATCGCGATTACCAATTGGCGTTCCCGGCGCAGGCGTTGGCCCTGCTGCTCGGACTGCGCGTCGGCGTACCCTTCGGTGGAGTCTGCGGCTAGTTCGTTGATGTAGACGAAGATCGATTCAGCAAGAAGGCTGAGGGTTTTTCCATCCAGCGACGAGGCCAGCGATGCGGCAGCGATTCTTCGCCAGGCGATCCGGGCGCCGATTCGGTAAGCGGCCTGGAGTGCATCGAGGGTGCGGCCGTTGTTGAACTCTCCCCGGCCCAGCGAGACGTATACCTCCCGGCTTGATCGACGGTCGGCGTCGGGGTCACGGATCAGGCCGGAGAACTGGTGGAGCGCTTCTCTGACTCCGAGGTGGACTCCCCGGCCAAAGTTGCCCTCGAGTGGCCTTGCGTATTCCGGTATCTCCTGCCCGATCGTCTCGACGATTTCACCAGCGATTCCGGACCATTCCGGATCAATCACATCGGCGACGTCGGGAGAAAGGCTGCGCCAGGGTTCTAAAACTGAAGAAGTTATAAACAGTCTTATAACAAATGGTACGGATATGTTGAAGAACTACGGAAATTCTGGGTAAAAACACAAATACTGTGTCTTGATGGAAACCAGTCAGCTCCCCGCTGCCGCAACGCCGCCCCGGAAGCAGACAGCTCCTGACCAAATGCCGGAGATGCCGACGGTCGACAAGATCGGCAACATGGTCGCGATCATCCTGCCTTTCGCGGCGACCCTGGCCGCGATAGTGCTGTTCTGGAACCGGATAGTTACCCCGGCGGACCTGACCATCGCCCTCGTGATGTACCTGATCACCGGCCTTGCGATCACGGTTGGATTTCACCGGCTGCTGACCCACCGTTCGTTCCAGACCCCCAAGTGGGTCGAATACACCTTCGCTGTCCTCGGCTCGATGTCAGTTCAGGGCCCGGTGAATACCTGGGTGGCTGACCACCGCAAACATCATGCCCACACCGACAAACCTGGTGACCCACACAGCCCGCATGTAGGACACGGGGACGGACTGAAGGGAGTCTTCGGTGGACTCTGGCATGCCCATATCGGCTGGTCGATGAGCGAACACGGCCGGGCCGACGAGCAGAAGTACGCGCGCGATCTGTACGAAGATCCCGGGATGCAGTTCATCAGCCGCAATTTTCTATGGTTCCTGCTGCTCAGCCTCGCGATTCCGACCCTGGCCGGATACCTGGTCAGTGGCACCCTGGCCGGAGCGGCAACGGGATTACTCTGGGGTGGACTCGTCCGGATCTTCTTCGTCCATCACATCACCTGGAGCATCAACTCGATCTGTCATTTCCTCGGCACCCGGCAGTTCGAGACTGACGACAAATCAACCAACGTTTTCTGGCTCGCCCTTCCTTCATTCGGGGAGGCCTGGCACAACAACCATCATGCGTTTCCGCGTTCGGCCGAGCACGGATTGAAGAAATGGCAGCTCGACCCGTCGGCCTGGGTGATCTGGTCTCTGGAGAAGATCGGCCTCGCAAAAAAGGTGGTGCGAATCGCGCCGGAACGCCAGGCCCGGAAAGCCGCTGAACGAACCTAGCCGGCAGTGACGTCCAGTTCGGCCTGGCGTTTCCATTCGGGCTTGTCTTCACGCCATCCTTCTTCGGTGCGTGAGTATTTCCAGTAGCCGGTCGCCGAAAGATCTGACTTTTCGATCCCGCGCTCAAGCAGCAGGTGCTTGCGAAGTTCCCTGACCATGCCGGCTTCGCCGTGCACGAAAGCATGAACCCGGCCTTCGGGAAACACGAGTTCGCTGATCGCGTCCAGCAGCAGGCTGCCCTGGTCATGGGGTGAGCCGTTCCGGTAGAGCCAAGTCAGGTTGAGGTTTCCCGGACTGGTGATTTCGAGTACTTCAGATTCGTCCTCGACTTCAAGAAAGACGTTGGCCGTGACGCCTTCCGGAATCCTTCCAAGTGAAACGGTAATCGCCGGGATGGCTGCCTCGTCACCCACGAAAAGGTGCCAGTCTGCTTCGGGGTCAGGCGTGTAGTCGCCACCCGGCCCGACCAGCTGCAGGTGGTCTCCGGGCCTGGCCCGGGCCGCCCACGGGCCCGCGAGGCCGGTGTCGCCATGGTGGATGAAGTCAATAGTGAGCTCCCTGCTATCCGCATCCCACGCACGCACTGAATAGGTCCGCTGCCGGGGCAACATCCCCCGGGGCTGGTCTGCCTTGATCTCCGCCGGATCGAAAGGCACCTCATACGGCGCACCGGGGGGCGGGAACTGAAGTTTCACGTAGTGGTCGGTGTGCTGGCCAACCGGGAAGTCCCGAAGGCCTTCGCCCGTGACGACGATCCGGATCATGTGGGAGGTAAGCGGGGTAGCGCTGACCACCGTTGTCAGAATCGGCTTGCGAACGGGCTTGGGTGTTGGGGAATCCGGCATCACGTCCAATGCTACGAAACGACGGCATCGGACAAAACGCTCCCCGCCGAAACCGAAGTACAAGGGCGTGGGCAGAAACATTGTCCCCCGGTCCAGAGACCCGTCCGCATCCTGGATCTAGGTTGCCTCTTGCTGATTGCGTCCGCAGGCGGGACCTGTGTTCACAACGGTGAGTACCGCTCATCTCTTCACCCCTCATCCCCTCAACACACTGGAGTGCTTCGTGCAGAAAATACCCTCCGGCAGGTGGCGATCCCTCGTCCTCTTGCCTCTCATCGTGCTTGCCACGCTGGCTGTTCCGGCGTCGGCAGGCGCAGCCCCGCCCGATGTCCTGGACCGCGGCGACTACGCAATCGATTCAATGCAGCAGGTGCTGCTGGGAACGACCACGATCCAGGAGCCAAACTCCTCGGGTGGTGCGGCCACTTCAACCGGTTCCGCCGGGTCGATCACGCTGCAGGTGCGTGGATCGATGTACCGGCCGACCGACCGGGTGGAAGCTTCACCGGTAATCGTCATCGTGCACGGCAACCATTCGTCGTGCGACTCAGGAACATCTTCCTCCACGGCCGAATGTGCGGTCTACAAACGCAACGATGCCGGTTACGCATTCATGGGTGAAAACCTCGCTTCATGGGGTTACACGGTCTTTTCCGTAGACCAGGATCAGCTCATGTTGCGCCAGGACACCAACAAGGGCAAAGGCATGCATCAGCGCCGTCTGCTCATCGCTGCGGTCCTCGACCAGCTCACCGTGGCCAACGAACCCGGGGGAATTCCGGTGACGGCGGACGCCAACATCGGCACGACACTCGAAGGCACGCTGGACATGACACGGATCGGCCTCATGGGTCACTCCCGTGGCGGTGATGCTGTCACCAGCTTCATCGACTACAACCGGACCCGTACCGCACCCGGTGCCCGCTACCCGCTCCGCGCAGTAATTTCACTGGCACCAGTTGACTATGAACGCAAAGCTCCGTACGGCATGCCCTACATGAGTGTTCTGCCCTGGTGCGACGGCGACGTCTCCAACCTCCAGGGTGCCCGCTTCTACGAGCGCAGCCAGTACATCAAGGGCGATGACCCGTTTCCAAGGGTTCTTTCATCGCAGCTCGGCGCAATTCACAACTGGTACAACACGGTCTGGTTCGCAGACGGTGAAGATGCCGGGTCAGGCTCGGACGCTGCCTGCCGGATCAACCAGCCGAACAACACCCGGCTCAGTGGTTCCGCCGGTTCCGCCGCCGCCGAGAATTACGTCATTGACAACTCGGAAAAGAACAATCCGGAAGTCAATACCCGTATCTCAGGTGACCCGGCCCGCATGGGCGACCAGGAGAAAATCGGCCTGGCCACAATGAACGCTTTCTTCCGCCGTTACGTCGGTGGTGAAGGTGCTCTCGATCCGTACATGACCGGTGAACTCAGTGTTGAAGAAGGTCACCTTCAGATACCTGAATCGGCCTGTCCGACAAGCACCACCGGAACGAGAATGGCTTGCAAGGAGCGGGTCTCGACCAGTTACTTCGCGGCACCCGATGAACGGGTCGACGTGATCCGGCCGGAAATCCAGAATCCGCTGGGACTCAACTCCCTCGGAGGAAAGCTCTCCGGCAGTGGTTTCGCCAACCCGTATGTGGACAACGGCGGAGTTTCCCCATATCCGTCGAAGACCGCCGGAGGCTATGACTGGTGTAACCCCGAACCGGACCACTTTGCCAATTCACAGCTTGGTCTTTCGACCCAGCCGACCGGTGCGAAGGCATGCCCCCTGCCAGGCAAGGCAGAACTCGGCGGTCAGAATGGCATCCGAGAAAACGCCCCGGTCAACCACTCGTACGGGCGGCAGCTTTCGCTCGCATGGGAAGCCGACCAGGACGCGAAGCTGACGGCAGACATCCCGGCTGCTTCGAGCGACATGAGTGGTTTGAAGTCACTCACGATGGGTGCGGACGTCAACTTCTTTGACACCCGCAACCCGGAACGAACCGGTACGGACGCTGAATGGAATCCCGAGCTCACCACTCAGGACTTCATCATCGCCCTGGTAGATACCGACGGCAACGAAGGAACGGTTCACGCCGGCAACGAGGACTGGGGCAATGCGCTCCACCAGTCGACCGGCAGCAGCACCGCACGGATGCACATCGTGCTCGACCAGATCCGCGTCCCCCTCAGCGTTTTTGAGGCACAGGGTGTGGACATCAGTTCTCTGGATGAGCTCGAGTTCCGCTTCGGTGAAGATGGAACCCCGCAGTCCGGCTCGATCCAGGTGGCGGATGTCCGCTTCCAGGAAGCCGATTCGGAGCCGCTGGTTCTGTCTGACGGCGTCACGCCGAATGCGGGAGCTGGATCCGGTCCGCCGGCAACTGGTCCCGATCCGGCAGTTGAACTGGCGGAGTATGACCGTTCACCGGGCAACCTCAAGCTGGTCGATACGACTGGCAAGCAGAACTCGAACACGACCTGGCTCGTGGATGACGACGGCGTTGAATGTCCGGCGGCGAACTTCAGTTCGATCCAGTCGGCCATCGACTACGCGTCACCCTGGGACACCATCGTGGTTTGCGCCGGTGTGTACAAGGAGTCATCGGCTCCGACCTACCATGCCGCCAACCCGATCGCAACCGGGTCGATGAACGGCCTGACCATCAACAAGCCCCTGAAGATCAAGGGTGCGGGTGCTTCGAAGGTCACGATCATGCCCGACCCGGCAATCGGTGATTCGCTGGCCGGTGCGGTGCCTTACCTGAGGGACGGTGGCGGCAACGTCATCACCATCTCCAGGCAGTCACTGGGTTCGACCGATACCAACGAGCATTTCGTTGACATCTCCGGTGTGACAGTCACCTCGGGCAGCACCTATGCCGAGGCGGGTGTTGCGTACTTCAACGCCGCCGGCCGCATCTCCGAAAGCGTGATTGGCCCGATGACCCGGGCCAGCACTGCTCAGGAGCTGGCTGACCAGCCTCACGGCTGGGGCGTCATCAAGACCGTGAGCATCCTGGGCGATGGCCCCGGAACGGTCGAAAATGAAGTCACGGTCGAGAACAGCGTTGTCACCGGCTACCAGTCTGGTGGCATCCTGATTGACGGCGCCAGGGGAACGGACGGATCGGCTGACAACTCGGTCCGTACCGGAATCAAGTCGGTTGGATACGTCGAGAACACAGTGGTCAGGGGCAAGGGCTCGAGCAGCCTGATCCCGCAGACCGGCATCAAGTTCGCCAGTGGCGCCAAAGGATTTGTGAAGGGAAGCCGGATCACCGGCAACTTCTTCAATCCTGACCAGCGCCAGTCGGTCGGCATCCTGCTGACTGACGCAGCGACCGAAGTTGCCGGTTCCTGGTTCGCATCGGGCAACGTGATCACCGGAAACGGTTACGCGCTGTTCAATGCGAACGCCGACAACACCGGCGTCCGTGAAAGCGAAGTCGGCGTACCTACGGTGGCGCTGGCCACGGGCAACTACTGGGGCCCTTCGGCTCCGGTGTCCGGACCCAGTTCCCCGACCACTGCGGTTGAAGGAATCTCTGGCGTTGACGCATTGAGCGTCGCGACCGTGAGCACCGGCAGCCGCTTGACCTCCGTACCGGCCACCGTGCCGACCGGAGTTGGAGCGCTCGTTGATGAAGCTCCGACCGGGGCGATCATCGACCCGGTGGATGACACCGAACTCGAAGTCGGAGAGGAGCTCACACCAATCGTGAGAGCTGCCGACGACTTCGCGGTCGAATCGGTGATGTTCGTGGTGGATGGTGAACTGGCCGGCAAGTCCGGAGTTGCTCCGTACGAGTTCAGCTGGACACCGGATGCCGAGGATGCCGGACGTGAGTTGGTTCTCACCGCATTGGTGACCGACTCGTCCGGACAGGTCACGACCACAGGCAACGTCACGGTTTCCGTGGCTGAAGCGGTGGGTCCGACTGGTCCGACTGGACCGACCAGCCCGACCGGACCGACCGGAGAGACCACTCCGACTGGACCGACCGGTGACACCACCCCGCCGATCGAATTCACCCCCAAGGTGACTTTCGGCAAGGTGACCAAGAAGAGTGGTGTGGTCTACCTCTCGGCCAAGGTCAACAGTGGTGGCATCATTTCCGTCACCGGGTCGAAGGTCGTCAACACGGTGAAGAAGCCGGGCAAAGCGAAGACGATCAAGCTGGTTGTCAAACCCAAAGCGAAGTACCGAAAGGTCCTTCGTAAGAAGGGCAAGCTGAAGGTGAAAGCAACCATCAAGTTCAGTTCGACCGAGGGTGGTCAGGTCACGAAGAAGAGAACCATCACCGTCGTCAAGAAGAAGTAGCTCGACGGAATCCCAACGGCCATGTGCCGTGATCCGGACAGCAAAGGGCCCTCCGCAAGGAGGGCCCTTTGTTCTTCCCGGACGGTTTGGCTGGTCCGTCAAGCGGGAACATCACCTACATGAACTTTCTATTCAAACCGGTTGGGATCCTTGCCGGTCTCGCTGCCGGACTCATCGCAAAGAAGGCTTTCGAAACCGTCTGGACCAAGATCGATGATCAGGAGCCGCCGGACGCGGAACACCGTGAACTGGGGTCCCGGGGCAAGTTCGTGGTTGCGTTGCTGCTCGAAGGAGCGATCTTCACACTGGTCCGTGGAGTGGTTGATCACAACGCCCGGCTGGGCTTCTCCAAATACACGGGTGCCTGGCCCGGGCAGGAGTACCCTGATCCCGAATAGGGGTTCGGGGTGCATCTGGAGCCGATCGCTGATCAGCGGAAATAGTCGTCGCGCAGACCCGGCAGAGTCCGCTCGATCCAGCGAGTGAGTTCGTCAGCAGGCATGGCGGGGGCCGCAACGTGCCCCTGCAGGTAGTCGCAGCCGATTCCGGTGAGGAACCTGATTGTGTCCGGTAGCTCGACCCCTTCCGCGACTACGGTCAGGCCAAGCTTTTTCGCCAGAAGCACCAGGGCATCGACGATGTCACGGTCGGCGTCGCTCGACAGGATCTGTTGAATGAAGGTGCGATCCAGCTTGACTTCGTCGACCGGCAGGTCGCGCAGATGAACCAGCGAAGTGGTTCCGGCACCGAAATCATCGAGCGAGATTCTGCAGCCGAGTTGACGCAACTGATCGAGGACTTCAAGAGAAGGTCCGATCCCGGACATGACGACGTTTTCGTTCACTTCGAAAGTGAAGTCCGCCGGATTGCATCCATGGGTCGAAAATTCGCCCGCAACCATCGTTGGCAAGCTCTGGTCGACCAGATTGGATGCAGCCAGGTTGACTGCCACATTCAACTCGAATCCGGCCTCTTTCCATTTCGACTGCGCTGCGATTGACTGTCTGAGCACCTCTCGTGCGATCGGCCGCATCAAGTGCGCCCGTTCGGCCAGATGCAGAAATTGACCGGGCCGCATGAGTCCTCGGTCGCCGTGCTGCCATCGGAGCAGGGCCTCGACCCCGGATAGTTGCAGTTTGTCCAAGCTCAATTTCGGCTGAAAGTGGACAACCAGCCCACCCTGATCGATGTCAACCCGGAGGTCTTCGAGCAGCTGTAGCCGTTCGCGCGGGTCGTCGCTGCCGTGATCTTCGTAGAGCGAGTATTTGGCTTCCCGGTCCTTCGCTATTCGCATCGCGGCATCGGCGCAACTGATGAGTTCCGTGCCATCAGCTGCCTGCGATGGCAGAAGAGCCCCACCGATGCTGGCGTCGACGTGGACATCTATGCCCTCCAGGCGCAACGGGTCGGCGAGGGCAGCGGTGATGTCGGTGGCGAGGTCGGCGAGCAAACCGGCGTCAGCGCCGTCCGATACGACCACGATGAATTCGTCGCCACCGAGCCTGGCGGTCAGGCCCCGGCCATCGACAGCCTTGTCGATCAGGCGTCCGGTGGAGGAAATGATCAAGTCGCCCGTGGTTTGACCAAGCGCGTCATTCAAAGCCTTGAAATCGTCGATGTCGATCAGCAGAGTTCCGGCATTGACGGTCCCGGCCTTTGACATCGCGGTGATCTCGTCGAGCAGAGCGACGGTTGCCCTCCGGTTACTGAGTCCAGTGAGGTCATCAGTTACCGCCTGGACCTTGGTTATGGCTAGACGCTTCGATTCCCGATTCGTTGCCAGCATCCTCAGGCTGACCATGACCAGCACGGCGACGGCAAGAAACACCGAAACCTCGGGCAGATCCTCGAACTGATCATCAAGAATTACGCCTATGGCAAGCACCGAAAAGAGGAAAGGCAGGAAAAGATGCCGCGGTTCGGCGGATGTTTCAGGTTCTTCGTCGGTGTTTCTCCAGGCTGCCACGTTGATCAGCAGGAAACCAATCAGCCAAACGGGGGTCAGCAACTGGAGTGCCTGGGAGTCAGAAGGTCCGATCACGGCAAAAAGGGTGTCGGCGGCGGCGAATAGAACCAGGCCAAGGCCCAAAGGCAGCCAAGGTCCATCGCGCTGCCAGCCCCGGATCGAAAACATGGTGGCAACCAGCCAGATCAGGATCAGGTCACCGATCGGATACGCCAGCAGGGTGATGGTCGCCCCCAGGCCACCATCGGAATGGGTGTTAATCGGGTCGACGATGAACGCTCCGGCGATCGCTGCCATCGCCAGCGCCCCGGTCAATCCGTCGATCCATGGGATCTTGGTGTAGCTGCGGATCCTGGTTCTGATCAGCAATTGAAGTCCCACGAACATCGCGGGATAAAAGAGCAGAAAAAGGATATCCACACCGGCCGGAACGGGCCGCTCGTCAAGGCCCGCGTAAAGCGCGCCCCGGATCAGCACTCCGAGTGACCAGAATCCCAGTCCAAGAAAGATCAGGCCCCATGCCGAGCGGTCCGGACGATCGAGGCTGAGTTCGTGTCTGGCCGTGACCGCAGTCAATGCGACTAGTGCCAGGAACATCATCGGCACGATCCAGTCCTCGGCAAAACTGCTGCAAAAGCCGGTTACCACGCAGAAAAAGTAGGCAACAACGACGGCGATGGAGACCGCCGCCAGCAGGCCGATTCCCCGGCTCTTCTTCCAGGGGTTCACGAATCGAATCTGTTACGGAAGGCCAGCACCCTTCCAGTTTAGGTTCGCGGCGGCTTTGGTATCGGTCGTAGCTACCTCAGAACGCGGAGTTTCGCTTTCATTCCCAGCTTCGTGTAACCCGGCAGCGAACACCAGAGCCGGTACTGTCAGCTGCTGCCGGATCCGCCCGTGAAAGCCTTCGTGACGAGCTCGGTCACCCGGCTACGGTCCGCTTTCGGCACGATCCGTTTGTCCTTGGTCGGCACAACCAGATCCATGAATTCTTTGCGTTCGGCTTCGGAAAGATTGTTGTACAGGCGTTTTGTGTGATGGCTGAGCCATTGCGCCCGCAGCCACACTGCCGGCCAATCCACCCGCTTCGCATAGTTGAATCCCCGGGCTGCGATGCCGGCGGCCATTCCCGCCTTGGCGGTTTTGCTGGACTTTTTCTTGCTGGACATTGGCTCCAGCATAAGGCAGCGGGCAGCTCGGCTCAGACCAGTTTCTCGATCTTGAACATACGCTCACCTTTAGGGGTCACCACCGCGATCTCCGAACCTACCGGCTGGTTTCGCAAAGCCTGGCCCACAGGAGATTCAGCGGAAAGCCTGCCCTCGCCGATGTTCGCTTCGGTCGAGCCGACCAGGGTCCAGGCGTGGCGCTTGCCGAAACTGTCGGTGATCTCGGCTGTTTTGCCGAAACTGAAAGTGTCGCTGCTCTGGTCAACATCGACCACCACCGCGTTCACGAGACGCTGACGCAAACGCTTGATGGTTGTCTCCAGATGCGCCTGATCTTCCTTGGCGATGTGGTACTCGGCATTCTCTTTCAGGTCACCCATATCGCTGGCGACCCGCAGACGACGGGAAATTTCCTCACGGGCAGGGCCTTCAAGGTCTGCGATTTCGGCCTCAAGGGCCAGAATGCCTTCAGCGGTGATCGATTCGCCGTCCTGCTCGGTATTGCTCATTGGTCCAGCTTAGACCTATTGAGGCAACCTCCTGAACCGCACTGGTGCCGAGGTCGACGAAAGAGCTGGGCCGGGCTTTCGATTCGGAGAATCTAAAGCCCGGCCCAGACGCCAATCAGGTTGTTTCGATAGTGATGATCGGAGGGGAGGTGGGCTGCTGGCTGCCGCCCTTCGGCTCGACGCTGACCATCACCACATCAACCCCGTTCAGGTCCGGGATGCTGGCAGTCGCAGTGCCATCCCGGCTCGGCGTAAAGAGCGAGTCGGTCGCTTCTATTTTCTGACCCTTCTGGATCCAGGCCTGATAGACCTCGTCGTCATCGATCTTGGGCAGATGGGCAACGCTCAGCGTGCCGGATTTGCCGGAGACCACCATGGTCGCGTCAGCGTTGCCAACGTTCGACTGCCCGGGGATTACCCGCTGGGCCACTACCGGTTCGCTATTGCCACCATCGCCGCCATTCAGGCCGTAGCCGACGATCACTCCGGCGAAGAGAACCACAGCAAGTGATCCGACGACTGCCGGGCGCAGCAACTGGCTGAACCAGGACTGCCGGCGCGGTTTGAAAGCGTTTTCCTGACGTTCCCTCGGAGTCACAGGTTCGGTGACATGAGCTTCCGCCGGTTCCGGTTCCAGAGCGGGGTTCTCCTCGAGATCTGCCGCAACTGCGGCCATCAGGTTCTTCTTCAGATTCGGCGAAGGCTCGACCTGCTCGACCTGACTGACCAGCGTCTCCCGGGCTGGCTCGAGCCAGCGAAGTTCTGCCTGACATTCGGCGCATCCGCCAAGGTGGTACTCGAGATCCGCACGCTCACCGGGACTCAGGGCCCCGAGGAGGTATGAAGGAAGCTCGTCCTTCCAGGTTTCATGGCTTCGTGGGCTCATGCTTTCACCTGCCCTTCTTCTGTAAGTCCACCTCGTATTTTTTCGAGCCCTAGCCGCATCCGTCCTTTAACGGTACCCAGTGGCAGGTCGAGCATCGATGATATTTCCGACTGGCTGAAACCTCCGAAGAAAGCAAGGTTGATCACCTTGGACTGTTTTTCGGGAAGGTCCGAGATCACCGCGCGGACTTCACGCTGTGTCTCTTTCTCGATCGCCTGCTCGTCGGTCCGGTCGAGCGACGCCCGGCTTTCGAGGACGCCATCGTCATCGGAATCAAGTGTGGGGGTGCGGCTTGCTTTGCTTCTCAAAGTGTCGATCGCGCGGTTACGCACGATACCGAGGGCCCAGGCTCCGGCGCTTCCGCGGGACTGGTCATAACGTTCGCCGCTCTTCCAGATCGAAAGGAACGCTTCCTGGACTGTGTCTTCAGCGGCGCTGCGTTCGCCGAGCACCCGGTAAGCGAGGGAGAAGGCCCTGCGTTCGAACCGGTCGTAGAACGCTTCGAAGGCAATTTGGTCCCGAGTGCCGACAAGGGTGAGCAGTTGCTCATCGTCCAGCTTTTCGGCCATTTGGGGAGTGATCGTCTTCATTGGTTTTTCATTTCTCCTGTGAGTATCGAGGAAGGACACGTCGGCCGTGGGAACCGACGTGTCCTCGATCGTCAGATCGCGACGGATGGAGGTTGGAGTCACCCGTCGCCCTCAGCTCCCGGTCAGTTGACCAGGAAGGGGGTGACCGCTTTCAGAACCTGCTTCTCGGTGAGGCTCGGATCGAATGCATCCGGTGCCGGCGAGGTGCCGTTCTGGAGTCCCATGGCGGCTGCGTGACGGGCTTCGACCTGGACGATGCTGCCAGCGGCAGTCAGGACATCCTTCGACTTGATCATCGGTGCGGCGCCGTTGTAGGCGCTGACCCCGGTGTCTTCGATCGTGGTCGCGAGCTTCACGAAGCTGGCCGTGTCGGTGTACGGGAAAGAAACCTTCGGTGCCTTGACTGGCTTTCCGCCGAGTGTCTTGATGGTTCCTTCGAGGGCCTTCACGTGGGCGTCTTCGTCTTTCGAAAGCAGGTTGATGAGTTCCATCAGGTCGCTGCTGCCTTTTACCCTGGATTTGGCTTCCTGGTAGAAAGCCGACTCCAGATATTCGAGAGTCAGGGCGTAGTTGAGGATCTCGATGTCTTCCATGTCGGACTTGGCCACCGCGTTGCGGACGAAGGGGCTGATCGCACCCAGTCCGAAGATCGCGCCGGCTGCCATGGCTCCCTTGAGCAGGAAGTCACTTCTTTCCTGACCGTCAAATTCGACTTCAGCCAGTTCCGGATGGACCATTTCGTCAGTTGCTGTTTTCAGTTCATTCATTTTTGTATCTCCTTACCTGTGTCCAGGTTTCAGACGATGAAAGGCTGGACGGCGTTCAGGACCATGCCGGCTTCGGCAGGTCGAGCGAACGGTCCGTCCGGCACGATCGTCTTGCCGAGCAGCGTGTTCAGGGCTGCGGCATGACGGCCTTCGACCGAATGGATTGACAGGGCCGCCGCGAGGACTTCCGGGCTCTTGATGCGTGGGGCCTGTCCGAGGTAAGCCGCGGCGCCGAGGTTTTCGACGGTCGAGGCCAGCTTCAGAACCTGATTCGCGTTGTTCAACGGAAACTCGGTTTTCGGCTTCGGGGCGGGCGTGCCGCCGGCCTGTTTCACGGCGTCAGTCAGCGCGATCACATGATCGGCTTCCTGCGATCCGAACAGCTTGATGGTTTCGAGGTTCGAACCCTTGAACAGTCCTGATTTGACGACGTCCTCGTAAAACGCTGTCTCGAGGTATTCGAGGGTCAGCGCGTAGTTCAGGATTCCGAGGTCGCCTTCGCCGAACATCGCGGTGCTGTCGTCTTCACCCATGCCGCCGGTCGAGCCGGTGGATCCGGTTGATGCGCTGTCCGAACTGTTGGTTGAACTGGAGTCGTCATCGCTTCCGCATGCAGCCAGGAAAGCGCCGAGGGCGACGGTTCCGCCGGCTGCGGAAAGCAGCTTGCGACGAGAAACCGAACCATTCTTCACCTTCTCGATGGCACTCACTTCTGTGTTGTCTTCTACTTCAGGCACAGTTGCCTCCAATTGACTTAGTTGTGATGCCTTGTTGGTGTGATCTACGCGCCATCGCCAGGATCGGATCACTAATCGTGCGGGGCAGAGCAACAAGTCCCGGTCAGGAGGAAGCGAACGGACCCGGCCGGAACCCAGCCGCCCCCGGAGGTCCGGGTCGACTTCGCATCCATATGAACGGTGAAACCGACCCAGAGCCGATGCGGGAATTTCCCCAAGGAGCTCCGGGTCGGTTTTGGCCCCATATAAGGGCTTTAACCGACCCAGAATCGCGGGGGTGTTTCCTCATGACGTTCCGGGTCGGGTTTTGCCCCGCATAGGGGCTCTGACCGACCCCGAACCCCCGGGGAGGGTCGAGGTGAGAGTTCTCAACCTCGAGGGTTGCTGAGGAGGGTGGCTTGCCAAAGTGATCCGGGCCGGACCAGCCTCCGTAGTACCAACATGATTCCTAATATCGGCCCACTTGAGATTGCAATTGTCCTCATCATCGCGCTGGTCGTATTCGGACCAAAGCGACTTCCGGAACTTGGCAAATCCGTTGGCAACGGTTTGAAGGAATTCAAGAGTTCGATCTCTGAATCCAATGACAAACCGGCCATCGAAACCGGAATCTCCGAAACGCCTGCCACCGCTGAATCTGAATCCCCTTCCAAGAAGGTTTAGCCAGGGAAGGACCCGCTCCGCGAGGAGCAGTGCTGACAGCGGGCGAGAAATCGCCCGCTGTCTTTCTTTTGCATGATTGGCCCCGGGACTGGAATTCAGGGCCGACCCCGCTATAGGCTGATTTCGTGGACCGGAAAACGATCCTCGCCCTCGCGGCCATGGGACTGGGTGTTTTCGTGATCGCAAACGACATCACCGCGATGAACGTTGCGGTGCCGGCGATTGAGAAGGACTTCGATGCGAACACGACCACCATCCAGTGGGTAGTCAACGCGTACTCGCTGGCTTTCGGTGTCCTGATCGTTACCGGCGGACGTCTGGCCGACCTCTTCGGCCGCCGTGAAGCGTTCTTCGCCGGCGCCGGAATATTCGCGGCCTTCTCCCTGCTCGGCGGCGCCGCGCCTTCGGAAGCCTGGCTGATCGCCTGCCGCGGATTCATGGGCATTGGTGGCGCGTTGATGTGGCCAGCCGTACTTGGAATGACGTTTGCGCTGCTGCCGGAAAACAAAGCGGGGCTGGCAGGCGGGCTGATCCTCGGAATCGCCGGGATCGGCAACGCGATCGGACCGATGCTGGGAGGCGCACTGACCGAATTCCTCAGCTGGCGCTGGATCCTTTTTCTCAACGTGCCGATCGCCCTCCTTGCCATCCTCGTGGTCTACCTGCTGATCCATCAGCCAAGACCTGAAACGGCTGACCGTAAAATCGATTTCGGCGGGATAACGACAGTCACGCTCGGGCTGGTGCTGTTCATGATCGCGCTCGACCAGGTCGTTGACTACGGCTGGGGGGATCCGCGGATAATCATCGCCATCATCGTTTCGGCGATGCTCCTGATCGCATTCGCGATGATCGAAAGGCGTTCCGGGGAACACGCACTCGTCCCGGAAGACATATTCAGCAACACTGGTTTCCGCGCATCCTGTTTTGCGATCCTCTGCATATCTGCGACCTTCTTCGGCACGCTTTTCTTCCTGCCGCAATACATGCAGAAAGAATTCGGCTACTCGGCTTTTGAATCAGGGCTCGGCCTGTTGCCGTTCATGGCGGTTTTCGCTCTGACTTCATTTATCGCCGGCCCGCTGTACAACCGGCTGGGTGGCAAGCTGATCGTGACCACCGGCGCCAGCTTCATTGCGGCAGGGGCGCTGTTCATCGGGCTGGGGATCTCCGGCGGTGGTTCGCTGACCGGGATCATCCCCGGGATGGTGGTGCTCGGCACCGGGGTCGGGCTTTTCTACTCGTCGGCCACCACGATCGCCGTGACTTCAGTGGACAGCTCCCGAAGCAGCCTGGCTGGCGGCATCATCTACATGTTCCAGATCGCCGGCGGGTCGGTCGGCCTGGCCCTGACAACCACCATCTATGCGTCGCAGTCCGGATTGATCGATGGGCTCCACGCGGCCTTCCGGTTCGATTTCGCGCTGGCGTTCATCGGTTTCGTGATTACCCTCTTCTTTGTCGGTGGCCGGCTTTCGGGTAGTCAGAAGCAGCCACTGGACTGACCGGCCGGCCGCAAGTCAACCGATTTGCCGGCAGACCCCGTACCCCCGGGTAGAACAAACTCAACCCGGAGGTGGGAAAGATGTATCGGAAGTCAGTTTCAATCGTGGTGATGGCAGTTCTTGGAGGTTTCGGAGTTCTGGCAGCAGGGGCGCAGGCAAACCCGGTGGCGGGTGGCAGCACTTCCCTCAAGCTCGATAAACGGGTGACGAAACTGCTCAAGCAGAACGGTGTTTCAGTGAGCCCGGTAAAGCCCGCGAAAGTAAAAAAGGGAGCTGTCAGCTTTCCGATCAAAGGCGGCAAGCTTGATCCGAAGACGGCAGCCGGAACGCTGCGGCACTCTGGCGGCCTCAGGTTCAAAGCCGGAAAGAACAAGCTCGTGACGAAATCATTTGTGGTCAAGACCGGCAGCGGCAATCGGCTGAGTGCCCGGGTTGGCAAGAAGCGGGTGAACCTGTTGAAACTGGATCTGAGCAACGCGAAAGTAAAACGGCCAGGTCTTGGCATCAAGGTCAGCAAAGTCGGCGTGTCACTTACCGGCAAAGCGGCCGGAGCTCTCAACCAGACATTCCACGTGAACCTGTTCAAGGCGGGTCTGCGACTCGGGCACGCAGTTGTGGTTGCGCAACCCAAATCCGTCGGCCTCGAATCTGAAGGCAGCACCGACCTGACTCTCGATCCCTCTACTGCAGAAGCTCTGACCAGCCTCGGAGTTGCGGTCGCACCAGTCGGTCCGGCATCGGTCACCCAGGCTGGCGCAATCGCCTTCCCGATAACGGGAGGACGGGCAAACACCTCGACTTTCGCGGGATCGATAGCGCACAGTGGAGGAATCTCCCTTTCTGCGGGATCAACCGTGGTTGAACTGACCGACTTCAGGATCAAGGTTGACCAGACACCTGACCTGACCGCGAAGCTCGGTGATCAAAGGGTCTCGATCCTCGACCTCGACCTGAGCGCCCTCGAAGCCTCAGTCACCGGCAGGAAGATCACCCTGGCGAATGCAACCGCAACCCTGACCGCTGGTGCGGCCGCCGCACTCAACTCGGCTTTCGGCACCACTGCGTTCACCGAGGGACTGGTGCTCGGAAACGCAAACGTGAACGCGGTAGCGGGCTGATCACGTGGGCAAGAGGTTGGAACGGACCCTGATTACCCGGCTGGCACCTTCATCCGAAGCTGTCCCGATGCAGGGTGCGCGATTCACACGGTGAGTGATGAGGGGTGACGAAATGAACTTCGCAATTTCGTCACCCCCTCGCGCCCGTGGCGGTGGCAGGACCGTGATTGACTACAACCCAACCTTGATGCCCGAACGCGAAGATCGCGAACAATCGGTTCTGGTCCTGCGACTGAAGCAGCAGGATCCTGAAGCCCTGCGGGAGCTCTACGACCTGTACTCGAGGCCGGTTTTCTCTTTCCTCCTGCGATACCTGCCCGATCGGGCCACCGCCGAAGATGTCCAGCAGCAGGTGTTCATGGAAGCCTGGATGAAGTCCGCTAATTTCGATTCGGAACGTGGTTCACTACTGACCTGGCTGATGCTGATCGCCCGCAGCAGAGCGATCGACAGTTCCCGGCGCCGGGTGCCCGAGCCCCGGGATCCTCAAGGAGCGACCCGCGACGTCGAGGCACGTCAGCCAGAACGCGACGAGATCGATGAAGCGGTGGACACCTGGCACTTCAGGCAGCTGCTCGGCCGGCTGCCCCAGGAAGAGGCAGACCTGCTGAAGTACCGTTTTCAGGGGGAACTGAGCCAGTCCGAGATTGCAGACACAACCGGAATTCCACTTGGAACGGTGAAATCACGCATGGTCAGTGGCCTGCGGAAGTTGCGAACGATGATGGAGGCTGAAGCATGAATCAACAAAGCCAGGAGAGAGTCGTTGCTTACCTGCTCGGTGAGTTGAACGAGGCCGAAACCCTCCAGTTCGAAGCAGACCGCAAGGCCGACCCTGCCCTTGAACGTCTGGTCGAAGAGATCGGGCCCGTGGTCGAACGTCTTGAAGAACTACCACCGGATTCGTGGGAAACCGCACCGGCACCACCTCCACTGGTGATGCCGGGGATCCCACCCGAGACCGGCCCCGCGAAGACACGGGAAAAGCCCGGTCGTCGGTTCCTCGGAATCGGATTTCCACGGCTGGCCGGTGCCCTTGCTTCGGCGGTTCTGCTTTTCGGTGCCGGCATCGCGGTTGGCACCCAGTTCGAGGGCTCGGACAGCATCGAGTCCGGGACCCCGTTACAGACTGTCGCGCTTCAGAAGTTCGGGGAGGAAGCCCCGCCCGGAGCCACCGGTGAAGTTCTGCTCACCAGCTCCACAGGGGACTCAGTGAACCTTGATGTGAGTGGTCTGAAACCAACCGGCAGCGGCGAGTTCTATGAGCTTTGGCTTCTCGGGCAGGACAACGAACTGGTTGCGCTGGGGACGTTCCGGGTTGAACCCGATGGAAGTTCGAACATTCAAGTGCCGCTCCCGGTCGACCCTGACGAGTACAAATATTTCGACGTTTCGATTCAGGCTGACAACGGTGACCCGAATCACTCGGGTCGTTCGGTTCTGCGGGGCGTGACCCGTTCCTGACCTCCAGACGGATCGGAAAGTGAACCGGTTGCGGGCCAGCTCCGTAGGTTTCTTTCGATGAACGACCAGCCTTCAGCGCCTGACCTGCTTGTCCTCGGAAGCGGAGGGGTCCTCGGCGATGTCTGGATGACCGGACTCGTGGTCGGGCTCGAACGGACCGGCCTGGTTGATCCGAAAGCATCCGGGCAGTTCTGTGGAACCTCGGCCGGTTCGATCGTCGCCACCCGTCTTGCGGCGGCCGAGGACCTGGAAGCGCTGGTCGACCGCTACGTGGATCTGAAAGGACCGGCGGTCACCGAACCACCGGGACCCCTGATCGAGCAGCCCGGAAGTCATCGCATCAGCCGACTGCTGGCCGCCCACGGTGCTGCCGGCCAGCTGCTCCGGCGTTCGCTCCTGGCCCTGGTGCCGCATGGCAAGAAACACCTCAGATACCTCGACCGCGACATGAAGGCGCTCGCTCCGGAATGGCCGGATCGGCTCAACGTGGTCAGCTTCAACCAGCGAACTGGTCAGCGCGCCGTTTTCAACCGCGAACAGAATCACGGGCTCACGGTGAGTGAGGCGGTTCAGGCTTCCTGTGCGATCCCCGGGGTGTTCGCCCCGATCGAGGACGAGATCGGTCTTTACGTTGACGGTGGGGTCTGGAGCCCGGTCAATCTGGACGCGGTTCCGGCGGAACCCGGTCAGACCGTTATTTGTCTCACGCCTTCAGGTAGCGACCAGGGTGCGACCGGTCTGCGGAGCAGGGCGGTCGGCGGGTTTTTCCAGATGATCGTCAGAGGTGAGGTCGCCCGGTTGCGCTCGAAAGGCGTACGGGTACTCAATGTGGTTCCTGATCCGGCGGCTTCGCGGGCCATCGGCCCGAGTCGCATGGCAAGCGGCCGGGAGGCCGAGGTCTTTGAGGCCGGCATTGCTCAGGGAAACGAGCTGGCAGGACCCCTGGCCGAATGGCTTGCTCCGGCCGCCAAGCCGGAGCCAGCAGCTACGACTTGACCCAGCCAGCCGGGAAAGCCCCGGCCGGGATCAGGCCCGGGTAATCACCGAAGTAACGCATCGCGATGCGTTCGGCAGCGGTGCCTTCGAGAACGGGGCGGAGGTCCTGGATGGTGAGCAGGACCCTCGCGGTGGCACCGATCTGAAGGTCTGCCGCCGTCGGCGTGGCACCGTCGATAACTCCCTGTGCCGCCAACTCGTCGATTCGCGCGACTATCCCGGGAAGCGCGGTGAGTTCGTCGGCCAGCTGGACTGCGGTCAGGCCCATGTGTTTCCAGGCGAGGTAGAGCGACTTCATTGCGAAGTCGGTTCCGGCCGGGTCGAGGTTGCCGACGCCGGCGAACGTTCCGATCGCTTCGGGACGGAAGCGCAGCGCCCCGAAAGAGAGGCTGCGTCCAAGATCCTGGAACTCCAGGTCGGCCCAGCGTTCCGCGGTACTGACCGCATCGGCGATCGCTTCCGGGTAAAGCGGGTTCTCCGGATAGCGCCTCTCGAGTTCTTCGAGAATCGCAACTGATCCATGAACCGGCTCTTCCCCGATCAGGATTCCGGGGGCGGTCCGCCTCCCTGTGCCGTATACCTCTTCGATCTGGTCGGCGTGAGGACCGGATTGCCACATCACTTCCTCCCATTCGAGGCCTTTCAGTTTCATTCCGGCCCGCACGGTCATGCAGGGGTGGGAGAAAGGCACGGCATGAAGAGTGATCTTCTCGGTCGTTGGCATGGAGCAAGCCTATCCGCCGTTACAGCCGTGAACTGACATGACTCACACAACGGTTGCATCCACATTGCCGGCCGGCCACGTAGTACAGGCAATGAAAGTCGCGATCATCGGAACCGGAATTTCAGGCATGGCGGCAGCGCATCACCTGCGTGACCGTGCGGAGCTGACAATCTTCGAGGCCGGTCACAAGCCGGGCGGCCACGCCAATACGGTTGTTGTCGAATCTGAACGGGGCCTTGAGTCAGTGGACACCGGGTTCATTGTGTTCAACGACCGCAATTACCCCGAATTCGGCAAGTTGCTTGAAGAGCTGGAAGTTGCAAGCAGGCCTTCCACCATGAGTTTCTCGGTTAGCGGTGGCGACTTCGAATACACCGGGCGAAGCCTCAACGGCCTGTTCGCCCAGCGATCCAATCTTTTCAACCCGAAGTTCCTTCGCATGCTGGCCGAATTCCCGCGCTTTCAGCGACGGCTGAAGGAACTCTCGGCGAACGAAATCGAGGGGCCTTCACTGGCCGACTTCCTGGACGAGGAAGGGTTCTCCGACGAATTGCGGGAGTACGTGGTCGTGCCGCTCGTTTCCGCAGTCTGGTCAGCGGATCCCGAACAGATGTGGACTTTCCCGATTGGTTTCCTTGCCCGTTTCCTCGACAACCACGGCCTGCTTGCCTTGCGCAACCGTCCTCAGTGGCGCACGGTCGAGGGCGGTTCGTGGTCCTATGTCAGTGCGCTCACTGATCCCCTGCGGGACCGAATCCGGCTGAAGACTCCCATCGAACGGGTACGGCGCTTTCCCGACCATGTCGAAGTGACCCCTCGGGACGGGGCTACCGAGAGATTCGATGAAGTGATCATCGCCACGCATTCGGACCAGGCGCTCCAGATGCTCGACGATGCGACCCCGGATGAACGCGAGGTGCTCGGCGCGATCGAATACCAGCCGAACGAAGCGGTTCTTCACACCGACGAAACGCTGCTGCCGGAACGTCGGGCGGCCTGGGCATGCTGGAACTATCACCTCACCGATGAACCGACCGGCGCTACCGCGCTCACCTACGACATGAACCGTCTGCAGGCTCTTGAATGCGAGCGTCAGTTCTGCGTGACCCTGAACCTCACCGAACGTATCGACCCGGACAAGATCATCGAGGTCTTCCAGTACGAACATCCGGTTTTCACGCCGGACGCGATGGATGCGCAGCGGCGCTGGAACGAAATAAGCGGTGTTGGCCGCACCCATTTCGCAGGTGCCTACTGGCGTAACGGGTTCCACGAAGACGGGGCCTTCAGCGGGCTTCGAGCTGCCCGTGAGCTCCTGGAAACGAGTGCGGCTTCCACTCTCCCGGACGTCGCGATCCGATGAGCAAGGACCTGAACAGCGCGATTTACGAAGGCCGGGTCAGGCACCGCCGGTTCATGCCCGGGAAACGGGAGTTCGAATACCGGCTTTTCATGATGTATCTGGATCTCGATGAGATTCCGGAGATCATGAACATCCATCCTTTGTGGTCGACCCGCAGGCGGTCGCCCGCGGCATTCAGACGTGCGGACTACCTGGGTCCTGCCCACCTTCCGTTGAAGCAGGCGGTGGCGGATCTGGTCCAGCAACGAACCGGGTCCAGGCCGGTCGGGCCAATTCGCATGCTCACCCATCTGCGTTATTGGGGACGCATCGAGAACCCCGTGACTTTCTACTACTGCTTTGACCGTTCGGGACAGAACGTCCGCACGGTGGTTGCCGAAGTCACCAACACCCCCTGGGGCGACCGCCACAGCTATGTGATTGAAGGCGGCGATCGCGCCGGCGTCATATCCACGGTCACGCCAAAAGAGATGCATGTTTCGCCGCTGATGGGTATGGATCACGAATACGAATTGCGGTTCGGGACTCCCGGGGAACGCCTGCCGGTACACATCGCCAGCAGCCGTCAGGACGAGCTCTTCTTCGATGCGACCCTCAACCTGGAGCGGACTGCGATCAGCCGTCGGACCCTCGGGAAGCTGCTGGTCAGTTACCCGCCGATGTCATACCGGGTGATTGCCGGGATCCACTGGCAGGCACTTCGTTCCTGGCTGACCGGAGCGAAATATCACCGGCGTCCACAAACCGAAAACTTGCAGGATGAGTCGGGAACAGGGATGCTTTGTCCCGTGAGAGACATCACGCGTGAATCGTCCGAAGCAACTGTGGAGAAAGCAGCCTGAAATGTGGCGTCGACTCGTATTGGGCGTGATCGGCAGGATTCGCGGCGGCCGGATCGACCTGGTTGAAAATGGCCGGATCACGATTCTGGGTGACCGGCACTCCGAGCTGAAGGCAACCGTGACCGTCAATTCCCCTCGGCTCTGGCGCCAGATGCTGCGTGGCAGCACCGGAATGGGCGAGAGCTACATGGATGGGGACTGGGATTGCGACGATCTCGTCGCTTTGTCGACGATCGCCGGCCTCAACCTCCATCGCCTCGATCGGACCCGCCGACCCTTCCAGTTCATCACCGGACGGGTGCAGCGTCTCGGCTTGTTGATGCCTCGCACCACCCGCTCCCGTGGCAAGAAGCAGATCGCCGCGCACTACGATCTTGGCAACGACCTGTTCGAACTGTTCCTCGATCGTTCGATGAACTATTCCGCGGCGATATTCCCGGACGGGGACGAAGATCTGGAGACAGCCCAGATTCTCAAGATGGATCAGATCGCCGAGCAGCTCGAACTCGGGCCGGGGGTGCATGTGCTCGAGGTCGGTACCGGCTGGGGTGGGCTTTCGATGCATCTGGTCGAACGGACCGGATGCCGGGTCACCACCACGACGATCTCTCACGAGCAGGCCGTTCTTGCCCGGGAAAGAATCGAAGCCGCCGGCTTGAGCGATTCGATCGAGGTCCTGGAATCGGACTATCGCGACCTGACCGGTACCTATGACCGGCTGGTTTCGATCGAAATGATCGAGGCCGTTGGCTGGAAGGACTTCCCGACCTACTTCAGCAAGTGCTCCGACTTGCTCAAGCCGGACGGGGCAATGCTGCTCCAGGCAATCACGATCGACGACGATGCTTACGATCTGGAAAAAGCCTCGCGCAGTTTCATCAGCCACTACATTTTCCCCGGTGGCTGCCTGCCGTCGGTCAGGGAGATTGAACGTTGTCTCGCCGAAGAAACGGACATGGAGACATCCTGGACGGCGGACCTCGGTCTGGATTACGCAACCACGCTCGCAATCTGGCGCGAACGTTTCATGGCGGCCACAGACCAGCTGGACGCCCTCGGGTACGACGACAGATTCCGACGGATGTGGGTTCTCTACCTGACCTTCGCCGAAGGTGGATTCCGTTCCCGGCGAAACGGTGACTTCCAGATGCTCCTGGCGAAGCCCCGGTTCAGCAGGATCAGGAAGCGGGTTCGCGAAGCCGCTGTGTAGCTTTATCAGGCAGCGCTCGTTTCGAGCGAAACTTCGCCGTCAGGGAATGGTTGTGAGTGCCGTGGGGGAGATAACTCTAAAGAAGGCCTGCCGCCCGTTCGTGGCGTTCATCGCTGCCGCCGGATTCATGTTCGTTGCCGTCTGTTCGATGGCGAACGCCGCTACGGGATTGCCCGAACGTGAGGCCGACCCCGTCGTACTCACCGGTAGCCAGCTGCCCGGCCTGATCGGGGCGGTTCCTGGCGAGATTGTTGCTTTCAGCTGGGACGGTTCCTGGAAGCAGGTTCCGGTTCAGGTTGACGAGCGAAAGATCGCCGATTTCCGGGCGGTTCGACAAGTGCCGATGTACAACGCTCAGTTCATGGCAGAGGTTTACGCCGACCCGAACACCTGGACCGGAGCGGACGGTGTTCCCCAGAAGCCAACCAACCTGCCGAACGGTGATCCGATCCCGGACACCGCTGGCGACCCACTCTTCGATGCCGATGATGAGATCGCGTTGATGTCGAGGCACGCTGGAGCGTCCGCTTTCGGACTGGCAGACCCGGAAGGGGTCGATGCCGGGACCCGTACCCCGGTGGGGGTCAGCGACTCACTGGACGATGGCAACGATCGTTTCCTCTACCTCTTCACAAGCGGCAGCCTCGATCCGGATGCGAATCAGGACCTTGTTTCGTATGACTGGATCTTCTCGCCGCCTTTGGTCGGCGGGTATTTCGCCGGTTATGAATTCAGCGGCCTCGGCGACAACGTCCTCGGTCCCCCGGTGAACCCCGAGGCTTCGGTGGTGAGAACCGATAACTACGAGCAGACCTTTCCCGGACGCTGGATGGTCGATGGATTGAAGATCAAAGCCGGCGGCGCAACCGGGGTCGACATCCTCGATGGCGACAAGTCGATGGTGATACTTGCGGCTGTGACCTGCGGCCGCAACGAACTCACCTTCAGCCGGGGGCAGGGCGCTGTGGTCGCCAACATCGATGGGCCGGTCCGGGCTGTCCGTTCATTCGTCGGTGCCAACAGCGGCACGTATACGCAGCGTGACCAGATCTATTACGAGAGTCGGGTCGACACCAACACTTATCTGCGGGTGCACGAAGGGATAACTGATTTCGTCCTCGCGATGGACTATTCGGAGGATGCCTTCGGCATGACCTACCGCAGCTCGACGAACGAAGCCGGGGTCACGATCGACGGACAGCCTGACGAAGGCGTTGATGGTCAGACTCTGGAAGGCAACATTTTCTGGGATCAGGCAACGGGCGTCCAGGGTTCATTGACCAATGTCTCCCGGGTCGATTCGGATATTCCGGGTTTGACCTACGGGACCTTTTACGAGGACAACATGACCCCGCCAGCAAACAAGAGGGCGATTCTCTGTTCCGGTGATGACCATGCGATCGGCGCCAGCGGCCCCCGATTGAAGATGCCCGGGTTCGGATTCAACACAGATCCGACCCGTCCGCCAACCGCGCCATCAACCGAAGTGAACAACCTCACCGGTCATCGGACCACCTATTTCAGCGGTCCCGGCGCAACCGCCGAAACCGGAAAACTGCGCTCGCGGCAAGTCGAAACACCGCTGGTCGTTTCATCCGGAACGAACATCGATCAAACCCCGGTAACGGAAGAACCCGGCAACCCGACCAATCCGGGTAAACCGGGCCGCAAGAACTGGGTTGGCCTGAAAGTTACGGCTGGGTCAGGCAAGGTAAAGGCCAGGATCGGCAAGCGTTTGAAGATCCGGGTGAAGGTCAGGAACATCGGGGATAAAACCGCCAGGAAAATCAGGATCTGCCCCCGGGCCAAGAACAGGCTGGTCAAGACCAGTCGCTGCAAGTCCATCGGGAAGCTGAAACCGTCCCATCGTTCCGGGAGGACCTTCGCGGTCCGGCTACGCGGAGCCGCCGCCGGTAAAAAGGCGGTCAAGGTCAGATTCCGGGCAAAGGCAACGAAGAGCCACGCCCGGGCTGACACTGTGAGCCTTCTGCCTCGAGGTAATTAGTCCCGCGATTCGGCCGGGCAGGACCGTGTTGTCACGGGACCACTGTGTAGTTTTAGGTAGTGAACGCTCGAAACGAGCGGAACTAAACCGGTGGGGAATGGTTATCAAGGCTATGCGGGGAATCACTTTGAGAAATATCTGTGGCCGGACGGCGGCGTCAATGATCGCTGCTGGTGCGATGTTGATGGCAACCGGACAGGTCGCAAACGCGGCGACCGGTTTGCCGGACCGTGAAGCCGATCCGGTGGTGCTCACCGGAAGTCAGTTGCCCGACCTGCTCGGAGCGGTTCCGGGACGGATCGTCGCTTTCAGCTGGGACGGCTCCTGGAAACAGGTTCCGGTTCAGGTCGACGAGCGCAAGGTCGCCGA
>JBAUOE010000250.1:0-4194 GCA_049579585.1 Solirubrobacterales bacterium | reverse complement strand
GGGCTTTGGTGGCTGCTGCGGGATCGTGGCATCAATATCCTTGGCCGATGCGTCGCTCCGAACAGCGCCGGGATGCGGTTTTCGCCTGCTACCAACAGGACGTCACCGATCGGCCACTCTCAGTCCTCCTGGCGGATGCCAGGCCATTCACGAAGGAGCTGGCCGAAGGAGTCGAACAGCATCGCGCCGAACTGGATGAGGTGATCAGCGGATACGCGAAAGGCTGGGACCTCAGCCGAATCGCCCCGCTGGAAAAAAACATCATGCGGGTCGCGCTCTACGAAATGAACTACCGCGACGACGTGCCTTTCGAAGTAGCGATCGATGAAGCAGTCGAAACCGCCAAGAAATACAGCGGCGCCGAAGCCCCCGGCTTCGTCAACGGCATCCTCGGTGCCGCCGCCAAAGCGAAAGAAGCAAACGCGTGACCAGGCTCGAAGAGATCCGTGACCGGCTGCGACAGATCACGACAGACCTGGAAAACGCCCAGGTCTCAGATACAGACGCCGGGAAACTCGCCGCCGAAGCAGCCGAACTGACCTCAGAGGCGGCCCGGAAAGCCGCGGAGGCGGTGGATCGGCTGGAGCAGGAGAAGTGAGCTATCCCGACGACCTCCGGGAAGCGGTGGACCGGCACCTCGAAACAATCCACTTCGGGGCCGAGACCGCGACAGCCGGACTCGACGAAGCGATGCGCTACTCACTGCTCGGAGGCGGCAAAAGGATCCGGCCCGTACTTTGCCTCGCAACGGCGCGGGCACTGGGACAGGAGATTGACCCGTACCTGAGCATGGCGGGAGCGATCGAGATGATTCACACCTACTCGCTGGTACACGATGACCTGCCAGCGATGGACGACGATGACCTGCGTCGTGGCCAGCCGACTTCACACATCAAGTACGGCGAAGCAATTGCGATCCTGGCCGGTGACGGCCTCTTCGCCGAAGCTGTCCGGGTGATGGCATCGATCCCGGCCGACCCGGCCAGGGTGCTGGAAGCAGTACAGGTTCTGACCAGTGCCACCGGGACTGAAGGAATGGTCGGCGGCCAGTACGTGGACGTCACCGAGGGCGGGGTGGACGCGGCCGGACTGCGCCACCTTCACTCGCTGAAAACCGGACGGCTGATCGGCGCCAGCGTCGAATCTGCCCTCGCCCTTGCCGGCACGCCATCAGCCGAGCGGAGCCCATACCACCGATTCGCTGCCGAACTTGGCATTCTTTTCCAGATCGTTGACGACATCCTTGATGTGACCGGAACTGACTCTGAACTGGGCAAGCCCCAGGGAAGTGACGAACGACACGGAAAGGTGACTTACGTGAGCCTCTATGGTTTGGAGGAGGCACGCAGCCTCGCGTCGCAATCTCACCAGCAGGCCCTCACCGCCCTCGCCGAGGCCGACGGCCAGACCGGGGACCTGCGCCGCATAGCCGACTACATTTATCTGAGAGAACAATGAGCACCGAACAGGACAAGCCACTTCGACCACTGCTTCCGGGGATCAACTCCCCGGCGGACCTCAACGGACTGTCCGACGAGGAACTCCAGCGTGTCGCGGAAGAAGTCCGGACCTACATAATCGATGTGATCGGTGAAATCGGCGGCCACTTCGGCGCCAACCTCGGAACCTGCGAGATCGCAGTCGCGCTTCACAGCCTGCTCGATTCCCCGCAGGACAAGATTCTCTGGGACGTCGGTCATCAGTCCTACCCTCACAAGATCCTCACCGGTCGCCGGGACGAACTGCCGACAATCAGGCAGTACGACGGACTCGCTCCCTTCTGCTCGATCCCGGAATCCGACCACGACATCATGGGCGCCGGACATGCCTCAACTTCGATCTCTTACGGAGTTGGCCTGAAAGAAGCGATGCGCCACGGAATCGGACAGGACGGCAAAGTTGTTGCCGTAATCGGTGATGGCGCATTGACCGGCGGAGTCGCATACGAAGCGATGCACGCGGCAGGCGGCCTGCAGACGCCGATGGTCATCCTGCTGAACGACAATGGCATGTCGATCTCACCCAACGTCGGTGCGCTATCCAGTTACTTTCAGCGAACACGCCTGAAACCAGGTCTGTTCCACGCCCGTGAAGGGGTGGAGGAGAAACTGACCAAGTTGCCGCTCGGACTGGGCAAACGGATCGAACGGCTCGGCCCCGAACTCAAATCGGCGATCAAGGCTTACTGGGCACCTGGCCTGCTGTTCGAAGAACTCGACCTCGCCTACATGGGCGTGATCGACGGGCATGACGTCGCCGCGATGCGCGAGGCGTTGACCGAAGCTTTCGCCGCCGACCGCCCGGTCGTGGTCCACGTCCACACCGTCAAAGGTCGCGGTTTCGCCCCGGCAGAAGAGGGTGGGCTTTCGGGGATGGAACAGTGGCATGCAGCCAAGCCCGGCTCGATAGTTGACGGCGCGCCTGCAGCGAAACCGAAACTGGTCCCGATCCAGGAGTCCGACGCACCGGCATCGATCGCTCCAGAAATCCTTGAGCCGCCGGCACCGAAAGCTGACGCTCCGCAATACACCAAGGTGTTTTCCGACGCGATGGTCCGTGAGGCCGAAAACGACCCCCGGGTAATCGGCATTACCGCCGCCATGGCCGGCGGTGCCGGCCTGCAGCAACTCGCTGATGACCGGCCGGAGCAGTACTACGACGTTGGTATCGCTGAACAGAACGCGGTGCTGATGGCCAGCGGCATGGCGCTTCAGGGCAGCAAGCCGGTCTGTGCGATCTACTCGACTTTCCTCCAGCGTGCCTATGACCAGATCGTCCATGACGTCTGCCTCCAGGAACTGGACGTAACGTTCGCCATGGACCGGGCCGGCCTGGTCGGCGACGACGGCCCGACCCACCACGGGGTTTTCGACATCGCTTACTTCCGGCCGATTCCGCACGTCGCAGTGATGGCACCACGCGACGAAGCGATGCTGGTTCACATGCTCCACACGGCGATCAGCCACAACGGCCCTGCAGCCCTGCGTTACCCAAGGGGCGCCGCCGAAGGTGTTGAACTTCCGTCCGAGCCCGAACTGATTCCGATCGGCTCGGGGGAAACCCTGAAGAATGGTGAGCGAGTCGCGTTGCTGGGCTACGGCAGCGGTGTCGGACTGGCACTTGAAGCTGCGGAGATGCTCGGTGAACACGGGGTCAAACCGACCGTCGCTGACGCCAGGTTCGTGAAGCCCCTGGACGGTGAACTGATCGAACGCCTCGCACTCGGTCACGACCTGATCGTGACCATCGAAGAAGGCGTGCTCCAGGGCGGATTCGGTTCGGCGGTGCTCGAACACCTCGAAGACAACTTCCACAATCCCGGAGAGCGCGCCCGGGTCCTGCGGATCGGCCTGCCCGATCATTACGTGACCCACGGAAAGCCGAACCTGCTGCATGACGAAGTCGGGTTCACGGCAGCGGAAGTGGTCAAGAAGGTCCTCGCCGCCACCGGACAGACGGTTCCTTCGACCTGAAGGGTGCTGGATGAATCATGCCTGAACCGGTAGGGCGCACCGGTCAGCGCTACATGCCCGGGCTGGACGGGCTACGTGCCATAGCCGTGCTTGCGGTGATCGCGTATCACCTTGATATTGGCTGGGCCCAGGGCGGGTTGCTCGGGGTCGGCATCTTTTTCACGCTCAGCGGCTACCTGATCACCGACATCCTGCTCGAGGCCTGGTCGAACCAGCGGCTGAAGCTGGGTCAGTTCTGGCTGGCCCGTGCCCGCCGTCTGCTGCCGGCCCTTTTCGTGATGCTGATAGTGGTGATGGCCTGGGTCACCCTTGGTGATCCTTCACTGCTCGGCGATCTTCGTGGTGTCGCAATTTCGTCGGCGCTTTTCACCAGCAACTGGTGGGTGATCTTCCAGGACCAGTCGTACTTCGACCGCTTCGGCCCGGTCTCGCCGCTCGGCCACCTTTGGTCGCTCGGAATCGAGGAGCAGTTCTACCTGATCTGGCCCTGGGTTCTGCTTCTGGGACTGAAATTCGTACCTGGCAAGAAGGGGGTTGCGGCGGCGAACCCGTTCCGCCGGGTGCGGCCACGACTGGCCGCAGTAACCCTGATTCTTGCTGCCTGTTCGGCGGTTCTGATGGCGATCCTGTTCGAACCGGGGTTCGATACAACCCGGGTCTACGAAGGAACCGATACTCGGGCTTTTGGACTACTGATCGGTGCTGCGCTCGCCATGGTGTG
>JBAUOE010000249.1:0-2177 GCA_049579585.1 Solirubrobacterales bacterium | reverse complement strand
GATGAATTCCTGAACCAGCTCGGCACCTGGGCACTTGGTTACATCCCCTACGGAGGCTCCGACTTCGGTGAAGTAGCGGCGGTGGCCGCAGCGGTAGGAGACGGAGACGAAGACAAGTTCTTCACCGAGTGGCTCGCCGCTGGCGACCGGCATGTCCAGGAAGCCGATGAGGCAAAGACTGCGGGGCACGATGAAACCGCCCGGGACCAGAACCTGCGGGCCGCCGTGGCTTACGGAACTGCCTACCACCCGTTCTTCGGCAGCCCGGTCGACCCGCGACTCACCGCGACATTCGCCAGGCAGACCGAAGCTTTCGATAAAGCGCTCGCTATGGGTCCCGATCCGGCAACGAAGCTCGCGATCCCCCTCGAAGGCGCCGAGATGCCGGGCTATTTCATTCCCGCGCCAGGGCGTGCCGGTGAGGTCCGGCCACTGGTCATCTTCACCAATGGCTACGACGCAACGATTGTCGACGCCTTTTTCGCATCGGCGGTCGCCGCTGGACGGCGCGGTTACCACTGCCTGATCTTCGACGGTCCAGGGCAGGGAGACACCCTCTATAACCAGGGCGTCCCACTCCGGCCCGACTGGGAGACGGTCATCTCCGCGGTGGTCGACTCGGCCCTCGAACTGCCGCTGGTCGACCCCGACGCGATTGTCCTCAACGGCTGGAGCCTGGGCGGGTACCTCGCGCCGAGGGCCGCATCCGGTGAGCACCGCCTTGCTGCCTGCGTCGCCGATCCTGCCCAGTGGAGTGTCGGCGACGGCTTCCGTCCGTTGGCAATGAAGTTCGGAGCAACCCAGGAGCAGGCTCAGGACCTGGGTAGCCTCGACCAGGCGGTAATCGATCAGTTCTCGGAGTTCGTCGAAAGCTCACCGAAGATGATCTGGAGCATCATCAAGCGTGGCTTCTGGGTAAACGGTGTCTCCAACATGCGCGAATACGTCGCCGACTGCGAGCGGTACACGCTCGACGGGCGGGTCGAAGAGATCCGGTGTCCAACCCTGGTCACCGCCGCTGAACACGACCCGATCGCCGCCAACTCCCGGCGGGTTTACGACGCCCTGACCTGCGAGAAGCACATGATCGAATTCACCGGAATAGAAGGCGCCGGGGATCACTGCGAAATGTTCAACCGTTCGCTGGTGAACACCCGGACGTTCGACTGGCTTGATGACGTGCTCGGCGAGCGGGTCCGAGGTTGACCACCTGACGTAGGTGCGGCGGCGTCTACCGGGTTGCGCGAGTCACGGCAATTCGGCGAGTTCGCCCAGTCGGCGAAGGCTCTCCTCGTTGCGTCCCCTGACCAGCAGATGCGTCAACGGGTTGAACAGGAGAGCCGTAAGACGATCAGCCGCGTCTTCGATCATCGTGACTTCAGTTTTGTCGGACCCGACCGGAACCATCTTCAGCTTCACCCGGCCGGTACCCATGGGTCGGGCCTTCACGCGTAATTGGAGGTAGGAGGGAGCGTGAACTTCTTCGACGCAGGAATGGTCGCTGATCGTGAGCGGACCAAATCCGACCGTATGGTGAAATTTTGAACCCTCCGCCGGCCAGTCATGGTCAGCTTCCCGAATCTCCTTCGAACCCACTACCCAGTAACCGTAATTCTCCGGATCTGACAGAACTTCGAAGATGCGTTCGGGAGTTGCCTCGACTATGTGAACTGTTTTCGCGATGGGCAGCGATTACCCGACTGCGACGCTGCGGAAACCAAGGTCCATCGATAGAGGCTTTGACACTCAGTAGTGGAGCCAGATGAGCCTGACTTTGAACCAGTCGTCCCGATGAAGACGATTGGTTCACTGCGGTTTTGGCCTCACGACAGTGGGTAGTTGAACCTCATCTCTATTCCAAGGAGGCCAGATGCACAGAGTGAACTTTGATGCGATCGAGCGGGCCGCAGGACAGGCACAGACCGATCACTCAAGCGTAGGTCAGCCGGTCGACTTGAGCGGCGAGTGGGTTCGATGATGGTTCCCGAGCGGTCGTCCGGCCCGAGTGGAGACCTGAAACGTAGCGGGCGTGAGCGCGGACCTATGCGCTCTCCGATAGTTCTCGGCGAGAGTGGCCTTGTGGTTCTCGATTCGAGCTGGGGCGAAATCACACCGATCGAGCTTGCCAGCGGCGTCGATACCGTCGGCGAGCTTGAGGTGATCGAGCATCTCAAGAG
>JBAUOE010000248.1:0-12712 GCA_049579585.1 Solirubrobacterales bacterium | reverse complement strand
GACGGTTTCGATTTTTTCATCATCGGGGTCGCGAACCCCCTGATTGCCCACGATTTCGGGGCATCTGCCGTGCAGACCGGCCTGGTGTCCGCAGCAGCGATCCTGGGGGCAGTCTTCGGAGCGGGTTTCCTCGGCCCACTGGCCGACAAGGTTGGCCGGAAACGCATATTCAAGCTCGACCTTGTCCTGTTCGTAATCTTCTCGTTGCTGTGCGTGTTCGCCTGGGATATCTGGTCACTCATCGCTTTCCGGTTCGTGCTGGGAATTGCGGTCGGGCTGGACTACCCGATCGCGGCCAGCTACCTGGCGGAGGTACTGCCCCAGAAAGGTCGCGGTCGATGGCTCGTCGGTGCTTTCGCCATGCAGGCCGTCGGCATCCTGCTGGGCGCCGCGGTGGGAGTGGCTGTCCTGGCGCTGCTTCCGGAAGTTTCTTCATGGCGGCTGATGCTCGGGTTCGGAGTGATCCCGGCGATCATCATCATCTTCCTGCGTCGGCGGGTTCCGGAAAGCCCGCGGTGGCTCGCCCAGAACGGGCACGAAGCAGAAGCGGAAAAGATTGCCGGCGAGCTGGTCGGACACGAGGTGCAGGTGACCGCCCTGGACCGGCAGCGCGGAACTCCGGTTCCGGAAGGCATCAAGGCGTTCATCCAGCCGCGATTGTTCCATCGGGACATGATCCGGCGCACGATCTTCACCTCCGTCCCGTGGTTCCTGATGGACATCGCCACCTATGGCGTCGGGATATTCACTCCGACTCTGATCGCGGCGATGGTCGTGACCGGGGCGGATACTTCGTTCATCACGGATGACCTCGTTTCAACCGAAGCAACGGCCCTGCTCGACATCTTCCTGCCACTCGGATTCCTGGGGGCGATCTACTTTGTCGACCGGGCCGGCCGGATACCCCTCCAGATAATTGGTTTCGCCGGAATGACCCTGGCTCTCTGCCTGCTGGCGGTCTCGGAAATGCTCGATGGCGGGGCCGAAAGCCACCTGCTTCTCGTCGCGGTCGGTTTCGCGATGTTCAACCTGCTGATGAACATGGGGCCAAACGCAACCACTTACGCGCTTCCAGCGGAGGTTTTCCCGTCGGAAATACGCGCCGCCGGCCATGGTTTCGCGGCCGCCTGCGCGAAGCTGGGGGCAGCCGTCGGGGTCTTCTTCTTTCCGATCCTGCTGGACGAGATCGGTACGGCCGCACTGCTTTTCGGGGTGGCGGGGTGCTGCCTGGCCGGACTGGTGGTCACGGTTGTGTTCAGGATCGAACCGATGGGTCGTTCGCTTGACGAGGTGTCGGGTCGGGAAGCCGCGGAAGTAGCGCCACGCATAGCCCCGCCTTGATGCGCCGTCAGAACCGGTTGCTCCGGCCCACGTGCAGCCTTGCGTAGAATCCGTTCATGGCACCAACCGAACTTCCAGTCATCCAGCCGGGCATGCCCGCGGCCCTTGATCCGCAGGTGATCAAGGAACTGAGCGGGGAGATTCGCGAACTCGCGGAAGCGAAGAACGCGGTGATTCTTGCCCACAACTACGAGGTACCCGAGATTCAGGACGTGGCTGATTACGTCGGTGACTCACTCGGACTTTCCCGTCAGGCCGCCGCCGCCGATGCCGAAGTGGTTGCTTTCTGTGGCGTTCATTTCATGGCTGAAACCGCGTCGATCCTCTCCCCGGAGAAGAAGATCCTCATCCCCGACCTCGACGCCGGGTGTTCACTGGCCGACTCGATCACGGCCGACCAGTTGCGCGAGTGGAAAGCGAAATTCCCGGGCGCCTATGTCGTCATGTACGTCAACACTTCAGCTGAAGTGAAGGCCGAAACCGACTACTGCTGCACTTCGTCGAACGCGGTCAAAGTCGTCGAACACATCTGGGAGGAACACGGTGCCGACACCGAGATCCTGTTCGGCCCGGACATGTGGCTGGGTGCTTTCGTGGAACGGGAAACCGGGCTGATGGAAGACCCGGAACGACGCAGCCGCTTTCACGTCTGGGACGGCGAATGCCACGTTCATGCCGGTATCCGTCCGGACGACATCACGAGGACCCGCGCGGAAAACCCCGAGGCCGAATTCCTGATCCATCCCGAATGTGGCTGCTCGACCCAGGCCATGGAATACATAGCGTCCGGGGACATCGATCCCGAGGGCGTCCACATGCTTTCGACCTCCGGCATGATCGAGTACGTCAAGGACAAACCCGAAGGCAGTTTCATCGTGGCGACCGAGAACGGCATGCTCTATCCGATGCAGCAGGCCGCGCCGAAAGCGAACCTGATCGAAGCCAATCGCATGGCTTACTGCCAGTACATGAAGATGATCACGCTGCCGAAACTTCGTGATTCCCTGCGTGATCTCAAATTCGAGGTCAAGGTTGATCAGGCGCTGGCCGAAAAGGCCCGGCTGCCGATCGAGCGCATGGTTTCAATCGGTTGAGTCCAGGCTGGCCCGGGGCCTGACCCGCCCCTCCCGGAAGTAGACTGAAAGTGTGCTTGAGCTACTAGCCGCCGCGCAGTCAGCTTTTCCGGCAGTCGACCAGAGCTATCTGCTCGAGGCGCGCCAGATGCAGGCGCTCTCCTTCGCCGTCCACATACCGCTTGTGTGCTTCGGCATCGCCTTCCCGGCGATGGTGATTTTCATGGAGTGGCTTGGCTACCGCACTGGCAATCCGGTGTACACGGCCATCGCCAGGCGCTGGTCGAAGGTGATGATCACCCTGTTCGCGGCCGGGGTTGTCACCGGCACCCTGCTCAGCTTCGAACTTGGCATTCTCTGGCCCGGCTTCATGTCGGAATTCGGCGATGTTTTCGGTCTGGCTTTCGGTCTGGAAGGCTTTTCGTTCTTCATCGAAGCGATCTTCATCGCGATTTACGTCTATGGATGGGACCGGCTTTCGCCCAAGCGGCATCTGCTCACCGGCATCCCGGTGATGGTGGCTGGCATCACCGGATCCTGGATGGTTATTGCCGTCAACGCCTGGATGAATTCACCTTCCGGTTTCGACATCGTCAATGGGGAAGTCACCAACGTCGAACCGTTCACCGCACTCTTCGCAAACGGACACCTCTGGCCACAGCTGATCCACATGTATCTCGCCGGGTACATCGTGGTCGGTTTCCTGATCTCGGGGGTGTACGCCTGGGGATGGCTCAAAGGCAGACGTGGAACCTATTTCCGCACGGCGATGGTTATCCCGCTGGCGATCGCCTGCCTCGCTACTCCGACCCAGCTGCTGATCGGCGACTGGTCGGCCCGTAACGTCGCTGATGACCAGCCGGTGAAGCTGGCGGCATTCGAAGGGTTGTACAAGACAACCAAGGGGGCGCCGGAAACCATTCTCGGATGGTACGAACCGGATGGAACCATCAAGTACGGCATCGAGATCCCGAAGCTTCTGTCCCTGCTCGCCTACCATGATCCCAACGCGACGGTTCAGGGCCTCGAAACGGTCCCGGAAGAAGACCGGCCGCCGGTCAACGTCGTGCGAATCGCTTTCCAGACGATGGTCGGGATCGGCACGATGCTCGCGGCGCTCGCAGTGTTCTTCCTGTTCGTCTATTTCCGCAAGAAACGGTTGCCGGAATCGAAATGGTTTTACCGGGCGGTGGTCGCGGCCGGTCCGGCAGCGGTCGTCGCCCTGATTGCCGGCTGGGTGACGACCGAAGTCGGGCGACAGCCCTGGGTTGTCTACGGCGTGATGCGGACCGAAGAGGCGGTGACCGGCGCCGATGGCATTGTCTTCGGGTACGGGGCGCTGGTGGCCGTATATGTAGTTCTCGCGGTCGCGACTTTCTGGGTTTTGAGAAAGGTCGCTTCGACCCCGTTCACCGATGAGATAGCCGCGCTGGAAGAAGGACCCCCGCCACCGGTCGGGCGAGTGGGAGAGGAGGGAGACGATGGATCTCGCTGACATCCCGGTGATCCTGATGCTGCTCGGGATCGCCGCTTATGTGGTTCTGGCCGGGGCTGACTTCGGATCCTCGTTCTGGTCGCTGACTGCCCGGGGAAAACTGGGCAAGGAAATCCGCGAACACACCCATCGATCGATGGCGCCGGTCTGGGAGGCGAACCACGTCTGGCTGATCTTCGTGCTGGTTGTCTGCTGGACCGCCTACCCGGAGGTTTTCGCATCCATTTTCTCCACGTTGTGGATCCCGCTGATTCTGGCCTGCCTCGGGATCATCATGCGAGCCACCAGCTACGTGGTTGGCGGGGTGGCCGACCAGCGGTGGGTCGTGCTGCTTTCCGCGGTCGCTTCGTTTGTGACGCCGTTCATGCTGGGAACGGTGATCGGGGCGATCGTTTCCGGTCGGGTGCCGGTGGGCAATGCCCAGGGGGACATTTTCAGCAGCTGGCTGAATTCGACATCGGTGATGATCGGGGTCCTGGCGGTCACCGTTTGCGCCTACATCGCGGCGGTCTACCTGGCTGGTGACGCGAGCCGAAATGGTTCGAAGTCGCTTTCTGACGCCTTCCGTATTCGCGGACTGGTGGCCGGGGTGGTGGCCGGCGGGATCGCTGCGGTCGGGATCTTTGTCCTGCGAAATGATGCGCCGGACCTGTATGACGGGCTGACCTCGGGCCCTGGTCTGATTGCGGTGATCGTGTCAGCCGGAGCCGGGCTGCTGACCATGGTGTTCCTCCGGCAGCGCCGTTTTGAATGGGCCCGTTTCTGTGCGGCCGGAGCGGTCGTCGCCGTGATTGCCGGCTGGGGGCTGGCTCAGTCCCCGGACATACTGCCCGGGCTCACCGTGAATCAGGCCGCTGCGGCGGACAACGTCCTGGTCGGTCTGCTGGTTTCGATAGCAATCGGACTGCTGATCCTGATCCCTTCGCTGCTACTGCTCTACGGACTCGTGCTCGGTGGCCGTTTCGACCCGGGATCCGACCGGGTTGCTGAAACACCGGTTGGTCCGATGTCGGAGCTGGAGGGGCCAACCCGGAAAAACGTACTGCCGGTTCTGGCCGTTGCCGCAACCGGGGCCCTGCTCAGCGTCATTTTCAGCTCCGGAGCCCTGCTCTACATCGGGATCGCGATGGTTCTGGTTTCACTCGTGATTGGCTGCGTGATGCTGGCCATATCGCTGGTCAACGCGGAAACGCAGTAGCGAAGCGTCCTTACTGGTCCGGGTTCTGAGCGCCAGGGCCGCCGGGACGTTCGGAGATGCTGTCGTCGGGGGCGCCCGGCCGTTCGTCAGTTGCGCTCTCCGGGGCAGTGGTTCCGCTTTCAACGGCTTTGCCCTGTCCGGATTGCCCTTGGGTTGTGTCGTCGGCAGGGGAATCGTTGTCACTGCCGCAGGCAGCGATTGCGCCGGCTGTCAGGAGGACGGCCAGGCCCCCGGTGGTGATCCTCGCAATTGAACTGAGTGACTTCATCGGCTGGCGAGGACGTTGATTGCCGTGCCGGCCGGGGCGAGCCAGCCGGGGAAGTAAGAGGTCTGAAGCACCCTGCGGTTACGACCGTTTCCCCACGAAGCAATCTTCACCCGGCCGAGACGGCAACCCGACACCTTGAGTTTGTTCCGGGCTGCTTTCATGCGCAGCCCCTGGATGCCGGGGACCGAGCACCAGGTCCTGGCGGGGGTGGAACTCATGCCGGTGCCGACCACATCGATCCCGGAGATTTTCAACGCTGTTGTCTGGACCCACTTGCGTATCGGTGCGCCAGATACCCGGGTATCAACCGACGGCAGCTTCGTATTGCAGAAGACATCACCGAAGCTGGTCAGGCCGACCAGCCGGACCTCAGACCCGTCGGTGGCAACGAGAGGGCCTCCGCTGTCTCCGGAGCAGGTACTTGTATTCCCGGCAGGGCCACCGATGCAGTTCATCGTTCGAACCTCATAACCGCTGCTGTCGTATCGCCTGCAGGTCCGGTCCGGCAGCACTACCTGATTCGCGCTGCGAAGTACGGGGCTTGCTTTACGGGCAAAACCGGAAGTGATTCCCCAGCCCGTCGTCGTGACAACCTGGCCGGGGCTCCAGGAATCAGCTTCGTTCTGACCGGCCAGCTTGATCGTTGCGCCGGGGAGTGGCGAATCGAGCCTGATCAGGCCGACGTCCCAGCTGGCGCCACCGCGGGAGTTGCCGTAGCGGCGTTTGCCATTGGGCCGGAGGGGAAGGATCGATTTCCGGGCGCGGACCACCGTTCCTTCGGCCGTGTTGTTGAGACGGGTGCGACCGGAGATGATTTCCACCTGCTTGATCTCGGAACGGTTGAGGTCGGCGACGCAGTGCGCGGCTGTAATGACCAGTTCAGGGGTGATCAGCGAACCGCCGCAGAAGAACCTTGACCGGGGAGAAGACTTGCGGCCAGGCTGCTCGGCGAAACCGATCGCCACCTGCCATGGCGAATCCTTGATTTTGGAAGGTTTGCCGTTGACGATGCTGACGCCAGCGGTCTGCGCAGTGGCCGGGGAGGGAACAAGTCCGAAAGCGAGCAGGACCAGCAGCACGGCTCCGGCGAGCAGCGCACGAAATCCTGCCGGGTGGGCGCAATCAGGCATCAATCAAGACTACAGAGTACGCTTTACGAGCAAACGCTAATACTTCACTGATGTGATCCTCTAATTATCAGGCGGTCCCGGTTGATCTCTTCCAAGGGAAGGAATCCGGTCGTGACCCCGGAATAGGGCCAACCAGATGGCTTTCGGAAAGAACAACAAAAAGCAAAAGGTCAACGCGGAACTCGAAGCGGCGCGCGCGCGTCAGCATTCGGACCGTCCCCGCAAGGGCGGAGCGCCAATCATCGAGATGCGCGACGTCAGCAAGGTTTACAACGGTGGTCACCTCGCCGTGGATCGGGTTTCACTGGCAATCAACCGCGGCGACTTCGTTTTCCTGGTCGGTCCGACCGGCTGCGGCAAGTCGACCCTGATCAAACTGCTGATCCGCGAACTTGAGCCGACCGACGGAACCGTCTCGATCGCCGGCCGTGACATCGGCCAGCTTTCCGACAAGAGGATCCCGCAGCTGCGCCGCAACATCGGCACCGTCTTCCAGGATTTCAAACTGCTCCCGAGTCGAACCGTCTACGAAAACGTTGCGTATGCCCTTCAGGTAATTGGCGCTTCGCGTTCCGAGATCCGGCAGAAGGTTCCGGAAACCCTGCGTCTGGTCGGGCTTTCGACCAAGCTCCACAACTATCCCGACGAGCTGTCGGGCGGCGAGCAGCAGCGTGTTTCCGTTGCCCGCGCTTTCGTGAACCATCCGCCACTCCTGCTGGCCGATGAGCCGTCCGGAAACCTGGACCCGGTCACCTCGGTCGGCATCATGCAGCTGCTGTACCGGATCAACAAGACCGGAACCACCGTTGTAGTCGTGACCCACGATCGCGAGATGGTTGACCGCATGCGTCGCCGCGTGATCGAGCTCTATGAAGGCCGCGTCATCCGCGACGAGATCGCCGGCGGTTACACCGAAGAATCAACCACAGAATTCGGTGTACGCCTGAAGGCCGAAATTGGCGCTGAAGCCGCCAGCCACTCGAACGGAGTTCTCTGATGGGCAAGATTTTCTTTTTTACAGGCGAAGCCCTGAGGGCCATTCGCAAGAACATGGCGCCAACCACGGCAGCCATCGTGACCACTGTGCTCACGGCGATCCTGATCGGCATCCTGATCCCCGTATTCCAGACCGCACAGGGGAAGAGCTCCGAGGTCCGGGACGAACTTCAGGTCCGGGTCTATCTGCACGATGACGCCACCAAAGCGGAAACGGCCGCCCTCCAGAGCGACATCGAAGCGCTGCCCAACGTCCAGTCGGTCACTTACCTGACCAAGGACGACGCACTGGCCGAGTTCAAGCAGGACACCGGACAGGCCCAGAAAGATGTTCTGGCACAGCTGAACGGCGAAAACCCGCTTCCGGCCAACTTCATCGTGAAACCTGACGACGCTGCCAACCTGGACGCGATCCGGGCTGCGATTCAGCCTCCCGGGAAAACCGGCGAAGCCACCTTCATCTCACCGATCATCGAGAAAGTCGACAACCGGCAGGCCACAGCCCGCAAGATCGAAGAAGTAACCGGAGCTCTCAAAGTGGTCCTCACGGTGATTACCGTGCTGCTGATCGGTGCATCCCTGCTGCTGATTGGCAACACGATCCGGCTCTCGATCTATACCCGTCGCCGGGAGATCGAAGTCATGCGACTGGTCGGCGCGACCCGCTGGTTCATTCGCTGGCCCTTCATGATCGAAGGCGTGATCGTCGGCATGCTGGGCGGCGCTATTGCGATACTTGTCCTGTGGATAGGAAAGATCACAATCCTGGACCCGCTCTCGGACACCTTCTCACTGATGCAGGCACAGGACTCGATGTCGTTCATCGTGCTGGTTGCCTGTCTGTTCGGGGCCGCCGTTCTGGTCTCGGCAATCGGTTCCGGAGTGACGCTGCGCCGCTTCCTCAAGGTCTGAGCATTCCGACGAACATCTGTCCGGTCCCGGCGTGAGAGTCGCTTTCCTCGCGTTGTTTGCCGTGGTCGTCGGCCTGGCGACCGGAATGTGGATCGGTGGCCATCCGGAAAACCTTCCGGACGCGGTCAGTGACGTATTCGTCGAATCGACAGTGACTGACGGCACCTCACCGAGTGACGAGGCGGCTGAGGTGATTTCCCGCAAGTACTTCCGCGAAACCAGCCCCCGGGATGTTCAGGACTACTCGATCCGGGGCATGGTCGACAAACTGCGCAAGGTCCACGATGACCGTTTCTCCCACTATTTCGATGCGGAACAGCTCGAGGGGTTCAACGACTCGATCAACGGCAGCTTCAGTGGTGTCGGCATGACGGTAGGTGAAGTCGACAAGTCCGGTTTGCGTATCGGTTTCGTATTCAGGAACTCGCCGGCCGATGATGCCGGACTCGAAACTGGCGACGTGATTGTCTCGGTCGATGGCGATTCGATCCTGGGCGACAGCTCCGACCTCGTGGTTGCCGAGATCAAGGGCCCGGAAGGCACCGAAGTCGAACTGGGAGTGAAGGTCCAGGGCAAAGGCAAGGAGAAATCCTTCAACCTGACCCGCGAGGAGATCAGGGTGCCGATCACCTCGAACCGGGTGAAGAAGGTTGACGGCGAGACCCTCGGGTATGTCCGTCTTTCAACTTTCAGCGATGGAGCCAGCAAGGATCTGCGCCGGGCAGTGAACAAGGTCCGGGAGAAAGGGGCCGAGGGGATGGTTCTCGACCTGCGGGCGAACGGCGGCGGCCTGCTGCCAGAAGCGGTTCTGACCTCCAGCATCTTCGTTCCGGAAGGGGAGATCGTGGTTGAAACCAAATCACGCACCCAGCCAGACGAGACTTATCGCGCTGTCGGTGGCGATATCGGCGATTTTCCGATCACTGTCCTGGTCGACCGTGACACGGCATCGGCCGCGGAGATCCTCGCCGCAGCGCTACAGACAAACATTGACGCGCCGGTAGTCGGCACCCGGACATTCGGCAAGGGTGTCTTCCAGCAGGTGATCACGCTCGAAAACGGCGGGGCACTCGATTTGACCGTCGGTGAGTTTTTCACTGCGGACGGGGTATCGCTGGCCGGCGAAGGCCTCAAGCCGGACGTCAAGGCACCTTTGCCACCGGACGCGAAGGCCGATTCGCAACTGAACCGGGCTTACGAAGTGCTGAGCGGCGAAATTGCCAGCTCGGACGACGGATCCTGAGCAATGGCTCGCCAGAAGTCAGGTAAGAAGAGGCCTGTCGGCGAGTTTCACGTCGCCACCCTCGACAAACGGGGCAAGTTCACGGTGGCGAAACCGCTATTTGTGCCGGGCGAGCAGGTAGCGCTCGACCGCAAGGTGCGTTCGCGCACAGGCCAGATCATCCTGGCCGAGTTTGCCGGTGGCCGGGCTCGCATGGTCAAGGACCTCGGACGCATCGACAACGCAACCGACGTTTGCGAAGCACTCGCGACCGAGCGGCTCGGTCGGCGTGGTTTCGCCAAAGGACTCGAACGGGAAGCGGAAGCCGCATCGCTCGATCCGCTCGATCCACCCGGTGGACGCCAGGACCTGACCTCGAAACCGACCTTCACAGTGGATCCAGCGACGGCCCGGGACTTCGATGACGCCGTGTCGGCCGAGAAGGATGGCGACGGGGTGCGCCTCTGGATCCACATCGCGGACGTCGCTGCTTACGTCCGGCCGGGCACGGCCCTGGACTACGAGGCCTACGATCGAGCGAACAGCACCTACGTGCCGACCTCGGTTGAGCCGATGCTGCCTAAATCCCTAAGTGCCGGGGTCTGCTCGCTTTCACCGGGTGTTGAGCGCAACGCGGTCACGACCGAAATCCTGATTTCTGGTGACGGAGAAGTGAAGTCATGCAGCTTTTACCGGTCAACGATCAAGTCGGATGCCCGGCTCGACTATGAACAGCTGGACCGGATATTTACCGGCAGCGAAAAGCCCCCGGAGGTTGCAGCGGAGCCGATAAGGCTGGCCAGGGCGGTTGCCTCCGACCTCGCTGAAAAGCGAGCCGGAACTGCTCTCGACGTGGTATCGAACGAGCCGTCCTTTCAGTTCGACAAGACGGGTCACGTGGTTTCAGCGATTGCCGAGAGCCAGACCGAAGCCCACCGTCTGATCGAGCAGCTGATGGTGTTGACCAACGAGCAGGTCGCGACCGTGCTTGAGAAGCGCGGCACCCCGACCCTCTACCGGGTTCATGAACAGCCTGACCCGGACCGGATCGAACAGCTGCTCGATCAACTGGCTTCGCTCGACCTGCCGGCACCGCCCGGATACGACAACATGGCTCCGAGCCAGGCCGGACAGATCGCCGTTGAAGCCTCGCGTTCAGTGGCCAAAGAAGCAGCCCGGCGGGGACACGGACGGGTCGCGTACGCATCGCTGATCCTGCGCTCGCTAAAGCCTGCGCGCTATTCGGAGAAGAACCTGGGGCATGCCGGACTTGGCAGCACCGCCTATTCCCATTTCACATCCCCGATCCGGAGGTATCCCGACCTGATCGTTCATCGCGGACTGCTGGCGGATCTAGGTGCGGGGGAGACCGCCCCCGACTCCGGTTCCGTTGCGATGGCGGCGGTTCACTGTTCCGACAAGGAGCGGGCCTCAACCCGCCTCGAGCGTGACGCCGACGATATCTGTGCCGCTTTTCTGCTGGAGCGTGAACTGTTCGAGAATGGTCCTCAAACCGAGTTCGACGGCGAAGTTTCCGGCGTTATCGGGGCCGGAGCATTCGTCACCTTCGGTGGCGAACTGGGTGACGTTTACGAAGGTTTCGTGCCGGTTCGCAGGATGCGAAGCGATCATTTCGACCTGAATCAGGAACAAACGGCCCTGATCGGCAACCGTCATGGCCGGGCAATCCGGTTCGGCGATTCGATCAAGGTCACGGTCGGTCGCGTCGACTGTCCTCGCGGCCGGGTCGACCTCGAACCGGCTGACGGCTAGATTGGTTGGGGAATGAGCAAGAAGACGAAAAAGAAGCGTGCGCCAGCGTCAGGCGACGTTGCGACGAATCGCCGAGCCAGGCAGAAGTTCGAGCTGATCGAAAAATTCGAGGCTGGAATCGTGCTGCTCGGAACCGAAGTGAAAGCCCTGCGGCAGGGCAACGCCCAGATGATTGACTCCTACGCCGTGATCGATGACGGCGAAGTGTGGCTTCGCAACCTTCATATTCCCCACTATGCACCGGCCACGATCAACAACCACGAACCGGAGCGTCCGCGCAAACTATTGCTCCATCGTGGCGAGATCGAACGGCTGATCGGCACCGCACAGCAGAAGGGCCTCACCTTGATTCCGTCGAGGATCTACTTCAAGGGGCCGAAAGCCAAAGTGGAACTGGCTTTGGCGAAAGGCAAAGAAGGAAAGGATCGGCGCCGTGAGATCGCGGACCGCGACGTCCAGCGCGATGTGGAACGGGAGTTCAAGGGACGGTATCGTTCCTGACCCGGCAAGATCGAAACCACGGGTCTCAGCGTTTAGATGGATTTATCACGACAGTGCGAGGATAGGAACGGATGAGTAAGAGATTCAGAGGTATCACTTCAGCCCTATGTCTGGCCCTGCTTGCGTTCTGCATGGTCGGTCCCGTTTCCGCCTATGCGGCCGATGAAGCCACTGGCGACACCGCAAGCACGACGGAGCTGCCGCAGTCGATGACCCAGGAGCAGCTCGATGCGCTTCAGGGAGTCACGACTGCGGACACCGATACGGGTGACGAGAGCTTTTTCGACAAGGCAAGCGATTTCATCACTGACAACGCGCCGTTCATCATCATCGGAATCGTGGTTCTGGCCGCGATCCTCGCCGGGATCCTGATCATGAAGGGCCGGAAGAAGACACCCCAGGGGGCACCATCAGCGGCCGGCGCCCCGGCCGCCGTTCCTTCCGCCACCGAACTGAGGCGTCGCAAACGAGCCGCGATGCAGCAGTCCCGTGAAGAAGAACGCCTGCGGCGCAAGGCCGGACTTGAAGGCCGCCAGGCCATGTCCTCAACTGGATCACTGCCGTTGAGTGCGAACCTTCCGGCCGATCCGGTCGAGGCTGAAAAGCAGTCAGCCCGTGACCAGTTGAGCGCCGCGGCAGCTGTTGCCAGGTCCGGGGGAGCGATTCCAGCCCCGGTCAGCCCGACGCAGAACGCACCGGCCCTCGGGGTCGTCCGACCAGGTTCTTCCGAGTCCGACACTATTTTCACCTCGCCGACTCCCACCCCGGCGGAACTTTCAGCGGCGACGGCTGCCGCTGGCGGA
>JBAUOE010000247.1:0-3421 GCA_049579585.1 Solirubrobacterales bacterium | reverse complement strand
GCGCTTGCCGCAGCGGTCCTCGCATCGGCGGCCGCAGCGATCGCCGGCCTGCTGGCTTTCCTCGGATTGGTGGTTCCCCACGTTGTACGCATGGCTGGTGGCACCAACCGCCATACCTTCGTGATTCCGGTGTCCGCGCTTGGCGGCGCCACCCTGCTGGTCGCCGCCGACACCCTGGCCCGCACGATCCGGGCCCCGATCGAGATGCCGGTTGGCCCGTTCCTGGTTCTGCTCGGCGTACCGCTCTGTCTCTGGCTGCTCAGGAAGGCCGTGTAATGGACGCTCCCTTGATCGAAGCGAGCGGGGTAGAGGTCACCATCGGCGGCACCGCAATCCTCAAGGGCGCCGACCTGACCCTCAACGCCGGGGAACTGCTGGCCGTGGTTGGTCCCAACGGTGCCGGTAAATCGACTTTCGCCCGGGCGATCAGCGGGTTGCGCAAGCCAAGCGCAGGAACCGTCAACTGGTCGGGCCGGGAACTCTCGACGCTCAAAGGCCGTGACCTGGCCCGGCTGCGGGCCTTCGTTCCGCAGCGGGCCGAGGTACCGAACGGCGTTTCGGTCCACGACGCCGTTTCGATTGGGCGCTCTTCCCATCTGAAGCCGTTCCAGACTTTCTCGGCTGAAGACCGGGAAGTGATTGCCCGGTCACTTGCCAGGGCGCGGATGTCCGGTTTCGAGGACCGGCAACTGAACACTCTCTCCGGCGGAGAGATGCAGCGGGTCCAGATTGCGATCGGCCTGGCGCAGGAGACACCGGTCCTGATCGCCGACGAACCCACCGCGCAGCTCGACCTGGGCGCCACCGCCGCGATCTCACAGCTGTTGCGGGATCTGGTCAATGACGGCCTCGGGGTAATCCTGATCGTTCATGACCTCGCCCTGGCGGCAGCGATCGCCGACCGGGTACTGGTCATATCCGATGGACGCTCGACCGCAACTGGGACCCCGCAGGCGGTTTTGACCAGAGAGACAATCAGCGAGGTCTGGCAGGTTGAAGCCGAACTGATCCACCATGAAGGTCGTTCGGCTCTACACGTCGAATGGCTCGACCGCAACTGACGCCGGACCCGCAACCCGATCTAATCCCTATGGTGTTAGTGTGAATTAAGTAAGGTTCACCTAACTACTCTCCCCTCGCAACATTCCACAAGGAGTTTCGCCAAGCATGAGCTCGTCCTTCGCCACCCGCCCGACCACGGCAGCCCTCGCTCTCGTGGCCACATTTTCCCTCGCCCTCCTCGTTTTCTCCGGAGCAGCCGCCAACGCTGCCGAAACGACCGGGACCGCCACGATCATCATCGGCAAAGGCAAGTCCGGCAAAGTTCTTTCCGGCAAGAAGGGCAAAACCTCTGCGGTGTCACCGGCCAAAGCGAAGAAGCTCGGCAAGAAAACCCAAATTCAGGCACCGGTCAAGACTCTGACCGTCGCGAATACTTCGAAGGCGGCGCTTAAGGGCGGCATCAAGCTGAAGTACGGCAAGCGCAAAGTCACCGCTAACCGCCTGAAGCTCACCATCAACTCCAAGAAGACGCTGGTCAAAGGAAAGCTCGGCGGCAAGTCGATGACCATCTTCAAGGTGAACAGCAAAGCGAAGACCGATCTTGAGGGCCAGTCAGTCAAGGTCAACTCAGCCAAGCTGAAGCTGACTTCGGCCGCTGGCAAGAAGCTGCGCAAGTCGCTCAAACTCAAGAAGCGTCCATCAGGCACGGTTGGCAAATTTGCTTTCTACGGCACCGTGAGCGACGGGACCCTAGCCGACCCTTACCTGGCGCAGTGTGGCGTTGAAGCCACCAGCCAGGCCGTCGCCAGCCTGCCTGCCGCCCAGCCCCTGCCGACCCTCGCCGGAGCCCAGAACTCATCCGGTCCGGCCACTTTCAACTGGGGCCTGAAGGCAAGCTTCCGCGCTTACATCAGCTTTGCCGCCGGGGGCAGCATGCACGCCCTTGACGGAGCCACGCGGGACGGCTTCGGTCCGACGGCGGGCTTCACCTTCAACTTCGCGGATGGCACCTACAGCAACAACGGAACCACGGATCCGGGCGACGATCAGGCGATCGTCAACGGAACCGGAACCGCACTGTTCTGCGGAACCGGACACGGCTTCCGGGTTGCCATCTCGAACCCGACCGTGGTAATCGACGGATCGAACTCGCGCATCGTCGCTGACGTCGACACCAACCTGACCGGTGTCTGGACCCCTACCCAGCGGGTTGATATCGCCGACCTCGATCCGGGCGCAGCCCAGCCCACCTACAACAAGAGCGGCGCCGAGATCACCTGGGCCGACGTTCCCGCGACGCTCTCGACCGCCATGGACGGCGTGATCCCCGGTTACTCCGCGGGCGCCGAACTGGACCCGATCACGATCGGTTCCACGGTCACGACCGGAACGGCATTCCCCCGGGCTGATTACTGCGATGTCTCGACCGGAACTGTCAACCCATGGCCAGCCACACCGGGTCAACTGGCTTCCGTATCCGCAATCACCGGTGGCGCGGCAACCGAAGGTTCGCTCGACTGGGGAATTCGTCAGGGACTGCGTGGCATGAATCCCTTCAACCCGATCGTCGTCACAACGAGCGATGACGTCACCCCGAGCGATGGTTCTGACATGACCGGTGCCGGCAAGTTCTTCACCTGGCCAACCGGTGATGCAGCCGGTGTCCATGCCGCGGAAGACGCCGGCCTCGCCGACGACAAGCTGGTCCTGCCGCTCGGCGGCACGGTCGGACTCTGCAGCGTGGCCCACGGCTACGGATCCGTGTATTCGGACCCGCGGGTCGTGATCGATGGCGCCGACTCCCGGATCACGATCGATGTTGCCGCCAGGGTTGGACTTGACTGGCTGCGCTCCACCGTCGATTTCGTCAAGTTCGACGCCTCGACGATCACGCCGACGTCCGCCCCGGTAGCGGGCGGCGATGAACTGACCTGGGTCATCCCCGACGGCGTTGTCAAACTGACCGCAGACGGCGCGAAAGTCATCGGAGTACTCAGCGGCACCTACGTTGAAGACTCCGACTTCCAGGGCTTCACCGTCAGCGCGGTAGTCGCCGGGGAGTAGTCCTGAACCATCGACCGGAACACTCGGCAGCACGCACGCCGGCCTTGGCGACAGCCATGGCTGGCGTGCTGGCGTGCCTGGCCCTGGCGATCGTTTCACCGGCGACAGCCGGGGCGGCCGAACTCGTACCCTGCACTGCGGTAACGCCGCCGACCGGTCCGGAGGTCGAGATCGATGGTGAAACCAGCATTACCCCGTTCAACTCCGCCAAACGGAAACTGAAGGGCGGGGGGGTCCGGACGAAACTGATCAAGCCGGCCAACTTCGCCACCGGCCGCCCCGCCTACCCGGCCAGCAAGGTCAACTTCACCGCAGCCCGGACCAAGGTCACGATGAATGGTGGTTTCAAGCTGGT
>JBAUOE010000246.1:0-2325 GCA_049579585.1 Solirubrobacterales bacterium | reverse complement strand
GGCGCGGGAAATTGATGGAGGGGGAGACCGTTCTGGTCAATGGGGCCAGCGGCTCGGTCGGACAGATCGCGATTCAGGCGGCCAGGCTGCTTGGGGCCACGAGGGTGATCGGAACTGCCCGCAGTGCTTCGGGGATGGCAAAGGTTGAAGCGCTCGGGGCCGATGCCGTGGTCAGCACCGAGTCGGACACGCTCGGTCCCGATCTGGTCGAGGCGACTGACGGTGGCGCGGACCTGGTGATCGACAACCTCTGGGGCGAACCGGCTTTGGCCGCGATCGACGCGATGAAGGCCCAGGGACGTCTGGTTCAGGTAGGTAACTCAGCCGGGTCACACGCCTCGATTCAGGCAGGTCGCCTGCGCGGCGGACTGATCACGATCACTGGCCATCGAAACTTCTGGGCTCCACGAGACGATCGGGTTGACGCATTCCAGAAGATGTGCGCGCACTCGATTGCCGGTGAGCTCAAGATCGAGGTCGAGGTCTGCCCACTGACCGAGGTTGCCGATGTGTGGCGGCGCCAGAAGGCAAGTCCGGGTCACAAACTGGCCCTGGACCCACACACCTGATTCGACTCAGGCACGTCGGATCGATATGTCCGCGCAGGCTTCGCAAACCTCGGCGGGAACGATCCCGATCTTCATCAGAATGGCAAACAGTTTGCAGCCGACGCACAGCCCGAAGGCGGATTCGAGGGTGGCGAAAACCAGCAGCACCATGAAAGCGACAGGGCCAGCCACCGCAATGCCGAAGCCGAATACCAGCACGGCGCCGATGCCGGTGACCAGACCACCGATCGTCTGGGCGAAACGTTTGGGCGGGCCCGGAACGAGCTTCGGTTCTCCCAGACGGTGAGCGACCATCCTGGTCGCGAAAAGTCCGATCGGACTCAGTCTTGGGCCGGCCGCGACCCTGAGCCAGAACCCGAGCGACATCGGGATCAACAGCCACGCCCAGCCGGTGAGGACACCAACGAGTGAAAGCAGCGCGACGCAGGCAGCAACCGTCCTGGCCGCTTTTTCGTTGACCGGGTTCGGGAAGCCGAAAAGCATTTCAGAAGCCTAGCGGGGCGACGATGCCGGGAGTCAGGAGACCAGCAGCGCCGCGCCGATAACTCCGCCCTCATCACCGAGACCGGCGATCTTCACAGCGGGTGGGTTGTCGGCGTTCAGCAGGTGGGGACCCATGCCTTCAATGATGTCCTGCACCAGGGAGTCAGCGAACCTGACCCCGAGCCCTCCACCAATCACAACCGCCTCGATGTCAAGCAGATTGACAGCGGAAGCAATTCCGGCAGAGAGGGCTTTTACAGCACGTTTGAGGATCTCGGCTGCGAGTTTGTCGTCGTGATCGAGGGCGTGTGCCCAGATCGCGCTGGTCAGATGGGTCTTGCCGTGTTTCTCCATGAGCTTGAAGAGGTCGGACTTGCGTCCTTTCTTCATCTCGCGGATTACCTTGGCTTCCATCGCGGCGCGTCCGGCATAGGCCTCGACTGTGCCTTCGAGGCCGTTCAGGCCCATGGCACCGCCACGTTTCACGACCATGTGGCCAATCTCGCCAGCCCGGCCACGACCCTTGTACGGAACGCCGTCGAGGATGATTCCGCCACCGACACCGGTGCCCCAGAAAACGCCAAGCAGGTTGTCGTATCCCACGCCTGCACCCAGTTGGAACTCGGCGTTGGTTCCGACCTGGACATCGTTGCCGACCGTTACCGGGCTGCCGATCGCTTCCCGGAGGGCCATGCCCATCTGGAACTTGCCGTCCCATCCGGGCAGATTGCCCGCACCGGTAACTGCGCCCGTGGTCGTATCGACCGAACCGGGTGAGCCAACCCCGACTGCTTTCAGATGGTGGGCTTCGATGTTTGCGTCTGCGGCGGCTTCCTGCATTGTGAGTGCCATCGCGGCAACAACATCCGCAGGCCCGCCAGTGTCCGGGGTGGGACGGCGACGGTAGGCGATCACTTCGTGTCCGGGGCCGATCACGGCGGCGGCGATCTTGGTTCCGCCGAGGTCAATGCCTCCAACCAGGGTTCCGATCCGTGAAGCAGCGAGCGGGGAGGTGGGTGGCAAGGTGGAACGGGTCGGCGGCGGAGTCGGTTCGGGCAGGGGTTCCGGGATGAAAGTCCCCGTCGGGGACGGGGCCGTTGAAGGTCCCGATGATGACGGTGAATCCGGGCCTGTCACTGGTTCCGGTACTTCGCCAGTGGCCAGTGCATCCGCAGCCACGGCTTCTTCGTCCGGTGCAATGGTTTCAGCCGGCGGATCAACAGCCTCGGGAGTGGTGGCGGCACCCCTGGGATCCGGGAGCACCGGATCTGCC
>JBAUOE010000245.1:0-3750 GCA_049579585.1 Solirubrobacterales bacterium | reverse complement strand
GCCACCCGGCAACCCTATAGCCCCCGCTTCGGCCTTTTCTCCAACCGGTCTGCGTTCGGGAGTAGGATGACCCCGTATCCCAAACCAAGCTTGAGGAGACCGCCTGAATGTTGTACGTACTGATCGCAGTTGTGGCACTGATAGTGATCGTAGGACTGTGGTGGGTCGCAACCCGCAACGGCATCATTTCGTCCCGCAACCGTGTTGAAGAGTCCTGGAGCGGCATCGACGTTCAGCTGAAACGGCGCCACGATCTGATCCCGAACCTGGTCAGCACCGTCAAGGGTTACGCCACCCATGAGCAGCAGGTCTTCGAAAACGTGACCCAGGCCCGTGCCGATGCAATGGCAACCCCTTCGGACAGCGTCGAAAAGACCGCTGCTGCGGAAGGCACACTGAACCGGGCGATGGCCGACCTTCGTGCGGTCGCGGAAAACTATCCCGACCTCAAGGCCACTGAGAACTTCCAGCAGCTCAGCCGGAACCTCTCGGAGCTCGAGGACGAGATCCAGGCTTCCCGTCGGATCTACAACTCCAACGTCCAGAGCTACAACACGAAGATCCAGCAGTTCCCGACCTCGATCGTTGCCAACCAGGGCAATTTCGGTGACAAGGATTTCTTCGAAATCACCGACGCCGCCGAGCGCGAAACCCCTTCGGTTACGTTCTAGCCGTCGGCAGTATCTGAAGTTTCAGGATCGGGCGCCTCGGCCTCATCGGCAGGACGGGGCGTCGATCCGAACAGCGCCGCCCACCAGACCTTGGTCAGTTCGGCGGCAACTGACTCTGCCCCACGGTCGTCGCCACCCAGGTTCATCTGGAAGCTGCGTTCGGTCATCAGCACCAGTCCGTTGGCCAGGGCTTCAGCGTCAAGTTCAGAGTCGATAGCTCCTTCCCGCTGCCGGGTCCGGATCTGTTCGCTCGTTCCGTCAACGATGTTTTCCAGCAGCACCGACCAGAGTTCCCGTACTTCTTCGTCATAGGTCGCTGTTTCGAAGGCGAGGCCGAGCAGTTCAGCGTTGTCGGCGTAGACCCGGGCCATGTCGTAAATGGACTTCTCGACTCCGCGCCTTGCGTCGCCGCCGGTTGGCCAGCAGTTACCGAGGCGGTTCTGGTGGCTGGCGATCAGATCCTCGAGCGCGCCGAGCAGCAACTCTTCCTTGTCACCGAAGTAAACGTAGAAAGCGCTGCGTGAGACCCCGGCCTCCCGGGTTATCCCTTCAACTGTGAGGTCCTTGAACGATCCAGCGACGGCCTGATCGAGCGCGGCCTGAATCAGTTCCTGGCGGGTCCGCTCATGCCGGCGGCGGCGGTTGTGGCGACGCTCAAGTGAATTCGGCACCGGTCAAGCATATGCCGCCCGTCCGCGGGCGCGACTGCTACTTCTTGTTCTTTTTGTTCTTGCTCTTGATTTCGAACTTCAAAGTGGTGGCCGGCGTCGTGTTCACGGCTTCATCGGTGGCGGTGACCAGCGCGACGTATTTGCCGGGTTTGGCACTGAACTCACCGGTACGCTGGGCGAACTTCACGGCGTTGTTTCCGACGTGGTTCTCCCAGTTCTGAAATCCGGCGAACTTGCGGACAACCTTTTTCACTACTTTCTTGCCCTTTTTGTTCCGCTTGTACTTCTTCACCTTTTTGTAGAAATCAGCCGAGCCGGTTCCGCGTTCGTCCACTGAGAACCTGAGGCTTGTGCCTTTGCCTTTGTGGCCAAGGACCGTGTTGACCATGTAAACGCCCTGGAACGAAGGCGGCGTGATGTCGAAGTTCAGTGGTGCCTGCGGCCCCGGGTTCGAGGAAGGGTCTCCCGGCACGTTAGAAACCGTGACCGTGCCGCGCACCGATGCGTGGAGCTTGCAGACGAAGGTGTAGGAGCCGGGCTGGTTGAAGGTCACCGAAAAGGTGTCCCCAAGCGGATGCGGACCAACGGAACCCGGGTCGGAATCCCATTGGGTCGCGTTGGATGGCTGGCCGGTTACCGAATGCATGGTGTCAGGGCCGATCCAGTCCCAGGTGACGGTCTCGCCCAGGTCGATCTGGGGGGTCTGGTTGGACCACTGGAATTCCGAGATCGACACCCGGCTGTTGAGTGCCTGGGCCGGGCTCGAGGCCACGGCCAGGCAGGCGAATGCAACGGCCAGGCCAACCAGTGTTGTCACTGAGCGTTTCATTCGACCAGGTACCAGCCACTCATGCCGTTGTGCAGATGTGAGAACACGTGGCAGTGATAGAGCCAGCGTCCGGGGTTGTCTTCGATGAACCTCGCCCTGAACGAATCACCTGGACCGAACGTCTTGTTGTCGACGATCGCCCCGCCGGGTTCGACCCAGCGGTGGCCATGCACATGGAAAGTGTGGAAATTGTCGTCCATCCCGTAAACGTGGAATGCGACATCGTCACCGACGTTCGCCTGGAAGGTCGGGGTATTGCCGGTGTACGAGCGGCCGTTGACGCAGTCAAAGGCACTGCTCAACCCGGTCGCCGGTGGCAGGAAACTGTGGAATCCGACGAAGAATTCCTTGTCCGGAAGCGGCTCGTTCGGATCCCTGACAACCATCGGCCCGAAAAGCCCTTTGTAGAGCGGGATCGGGTCGGTCGGTCCGTGGTCGTGGTACATCCAGGTTCCCTGCGTACCTTCGGGGCATTCCCAGATGTAGGTGAATTCGGTGTTGGTCATCACGAACCCGCCCGGATCGGTCCAGTAGCCCTTGTAGGCCCCGTCCATCTCGTTGGAGTAGAAAACTCCGTGCGGGTGCATCGTGACCGGGACCGGGACGGTGTTCCGGAAATGAACCACGAGGGTCTCGCCGACGTTGGCTTCGAGCAGCGGACCGGGAATGGTCGCCGGGCCGACCGGCTCGCCGAAGCCGGCGGTGTACTGCCTGTAAGCGTAGGCGTCGAAGGACGTTTTGCCCTTCTTGATGGTCTGGTTCAGCATCTGGTCCCGCTTCTTGCCATTTTGGTTGGCCGGGATGATGTTCCAGCGACGCTGCTCGGCAGCAATCCAGTACTCGCGTCGCGGTCCGCTGACCGCAGCGGCCTTGGTGACGGTTGGATTGCTCCTGGCGGCAGCGACCTTGGGCGGCACGGGAACGCCCTTGGCGAGCTTCTCGATGTCCGCTTCTTCGTTTGAATAGACCTTCTTGCCACCGATGGTGCAGAGCAGTGCTCCGAGGGATACCCCAAGGAGGCTGCGGCGATCGAAAGAATCAAATTCCATTTTGGTGCCTCACTTGGAAACCTTTACTTGCATGGTCATCAGATGATGGATCGAGCATACGAAATCGTATGTTCCCGGAACCACGAATTTACGTTTGAATGAAAAGCCGACCGACGGTGAACTCGGGGTACTGAAGTCAAGGTGCCGGACCCCGGACGGGGCATTGACCAGATTGACGTTGTGCGCATCGTTGTTGACGTCATTCCAGACCCACAGAATGGTGTCGTTCACTTTGAGGTCAACCACTGTCGGGCTGAAGTATTTGTCCCTGACGTCGATTACCACGGCGGGTGACGCTTCAGGAGTTGCTGTTTTCTGGCGGTAGCGCTTCCGGACTTTTTTGAGACAGGCCTTTTTGCGCTGTTTGCGGTTGATCTTGCGGCATCGCTTCAAGGCTCGCTTCTTTACCTTCTTCGCTTTTGCGTTCAGACCCGAAACAGCCGCTGAACCGGACCCGGCAGCGATGGTGGCAGATCCCGCCGCGTCACCAGATGCGACGGCAGATGATGTGGCAGCGACCGTTGTTGCCG
>JBAUOE010000244.1:0-4054 GCA_049579585.1 Solirubrobacterales bacterium | reverse complement strand
GTCGGTAACTAGCAAAATCATTGATGGCTCTTACGAGCGGGAAAGCACGCCAACGATCTTCAGCCTCTCCGAAACCGCGGGGTAAAGCTCAGCGGCATAGATCGATTGGGGCTGCCGAGGGTGTGATGGACACCATGTTCGCTACAGCTTGCTTGACGAGCGAATCGAACTACCGTACCCGCCTCGACACAATTTCCTCACCCTATGCGCGATAATGTCGGTTATGTAAACTTGGAATGAAAGGGTCTGGCTTGGGGCCTCTGTTGTCGTGTGGCGACATAGGTCTGCGCCCCCTGGCGACAGGTTGTTGACTGCCACCGGTCTCGATGGCTACGGTGCATCAGAGCCTGGCCGTCGTGAGTTCCAGATCACTGGTGCGTATTTCGCACCACAATTGGCGCACCGCCGCACCATTGATCTGCTTCGTCTTGAATGTGCGTATCGACGAGTCGCTCCACATCACCATCTCAGCGAAACACCGTAAGCCGCCAAGTCGCGGTCCCGGCTCACCAAGGTCATATCCTCCTCAAGCGCCTGAGCGACCAGGAGACGATCGAAAGGATCCTTGTGGTGAAACTCGAGGTCTCTCACTTTCCACAAATGCGATCTCTCAATAGCTAGTTGTTCGATGCCGGCTGCGTCCAGGTGTTCTGGCAGATCATCGGGAACATCAAGACGGCCCAACGATGACTTGATCGCGATCTCCCAAAGCGATACGTCGCTGACAATAAGTTCATGGTTACGCTCTGTGGTCGCGATCCGCAGCCATTCGGGAATTCGTCCGTCTCCGTCCAGCAGCCAAAGAATGGCGTGTGTATCGAGCAGGAGCTTCATCTCACTGATAGGTCTCGAATCCCGGAACGGGTTCGTCAAAGTCTTCGCCGATATGGATCTTCCCTGCCAACGAGCCAAACAAATCAGATTGATCTGGCGATGAGTATCGAACGATTTTGACAACCGGCTTGGCGCCTCGTCGAATCACTACTTCCTCGCCGCTTTCGGCCCGCTCAACCAGTTTCGAGAGATTCGTTTTTGCTTCCCCTATGGCGACGGCCTTCTTCATACATCTAAGTTAGCCAACTTGGCCAAGTCTGTCAACGCCTCCGACAAATCGGGTTTCTAATCAAGGGCTCGGCCTCACGAACGACAGCCGAACCCTGTATGCCTATATAATAGAGGCATGAATACCAACACAGCTCCATGCCTAATAGACGCTGTCGCCGACCCGGCATCGGTCGACGCGAGCGAGATCCTCGACGAGAGTGCACTCTTTCGGAGCCCGTTCGCCGACTACAGCGGGCGTAGCGACATCAGCCATCTTCTCGGCCTCATCAGCGAGGTGCTGACCGAGTTGCGCCCCGCTCGCCGCCTTTCTTCCGACGCGGCCACCATGACGCTTTTCGACGCGCGCGTAGCGGACGAGGACGTCCAGGGTGTGCTCTGCGAGGAACGCGACGGCGACGGTCGCGTGACTGAGGCGCTGCTCACCGTCCGACCGTACAGCGGGCTTCAGGCAGCGATGCGGGCGATGGGCACGCTCATGGAGGCCTCGCCGCTCCCCAGCGCGCGTGGGCTTGGTGCCAATAGCGACCGGAGAACAGATGGCTGACCTACCGTGCCCAGGCGCACCAGTCCGTGGGTCGGCCACCGGTCGTCCGATCATGGCGCTGTTCGACCTTGTCGGCCGGCGCTGGACGCTTCGCGTGCTCTGGGAGCTCTCGCAGGCTGGCGAGCCGGTCACATTCCGCGAGCTGAAGTCGCTCTGTGCCGACATGTCGTCTAGCGTGCTCACCCGTCGCGTCGCGGAACTGCGCGAGGCGCAACTCGTCACACGCCACGATGGCGGCTATGGACTCAGCGAGATGGGCGCTGGTCTGATCACGAGCATGCAGCCATTGCTTGCCTGGTCGCGCGTCTGGGCGAGTGGCTCGGAGGCAGCCGAACACGAGAGAGGTGTGCCGAGTCCACCCCCGCGACATCAAAATTAGGCTGCGTCGTTCTGCGGGCAGTCTGTCGACCGTGACGCTCGATCGAGAGAGCGCGGCAGGAAATCAGTTCCATTGAGGTTTGTCGATTGATACGCTGACCTTCGATTGATCTACTTTCACCATTTTGGCTGGAATCGGATCCGAGCGACGCGGCGATGTCGACGGGTTGACGCTTGAAATCACTCTCGACGCTTGACCGATTCCTTCCTTTGTGGATCGGGCTGGCCATGGCCGGCGGTCTGCTGCTGGGCACGTTCATACCTGGATTTGAAGCGGTTCTCAATTCCCTTCGCATTGGCACGATCTCGCTTCCGATCTTCCTGGGTCTCATCTTGATGATGTACCCGGTCCTCGCCAAGGTCCGTTACGAAGAGCTCGGCCACCTTCGTGGTGAAAAACGACTGATGGCGAGTTCACTCGTGCTCAACTGGCTCATCGGGCCGCTGCTCATGTTCGCGCTCGCCTGGATCTTCCTGGCCGACCAGCCCGAATTCCGCACCGGCTTGATCATCGTGGGCCTCGCTCGCTGCATCGCCATGGTCCTCATCTGGAGCGACCTCGCGTGCGCCGACCGGGAAGCGACGGCCCTGCTGGTGGCGATCAACTCTCTATTCCAGATCGTTGCCTACAGCCTTCTTGGCTGGTTCTACCTGACTGCCTTGCCTGACCTGCTTGGTCTCGATAGTCAGGGATTCGAAGTTTCGATTTGGGAGGTCGCCCGTACAACTCTCATCTTCCTCGGAATCCCGCTGGTAGCGGGGTACTTCACCCGGATGATCGGTGTCAGGAAACGAGGCGCGGTCTGGTACGAAGAAGACTTTCTGCCGAAGATCGGACCCTACGCGTTATACGGACTGCTCTTCACGATCGTCCTGCTCTTCGCCCTCCAGGGCGAGTCGATCACCAACGCCCCGCAGGACGTGATTCGAATCGCGATTCCGCTGTTGATCTACTTCCTGCTCATGTTTGGCGTGTCTTTCTGGGCCGGCTGGCTGATGAAGTTCGGATACGAAAAGACCGCGACCCTGGCCTTCACCGCGGCATCAAACAATTTCGAACTTGCAATCGCGGTGGCAATAGGGGTCTTCGGCGCCACCTCCGGAGAGGCTCTTGCGGGAGTTGTCGGACCTCTTATTGAGGTACCGGTGCTGGTCGGACTTGTCTACGTGGCGCTCTGGCTGAAACGGAAGCTCTACCCGTAACGGAGCTCGGTGTTTCTCCTGTTTCCCGGGCTCCGGCTAGTTCGAAGTGTCTGTCCGACTGAGCCTCTTCGAAATGGCGGCGAAGATCGTTGCGTTCGACCATGGTGGCCGCCTTCGTGCTGAAGGTCTTTCATTCGAAATGCGAGCGGGTTATTCCAATCCGACTGAAATCGATCCGGTCAGATGAAGCGTGTTGATCAGACTTAACCCGCTAGCGGTCGCTTCCAAGGCGGCAAAGGCAACCGATCCCGATGCGACCGGCACGTTGAGGCCGGAACACGAGAACTTCGTGATGGTTCCTATGGCGATGATCCCGGTAAGTGCCGGTGCTGTGTTACAGCTGGTTCCCGCTAGTTTGGAAGGTGGCGAGTCTCCGTCACTCGAATAGATACTTCCGTTAAGAGAAATCGTGGTAGCTACGAGCGACAGGGCCGTGTTCGAATGGAACCAGCCTGAAATGGAAGTGATCTCCCCGTCCCTCGGAATCGCCTGCATGACCCCTTTGGTTTCGGAAAACTCGGGTGGCAGCTCCATCGACTGAGGCTGGTCCAACGTGCCGGATAGCGGCAGGAGAGCGACCTGTCCCGGAAGCCCGCCAACGAGAGTCGTGGGTAACAACGGACCATTCGAAGTGAGAACTGTCGCCGCTCCGCCAGCACCGGCAATCCCGGTTGGGCCAGTGGCACCAGTCGCACCTGCTGCGCCCACGCCCTTAGCGCCGGTCGCGCCCGTCGGACCTTGATCGCCCGCGACTCCCCTGGGTCCGCTCTCCCCGACGGATCCCTGAGACCCGGTGGCACCAGCCGGGAGTTGACCCTGCTTGAAATCCTTCGCGAGCAGAGACCGGTTCTTGACCTTCGAAGA
>JBAUOE010000243.1:0-1955 GCA_049579585.1 Solirubrobacterales bacterium | reverse complement strand
TACTGCCGGCGGGCACCCTCTCTTTCAGGCGTCAAGTTCAGGCTGTTGCTTCTCCGAAGCCGTCTTCGAACTCGTCAGCGGCTTCGTGCAGGTCTTTGGCCGGACCGGTAACCAGGATCGGATCCTGGTTTTTCTCGATCGATTCGCGGGTCACCACGCATTTGGTTACGTCGGTGCGGGATGGCAGTTCGAACTGGACGTCAAGCAGGGTGTTTTCGATAATCGAGCGCAGTCCCCTGGCCCCGGTCTCACGTTCGAGCGCTTTGTCGGCGATCGCTTCGAGCGAATCTTCGGCGAAGACCAGTTCGATGCCGTCGAACTCGAAGAAGCGGTGGAATTGCTTGGAGAGCGCGTGACGCGGCTCGGTGAGGATCCTGACCAGATCGTCGCGGGTGAGCTGGTGAAGCGCCGCAACTACCGGCAGACGTCCGATGAATTCCGGGATCAGGCCGTATTCGATCAGGTCTTCCGGCAGGGCCTGTTCGAACAGGTCTCCCGGATCGTCCTGGTCGCCGATCATCGCGCCGAAGCCGATTCCTTTGTTGCCAACCCGTTTCTCGATCACCTTTTCGAGTTCGGAGAACGAGCCACCACAGATGAAGAGAATGTTGGTGGTGTCGAGGGTGAGGAACTCCTGATGCGGATGTTTACGGCCGCCCTGCGGCGGTACCGAAGCGGTTGTTCCTTCAAGAATCTTGAGCAGGGCCTGCTGCACGCCTTCTCCGGAAACATCGCGGGTTAGCGACGGGTTGTCAGCCTTGCGGGTGATCTTGTCGATCTCGTCGATGTAGATGATTCCGGTTTCGGCTTTTTTGACGTCGTAGTCAGCGGCCTGGATCAGCTTCAGAAGGATGTTTTCGACGTCTTCGCCGACGTAACCGGCTTCGGTGAGCGCGGTGGCGTCAGCGATCGCGAAGGGCACGTTGAGGATGCGGGCGAGGGTCTGCGCCAGAAGGGTTTTGCCGCAGCCCGTGGGGCCGAGCATCATGATGTTCGACTTCTGCAGTTCCACGTCGGGGTCCTCGTTTTCCGACATGCGGACCCGTTTGTAGTGGTTGTAGACGGCGACTGACAGGGCCCGCTTCGCGGCGGCCTGACCGATCACGTATTCGTCCAGGATCGAGTTGATCTCCTGAGGCTTGGGCAGCTGGTCGAGATCCAGGCTCGGTGCCTTGGAGAGGCCGGTGACCATCTCTTCATCGATGATCTCGTTACAGAGGTCGATGCATTCGTCGCAGATGTAGACCCCGGGTCCGGCGATCAGCTTTTTCACCTGGCGCTGCGACTTCCCGCAGAAACTGCAGAGAAGTTGCTCATTGCTATCGGTCGGACGTGCCAGCGGTCTACCCTCCTGGGTCGTATTGGGGACTCGCCGATCTCCACTCTAACCGCAAGGGAAATCGGGGTGTTCACTTTCCTGTTACCGCGCCGAATCGGTCCGACCTTCCCGCGGGAAAGATGTTGCCGCTGGCGATAGGCTCGCTCCATGCCCATCGAAATCAAGCCCGTGACCGAAGAATCTTTCGACGATGTCGTGCCGCTGCTTGCTGCCTACCAGACGTTCTATGAGGTCGAGGACATCGATGAGCAGCGCAATCGCGGGTTTTTCTCCCGTTTCATCGGCAATAGCCACAGTGGCTGGCTGCTTGGCGCCTGGGATGAGGGTGAACTGGTCGGTTTCGGCTGCTTCTATCGCCACAAAAGCTCATTGACCGCGACCAACATCGTGCTGATGAATGACCTCTACGTAACTGAAGCGGCCCGCGGCAAGGGTGCCGGTCGCGCCCTGATCGAAGCCGGAAAGGACCTCGCCCGCGAATGGGGAGCCTCCCATCTGGCCTGGGCAACGGCCCCGGACAATGAAACGGCCCAGAAGCTCTACGACACTTTCGAAGTCGAAAAGAGCACCTGGCTCGAGTACGAAATAGAGATCTGAGAAACCGTGCCGCGTCAGC
>JBAUOE010000242.1:0-2196 GCA_049579585.1 Solirubrobacterales bacterium | reverse complement strand
CCCAGGCGAAACCTTCGTCGGAGGTGATCGAGGTTCCCGGTTCCCGCTTCGGCGCGATCACGTCCTGCCGGACCATCACGTAGCGGTCATCCGGAACCTGCCGTTCGTTCAGGACGTCCAGAACCCGATCGGCGGCATGTGGTGAAAGGTCAGCGTCGAGCACCCATTCAGCGTTGATCTCGTTGCGGTCGGCGGTGACACGCTTAACGCCTTCGACCTGCCGGAGCCGACTGATTACTTCGTCCCGTTCGGCTTCGGAGATGGAGATTCGGAGCCGCAGCATTCGCCAAGGCTACCCCGACGACGTAGGATCGGGCGGGATGCCGAACACGGGAACCATCGAGGCGATCGAAAGGGCGAAGACTTACCCCTTCCGCCAGCCCGTCTGTTCATACATTTTCACCCATGACCATGAGCATCTGCTGGAGGGTGATCCGGATCGCTGGGAGGTCGATGTAACCGACTTGACCCCGGTTTTCGGTTATGGATCGAACCCTTCGCCGGTGGCATTGGCCCACAAGTTCGCGTCGGTCCCGGAGGTGAAGATTCCGGTGATCAGTTTCGAACTCGATGGATTTGACGCGGTGTATTCAAGCCATGTTTCGTCTGGATATGTGCCAGCCACTCTGGCTCCTTCACCCGGAACCACCTTTCATGGGTTCATGACCTATCTGACCGATGAAGAGATGGCGATCATGGACCGGTCGGAGAGCCGTGGCGAGAACTATGAGCTGCGGCCAATCGCGTCGGCTACCGGTCATTTCGAGGACGGCACCTTTCAGGAAGGAATCCAGACCTATGTCAGCCTGCACGGCACGATCGAGGTCGACGGCCAGTCGGTGGCGGTGGAAGGCACCCGGGCGAGCGGCCGCAGCTTTCCGGTGTTGAGCCAGGCGGAGATGATGGCAAGGGCGATCGATGTGTTCGCTCCGAGGACCGACAGCGACCTCGCGATCGGAAGAATGCTCGCCAGCCGTGATCAGCAACGCACCTGGACCGCTTCCCTGAAGAACTCCGCCCTCAGTAGGGTTCCCGTCCTGTGAAGGAACCTTTCATCCGCCCCGCAACAGAAACGAGTCCAGTGAAGAACCGATTTGCAGTCCTGCTCTCCCTCGCCGCGATCAGTGCCCTCGCGGTCGCCGGTTGTGGAGGAAGTGACGAAAATTCCGACGCTCCGACCAAGGCCGAGTTCATCACTCAGGCTGATGAGATTTGCCAGACCGCCAGCGACAATCTCACTGAGGCACAGAGCGAACTCACCGAGGACGCAACGAAGGACGATTACATCGCGTTCATCAGCGATACATATCTGCCGGAGCTCAAGGACGAAGTCAGCAAGATCAAGGACCTGACCCCGCCCGACGGTGACGAAGGAACTATCGATGATCTGACCTCTTCCCTTGATGACGGCATCGAAGAGATGGAGTCTGATCCGGGAGCGCTTCTCGAAGAGGGCTCCGACCCGCTCGACGAAGCCACGACCCAGGCCCAGGATTACGGCCTGAAGGTCTGCGGCCAGGGCTAAGAAGGTTCGGCTTCACCCCGCCAGTCAACCGGCTGGCGGTTCGGTCGCTGGCGGCGCATTTCGGAGAGGTGTTTCCGGCTGCGTCGCCCGTTGCGACGTTTGTTCCGTTCCGATTTACGGATAGTTCCACGGCAAAGGCAGGTCACTGCAGTCATTCGGCCGTTGCCCAGCTTGAGCAGGAGGATCAGGTCTTCGCCGATAGTCAGGAAGGCATCCGGGGCGGCCTCCTTTTCAATGGATGCCCATTTAGGTTGCTGGTTAGAGACAGTTCCGGCCTTGCCGACCAGCCAGCTGAGCTCCACCGCCGCTTTGGCAAGGCTGAGCGCCGGCCTGAACCTCTCCCGGAATCTTTCGATCGCATGTTCGCTCAACAGAACCTGAAGCTTCGGTTCCCCCGGCAGAGCAATGAGCCGTGATGCCGGACCACCCATGTCGTAGTTCTCACCGAATTCCACACCGACCTCCTCTTTGCGATTTCCCGTGGGTAAAGGGTCGGCCGGGGTCGGCGAAAACTGACGTTCAGTTCAGGAAGATCTCTTCGAGTTGAGGGCGATGGGATCCCACGGTTTCGAAAACGGCCTTGCCGCCGGCCCGTGACATCCAAAGCTGCCGCTCGTCGGGAGACTGGAGGTATCTCACCGTCGCAAGCTGTGCCGAGCGAAGGGCATCTC
>JBAUOE010000241.1:0-1636 GCA_049579585.1 Solirubrobacterales bacterium | reverse complement strand
GTCAGTGACGTAGACGTTTCCCGCAGCGTCGGTAGCGATGGCGTTGGGTCCTCTGAACTGGCCATTGCCGGTGCCCCATCCGCCCCACTTGGTGATGAAAGTACCTTCGGAGGTGAACTTCTGGATGCGGTCGTTGTCGAAATCGGCGACATAGACGTTTCCGGCGGGGTCGATGGCGTTAGCAACGGGGTCTTTGAACTGACCGTTTCCGTTGCCCCAGCTGCCCCACTCGTAGTCGAAGTGGTAGCCCGGTGCCGCCGAGGCTGCGGGAACGCTTAGAGCAAAGAAGCAGGCTACGGCGACGAGCAAGCGCAAGCGCAAGATCCCTCGATGTCCAGTCCCCCAAATCCGCACTACCGGTTGCGCCTCTCCTGCATAGCTGATCGAGAAGAATGTACTTATCGAATGATCAGTAGACAGTCAATCACTTTTTTGGAGTCAGCGCGGGCGGACCGGCCATGACGTCCTGATAGCTTCCGAAATCACCATGACCCCTTCAGATACATCCCCTGACATGTCCCGCGGTGGTTCTCAGGAGATGCGCTTCCTGAACATCATCGCCGCGGTCGCGATTCTCGACTTCGTGCTGCTGATCCCGCTGGTCTGGGCGTCCCGCTGGTTCGCCGATGAACACGGCGTTGTCTCGGTGCTCGGCCCGATCCACGGTGGCTTTTTCGTCGTCCTGATTGGCCTCTGCGCTTACGGCTCCACGCAAAAATGGTGGGGCTGGTGGTTCCCGCTGATCACGGTCATCACCGGCGGGCCGGTTGGCTCCCTGATCGGTGACTGGTTCATCCGTCGGCAGCTGAAAGAAGGAAAGACCGTATGAGCACCCTCGACGAAGTCACCTGGAACCTCGACGATCTGCTCGACGAAGGCACAGCGTCCGACCCCCAGGCGGCCGTCACGGCGCTCCTCGACGAAGCTGACAAGGCGGCAGCCAGATTCTCGACCGATTACGAAGGAAAAGTCGCCGAACTTGACGGCGAGGGACTGATCGTCGCCATGACCCGCCTGGCTGACATCTCCGACCGGGCAGGCCGGGCCCTCAACTACGCCCACCTTCGTTTTGCCGCCGATACCGCCGATCCCGAAAACGGTGCCCTGCTGCAGATGGGTTCCGAACGGGCGACCGCGATCCAGACCCAGTTGCTCTTCTTCGACCTCGAATGGGCCGCACTCGACGACGAACAGGCCGAAAAACTGCTGGCCACGCCTGGCCTCGAGTTCTGCGAACACCACCTGCGCAACGAACGCCGTTACCGCGACCACCTGCTGAGCGCCCCCGAAGAAAAGATCATGACCGAGCTTTCAGTTACCGGCGGCGGTGCCTGGAGCCGGCTCTTCGATGAGCTGACCTCGGCGATACGGGTTGACCTGCCAGGCGGCGAGGAACCGGTCTCGCTGGACATCGCCCTTTCCCAGCTCCATAACCCGGACCGTGAAGTTCGCCGCACCACGGCCGAAGCGATCACCGAATCGCTCCAGCCCGGCCTGCGTACCCGTGCCTACGTCTACAACACCCTGCTCCAGGAGAAAGCGACCAAGGACCGGCTGCGGAAATCCCCGCACTGGCTGGCCACCGCAACCTTTCCAACGAAGCCAGCGACGAATCGGTCCAGGCGCTGGTCGAAGC
>JBAUOE010000240.1:0-8548 GCA_049579585.1 Solirubrobacterales bacterium | reverse complement strand
GGCCAGGTCGGTGGTCGCCCTGGCGCCCGCCGGCGGCTGGGCGGAAGGTGATGAATCGTTCAAGGAAACTGTTGGTTTCCTGGCCGACATGAAAACGCAGCTCGAAGGGGCAGCCCAGCACATCGATGCGCTGATTGCCACCCCTGAAGGTCGTCGACTGGCCACCCAGTTCCTCACCACCAACTACGAACACATCCCGGCTGAGCTGATCGGGCACCAGATAATGGGGGTGATCAGATGTGACGGCGCAATGCCCCTTGTCCAGTCGGCGGTCGAAGAGGGGTGGAGCCTCAACGCCGAACGGGTCAGCTGCCCGGTTCGACTGGTCTGGGGTACTGAAGACAGGATTCTTGAAATGAACGTCGCATCGCCGCGCTTTCGCAACGACTGGCTGCCTCAGGCCGAATGGGTCGAACTCGACGGCATCGGTCATTGCCCGCAGCTGGATGTCCCGACCGAAACCACCCAGCTCATCCTGGGTCACACGTCCGGCTGAATCCGGTCACTCCCACAGGGTTGCCGATTACCCCGGGGGCCGTATGCGTCATGATGCTTCCATGGGGAGGGAAAGAATTAAATTCATCATCGGGTCCATCGTGATCGCCGCGTTCTTCGCTGGCGGAATCAGCACAGCTCAGGCTGCGGACGACATCGTGGCCGAAGGAGCGTGCTGCACGTTCATCGGCGGACCGTTCTCGCAGGCTGCTGGCGAGGTCCCGACTTTCGTCAATCCGGCTGACGCCGATGCCTTCCACAACGTGACCTCAGCAGAAACGGGCCCTGACGGCGGACCTCTTTTCGAGTCAGAAACCATTCCGTTCGGACAGAGCGCGCCGGTGAAAGGTGCGCAGTACCTGACCGACGGCAGCTACCCCTTCGTATGCACCATCCACGCCCCTTCGATGAAGGGCGAACTGGTTGTCTCCGGCGGTACGGCATTGCCACGACCGAAGGTCGCGATTTCGATTCCGTCGCAGAAACTGAAGAAGGTTCGCAAGTCCGGCAAGGTCAAAGTGAAGGTGAAAGCGGTCACTGCTGCTCCCGGAATAGTGCTGAAACTCAGCAAAGGAAAGAAGCAGCTCGGATTCAAGTCGGGGCTGTCAGTTGCCGCCGGCAAGACCAAAACGGTCGCGGTGAAACTGACCGGCAAGGGCAAGAAAGCCCTGAAGAACGGCAAGAAGGTCAAGATTTCGGCCAATGGAGCCGTGGCCTTCGGCAAAGCAGCAAAAGCAAGCCGCACCCTGCGCTGACCAGTTCTCGCTTTTACCGGCTTCATGCAGTACCTTTCGCTGATTGTCTTGGGGTAAGTCCACGTTCGCCCATCGGGCGGACCATTTGATGTGCGAGAGGGGTTTCAAGTTGAGGGGATTTTTCGTATTGGGGTCGCTGGTGGTCGCTGGGCTGATGTTGATGCTGGCGCCCGCCGCCCAGGCTGAGGTCGACGGCGAGGCTCGCCTCGGCTCGAAGATGACGCTGGCTGACGGTGTCACCCAGGAAATCACCTACGAAATCCCCCTGAGCCAGGTCACCTCGGGGCAGAACAGGATCAGGAACAAGCCGATTTCCGGCTCCGGCAAGCCTTCAGTCAACGGCTGGATCACCGCCTTCAAGGCCGACCTGGTCGACACCGAAGGCAACGTGCCTTCGTCCTCCAGGGTGATGTTTCACCACGGCGTTTTCATCAATATGTCTCGGGGAGCCGAGAAGTTCTTCGCCACGGGTGAAGAGAAGACGGCGATGGTCATGCCTGACGGGTACGGGTACCGGTACAAGGCCAGCGACTCGTGGATGTTGAACGAGATGATCCACAACCTGGTTCCGGATGTCATGGACCTGACCGCTACCTACACGATCAGCTTCATCCCGGACAGCGAACCGGAAGCCGCTTCGATCAAGGCCGCTGAACCGATCTGGCTGGACGTGGAGAATTACAAGACCTACCCGGTCTTTGACGTGCTGCGTGATTCCGGTGGCGCCGACGGAGAGTTCTCCTACCCGGCGGATTTCGAGGGCGCATACCCGGCAGGGCTCAATGAATGGACAGCGTCGAAACCAGGCGTGCTGCTTGGCACCACCGGACATGTCCACACCGGTGGGCTTTCGACCGAACTTTTCATGAAACGTGCTGGCGCAAGCTATTCCGGCCCGACCTGCGAAAAGCCGCGCGACTTCAGCGCCGAATACACGGCACTGACCACGGTGATTGAAAAGACCACCGCGAACCAGGCTTTGATCAAGTCTTTGCTGAAGACAAAGGCGATCAAGAAACATAAGAAGTCAATGAAGCCCGCCAAAATGAAACGGCTGCGCAAAACGATGAAGCCGGCGAAGTTCAAGAAGCTGAAGCGCAAGAAGGTAAAGCGCCTCAAACGTTTGAAGAAAGTCAATTCGGTCAAGCTCGGCCAGTTGAAATCGGTGAAGGAACGGAAGCGGAACGCGATCGTCGAGAAGGCCGATCTGGAAACGAAAGCCAATACCGAAAAGACTGTGTACGAGTCGTGCACGGCCAATATTCCAACGGTCGAAGGCAACCGTGTCCGCCTGTTCGAATCGAAGGCCAACTACTTCGAGCCAGCGGGTCCGGTGTCGTGGGACATGGCGATGTTCAGCACCGAAAACGACTGGCGGGTTCAGGTTGAGACCGGCGACACCCTGGAACTACAGGCTGTTTACGAAACCAAGATCGGCTCCTGGTACGAATCGATGGGCATCAACGTGGTTTTCTGGTCGCCGAACGAAACCAACGGACGGGATCCATACGTGACCAAGGTCGACACCCCGGGCAGGCTGAACCACGGCCACTACGCGGAGAACGATGATCACGGTGGAGAACTGCCGGCAATCGCCCCCGACCCGGCGACGCTGCCCGATGGCCTCCCGGGCTCGGCCGGTCCATTTGACATTGGCGGCTACACCTACGCGGCCGGCGGGTTCAACCTGCCCGGCGCCAACGGCAGGCCACCGGTCGTCAAGCAGGGTGAGTCATTCACCTTCCAGGTCACCGCGTCCGACGACAATCGCGGCATCTGGCACTCGCTGACTTCCTGCAAGGCCCCGTGCAACAAGACGACAGGCATCGCTTACCCCCTGCCCGACGGTGATTTCCAGTTTGACTCGGGCCAGCTCGGAACCGGCGGAGCACCGACGGTGAATCGTCGGACCTGGTCGACCCCGACCGACCTTCCGGTCGGAACCCACACCTATTACTGCCGGATCCATCCGTTGATGCGCGGAGCACTGCGGGTCAAACCCAAGTCCTGAATCAGGGGCGGCGTCGGTCAACCCCGACGCCGCTTCAACCCGTGATGTAACTTTAGGTAGGCAGGTTTGGCTCTGGGCCGAACCCGAAATCCCGGGGGGGACATTGAATCAGAGGGCGCATCACCTTTCAGGCGGAGCAACGTCGCGTACGTTTCTGACCGCAAGCGTGCTCGGCATATGTCTGGCCGTTCTGCTTTTGCTCCAGCCGCCCGCGGCCGAGGCATCGGTCGAGTCCTCCCGTGCGATGAATGACGGTTCGGTCAGAACCACCTACTCGGTCGGTCCGATCGCAGTAACCCCGGGCCAGAACCGGATCGCGTACAAGCCTCTAACCGGATCGGAACGCCCCCCGGTGGACGGATACATAACCCGGATCCGACCCGACCTCGTCGAAGCCGATGGCTCGATCCCACTTTCCAGCCGGGTGATGTTCCACCATGGTGTCTGGATCAACAACTCGGCTCCCCCGGCCGATCGTCTTTTCTACGCTACCGGCGAAGAGAAGACAATCATGGACCTGCCCGAGGGTTACGGCTACCGCTACAAGAAGAACGACAGCTGGCTGCTCAACCACATGCTTCACAACCTGACGCCGGAACCGATGAGCCTTTACGTCACCTACACGGTCGATTTCATTCCGGATACGGCGCCCCAGGCAACCACGATCACCGAAGCAAGGCCGATCTGGATGGATGTGGAAAGCGGGATCTACCCGGTTTTCGACGTTCACCGTGACAGTGGTGGCAAGGACGGTGTCTTTACTTATCCCCAGGATGCCGACAACCCTTATCCGCCCGGGGTCCAGAAGAACGAAAAGAAGATCCAGAAGGACGGGGTGTTGATCAGCACCACCGGTCATGTTCACACGGGTGGCTTGACGACCGATCTTTACCTCAAGCGGGACGGCGCCAGCTATGGGGGCCCGCACTGCGAAGCCGCGCCTAGTTTCGACAAGGGCCTGGCGAAGTACTCCAAGGCGCTAAAGAAGCTGAACAAAAGCATCAAGAAGCAGAAGAAATCGATCAAGTCGAAGAAGATGAAACGACTGAAGTCGAAATCTTCCAGCAAGTACAAGAAGCTCAAGAAGGCAAAAAAGAAGAAGCTGACGAAGCTGAAGAAGAAGAAGAGCCGCAAGCTCGCCGGGCAGAAGAAGCTAAAGACCAAAGACAGGGCCGCGAAAAAGGTCTACCAGGCCTGCGCTGACACCCAGCCTTCAGTCACCGGCAACCGGGTTCACCTCTTCGAATCAGCCGCCGATTACTTTGAGCCGGCCGGGCCCGTTTCGTGGGATGTCGCGATGCGCAGTACCGACGAAAACTGGCGGGTCGCGGTGAAAGCCGGCGACACCCTCGAACTTCAGACCGACTACGAAACCGAGATTGCCTCCTGGTACGAATCGATGGGCATCAACGTTGTTTACTGGGCTGAGGAAGCCGGGGGCAACGACCCCTACGTAACCAAGGTCGACGGGCCAGGCGTTCGCAACCACGGTCACTACGCCGAGAACGACGACCACGGCGGAACCACTCCGCTGGTTGGTCCCGACCCGGCCAAGCTGCCAAACGGACTCGCGTCCGGGGGCGTCTTCGAAATCGGTGGATATTCCTACGGAACCGGTGGAGATTTCCGCCTGCCGGGAGCGCTTGGGCGTCCCCCGGTTGTGGAGAAGGGTCAGTCCTTCACTTTCAAGATGTCGGCCGCCGACCAGGCTTCGGAAACCTGGCATTCGCTGACTTCCTGCAAGTCACCCTGTAACAAATCAACCGGTATCGCCTACCCGATCCCGGACGGTGAGTTCCAGTTCGACTCCGGGCAGATGGGCCTCGGTGGCGAACCCACCGTGAACCGTGACACCTGGTCCACTCCGGCTGACCTTCCGGTCGGAACCCACACCTTCTTCTGTCGGATCCATCCGCTGATGCGTGGTGCGGTCCGGGTTGTAAGACCCTCGTCGTGAGGTAGCGGCGCGGGGGGAACTCCGCGCCGTCCGGTTACAAACTGACGGGCAGGGCCGGACGGTCCTGCCCTGCGCCGTCGATCCCGCCGTTCATCAGCCTGTAAGAATTTGGTGGCACTCTGACTGTCCGGCCTTCGGGCATGTCGAAAAGGAGCAGCCATGTTGAAGAGAATCGGTTTCCTGACCGCGCTTGTCGCCTGCGCGGCGATGTGTATAGGTGTCGTCGTTCCCGCCGTTTCCCCAAGCCTCGACAGCGCCCAGGCGAAGAAGCGGAAAGGAACCAAGATAATCCGCGCCAATTCGCAGTTCGGCAAGATCATCTTCGATGGCAAAAGGCAGGCGATCTACCTTTTCGACAGCGAAACCAGCAGGAAGCCGAAATGTTACGGCGCCTGTGCCAGGGCATGGCCTCCGGTCTTGGCGAAAGGCAAGCCCTTCGCTGGCAAAGGTGTCCGCAGCAAATTGATCAAGACAACCAAACGGCGCGGCGGCGCCAAACAGGTCACGTATGCCGGGCACCCGCTCTACTACTACGCACACGAACCACCGCGCGCGGTCTTTTGCCACAACGTCTTTTCGTACGGCGGGCTCTGGAAGGTCCTGCACCCGGGTGGCAAGCCTGAACGATGATTCTGCTGATCCTCTTCGGGTTCATCGCGGGGGCCGCGACCGCGGTGTCACCCTGCGTGCTGCCGGTGCTGCCGGTTGCCTTGTCCGCCGGTGCTACCGGCGGTCGCCGGAGGCCGATCGGCATCGTCGCCGGGTTAACCGCGTCGTTCACTTTCGCGACCGTCGCCCTGGTCTACCTGATCGATGCTTTCGGCCTGCCGAACGACCTGCTTCGTAACCTCGCGATTGCTGTTCTTTTTGGATTCGGGATCACCCTGCTGCTGCCGGCCCTTTCCACCAGGTTCGAAGGCTTCCTCAGTCGTCTGACCACCCGTTTCCAGCCGAAGACGGGAGAAGGCGAGGGGTTCTGGTCCGGTGTGCTGGTTGGAGCCAGCCTCGGCCTGGTTTACGCGCCGTGCGCCGGCCCGATCCTTGCCGGGGTGATCACTGTCTCGGCATCCCAGCCCTTCACCGCCGGACGTCTCGCCGTTGCGCTCGCTTACGGAATCGGTTCTGCTGCAGTGCTCTACCTGCTGATGCTGGGCGGACGCCGGCTTGTGAAACCACTGAGCCGGCACATTCCCCAGCTTCAGGCAGCCATGGGCGGGGTGATGATCGTCTTCGCGGTCGCGATGTTCGGGCAGTACGACCTGAAGTTCCAGAACGCGATCGCCAGTGACCTGCCGGCCATCCTGGTCAACCCATCGAAGAGCCTTGAAGAGAACGACTCGATCCGCAAAACGCTGGTTGACGTGCGCGGAGTCGAAAACAGCAAATCGGCCCAGAAGATCGCCGATGGTGTTGAAGCCTCAAGGGAAAAACCGGAAGCCCCAGTTGCCGACCTTCCGGTGATCGCCAAAGCCCCAGACTTCATCGGTACCCAACAGTGGTTCAACACACAAAACGGCGAACCGATATCGCTCGAATCGCTGAAAGGACGAGTTGTCCTGATCGACTTCTGGACCTACTCATGCATCAACTGCATCCGCACCCAGCCGTACTTGAAGGCGTGGGATGAGCGATATCGCGAAGACGGCCTCACGATCGTTGGCGTGCACACCCCCGAATTTCCTTTCGAGAAGGACGCCGGAAACGTCGAGAACGCCATTGACTCAGCCGGCATCGAGTATCCGGTGGTCCAGGACAATGACTTCGCGACCTGGGATGCATACGCCAACCAGTACTGGCCCGCCGAATACTTCATCGACGCTGAAGGTTACGTCCGTTACGCCCATTTCGGGGAAGGTGAATACGAGCAGAAGGAGCAGGTCATCCGTGACCTGTTGGCCGAAGCCGGAAAAGCACCGGGCAAAGGTGAATCCGGAGCGTCAGGGCAGACCATCGCGAACGGGGTCACAACTCACGAGAGCTACCTTGGCGCGACTCGGGCCGACCGGTTCCGCAACGGGATCATCCTCAGTGGTGTCCATGATTTCGGCGAACTGAAAGCGCCCGCCCAGGACGAACTTTCCTACGGGGGCAAGTGGAGGATCTCCCCGGACTTCGCGACCGCCGATGGCGGCCGGATAGAGCTCAGGTTCGGGGCGAAACGGGTGTTCCTCGTGCTCGGTTCGCCCGGGCAGTCACGGACGATGAGCGTGATGCTGGATGGTGAACCGATTTCCGCGGGCGACTCCGGCAAAGATGTGAAAAACGGCCAGGTAAGAATCAGCAAGGAACGCCTCTACGACCTGGTTGACCTGCCAGAAGTCGGCAGCCATACCCTCACCCTGACTCCCGAAAAGGGAGTACAGGCCTACGCATTCACTTTCGGCTGATGGCTGCCGTGCCCGGAGTTGATGCGACACTGGCGGCAATGGAGGCTGCTTCCCGCGGAACAATTCTTGTCGTTGATGACGAACCGACAATTGTCGAGGTGGTCGCCCGGTACATGGAACGGGCCGGCTTTGACGTCGAAACTGCCGCCGATGGTCCGAGCGCGATCGCCAAAGCGATCGATCACCGTCCGGACCTGATCGTGCTGGACCTGATGCTCCCCGAAATCGACGGCATGGAGGTGATGAGGATCCTGCGGGAAGACGTGTCGCTGAAAGCCGCGATCATCATGCTGACTGCCCGCTCGGAAGAAGCCGACCGCCTGATCGGATTGCGAAGGGGTGCCGATGATTACGTGGTCAAGCCGTTCTCGCCGGCCGAACTGGTCGCCCGGGCTGAAGCCGTGTTGCGTCGTTTTTCTCCGGCTGCCACCGAAGCCGAACTGATCGTCCACGGGGATCTCGAAATCGATCCCGGTCAGCGCATCGTGCGCCTTCGCGGGGAAGAGGTCCAGCTGACCCAGCTCGAGTTCGACCTCCTTGCGTTCATCGCGACCCATCCCGGCCAGGTGTTCTCGCGTGACCACCTGATGGATGCCGTCTGGAAACAGACCAACTTCATTGACACCGGAACCGTGACGGTTCACATTCGTCGGTTGCGGGCCAAGCTTGAGGCCACACCCGAGCAGCCGAACCACATCGAGACCGTATGGGGCGTCGGATACAGGTTCCGGCCATGAAACGGTCGATCGCAACCGGGATCCTTGCCAGTCTCGCCGGCGCGCTGGCGATCGGGCTGGCATTCGATTTCAAGGGTGCGGTGATCACCCTGTACATGCTGCTGCCGCTGGCTGCTGTCGTGCTGATCCTGGCCCACTGGTTCGCGGCCAACCGCTGGCGGCTAGGCGGCCTGGCCCGGCAGTTCCGCCTGGGGGTCGTGCTGGTG
>JBAUOE010000239.1:0-7476 GCA_049579585.1 Solirubrobacterales bacterium | reverse complement strand
TGTCCTGCATCAGGTCGTATGCCTTCATCTTCAGGTCGTCGACGCCAGCCAGATTGATTGCGCTGGCGTTATTCAGGCAGATGTCAATGCCACCGAAACGCTCGACTGTCTGACTGATCGCTGACTCGATGTCATCGTCATTACGCACGTCGCCGACCACGGCCAGCGCCTTGCCACCGGCGTCCTCGATCTCCTGAGCGGCGGTGAAAACGGTGCCCTCAAGCTTCGGATGCGGCTCGGCGGTTTTGGCGAGAAGCGCGACATTGGCGCCATCGGCCGCCGCCTTCAGGGCGATCGCGAGCCCGATCCCCCGGCTGCCGCCGGAAATGATCATCGTCTTGCCGGAAAGGGTGCGGGAGTTCTGCTCGGAAGTCATGACCGGGAATGTTATGGGTGCCCGACCTGACGGTCCTGCCCGGCCGACAATCAGCCTCAGGGGCGGTGATAGGTGAGGGCCATCTCCACGCATTCCCGCAGTTCACCTTCAGGCAAGGAATCCCCCAGCCTGAAGAGCAGCGCCCGGTTGCGCTCATAGGTGAAGGCATCACCGAAGAGGTGCTCAAAGTTTTCGACCAGATCGGTGTGACAGATGAAATACATCGCGTAGTCATGCGCGGATTTCGGGCCGGTGGCAGCAATCCTGATCGTGCTGCCGCTGCCAGTTTCACTGGTCAGGTAACTGGGCTGGCCCCACTTGAGAGTCTCTTCGATGGCGCCAACTCCTTCAGTCTCCTCAGCCGTTTCGAGGATCAACCGGCGCAGCTTGAACAAAGCTTCCCGAACATCCTCCGGGTATGAGTCAAAGACGGCCGCGACTTCAGGAATTTCAATTGCCCCGAATTCGGTCAAGGTCAGCTAACCGTTGCGGCGCAGGAAATCAATGACCAGACGGTTGGTCGCGGCGGGATCGTCGATCATCGGCCAGTGGCCGCTGTCGGGCAGCACCTGAACTTCAGCCGACGGAAAAGCTTCTTTCTGACGTTCGGCATATTCGACCCCCAGATACGGATCGCCCGCACCCCAGACCACCAGACAGGGCAGATCGGCATCGGCGAGCGGCATGATCAGGAGTTCGGAATCGCGGCCGATCTTCCGGATGTCGCGGTAAAGGTGGAGGACCGCGTTCCTGGTGCGACGGTCGTAGTTGTCGTACATGCCATCGATGAACTCACGCGGCAGCCCGCGCGGTTCGGCGCTGGAGATGCTCCGGCGAAAAATTGCCCGGGTGGTGATCGCCTGGACCAGCTCACCGACACCCGGGGTCTGCCAGGCGCGGGCCGCTCGATGCCATTTGTAGCCGGGCAGGACACCGGTGTTGATCAAAGTCACGTTCGCAACCATGTTCAGGTTCTGGATCGCCCAGACCAGGCCGATCGGGCCGCCGAGATCATGGAGGACCAGCTGCACCCTGGTGATCCCCAGCGTTTCGAGGGCGTCCCCGAGGAAATCGGCGTACTCATCGATCGTGTGCCCGAAACCGGGTTCAGCGACCGTCTGCCCGAAATCCGGAAGCTCGATGGCAACGGCGCGACCGAACTCACCTGCCTTTGTGACCAGACCTGTCCAGTCAGCGGCCGAGCCGGGGTTGCCGTGAAGGAAAACAACGGCCTCGGTGGCTTGTTGCGGACCGGCCTGAAAAACCCTGGTCCATGTTCTGCCAACCGCGATCGTGCTCCACTCAGGCGGGTCGAACATGCTCATCGTGGTTCAGCTCAGAGGGCGAAAAACGCGATGGCCGCGAAATGGGTTGCGGCAGCGCCGATGACAAAAACGTGGAAGACCTCGTGGTAGCCGAAGTAAGTGGGGCTGGGATCGGGCCGCTGGGTGGCGTACACAACGGCGCCCAGGGTGTAAAGGATGCCGCCAGTCGCGATCAGCAGGCCGGCACCGATTCCCGCTGAACCGACGATCTGGGGAAATGCGATCGCTCCGATCCAGCCGACCGCCAGGTAGATCAGCACGCTTACCCATTTCGGGGATCCGGTCCAGATCAGCTCGATGATGATGCCAACGACAGCTCCGCTCCAGACCCCGATCAGGATCGCGGTGGCCCAGGTTCCGCTCATGGTCAGCAGGGCGAACGGAGTTACGGTGCCGGCGATCAGCAGGAAAATCATCGAATGATCCAGCCGCCTCATCAGCATGCGGGCTTTGGTGGTCTTCCAGGTGACCCGGTGGTAGAGGGCGCTGGTGCCGAAAAGGGCGCAGAGGGTGATCGCATAAATACCGGCGGCGAGCATCTTGCGCGGCGTGTCGGCGATCATCAGCAGGGCGAGGCCCAGCCCGAGACAGAGGAAAAAGGACCATTCGTGGGAGACGCCACGGAACTTCGGTTTGACCAGTTTGATCTTCTCGGCGGTGGCATCCTTGAGCGCGGTCGCACGTTCGACGGTGGCATCACGGGCGATGCCGGCCCTTTCCACCGTGGCTTCCTTGGCGGTAGTAGCCATTTCAACTGCGTTTTCACGTGCCTGGCTGGCCTTGCCGATCGCGTTGGTTCGGGCCGCGGCAGCTTTCTCGACGGCAGCGTCGCGCCTGCGGCCTGTGTCTTCGTTCCGGCCTCGTCCTTCTTTTGAATCGCCCTGACTCACCGACCCATCGTACCGAGGGGCAATAATCGTGCGGTCAAGACCGTGTTACCCGAATCGTTTTGGCTCGGCCGGAACGCCATATCTGGGACGAATCTTGCAGGTAGATCTCGCAAAACCCGCAATTGCCAGTTCGGGGAAACGCTATATGTAGCGTTTGGTGAATGCGTCCGACGCCATTCCTAGTATAATTTCTTATGTGCGTTGCCCTAAATGTGGACATCAAGGAAGTCGAGTTCTCGAGAGTCGCGGCTCCGAGGAAGGAGCGGCGGTGCGGAGAAGGCGCCAATGCTCCAGCTGCGAACACCGTTTCACCACCTACGAGCGCTACGAACTCCAGTCGCTGTTCGTTCGCAAACGGGACGGCTCGCGCCAACCGTTCGACCGCATCAAGCTGCGCGGCGGCCTGGAACGGGCCACGCACAAACGTCCGGTGTCAGCAGCAGCCATCGACGACGTCGTCAACCGGATCGAAATGGCGGCGGTCCGCACTGGCGGAGAGATCGAAGCAGCCCGGATCGGCGAGCTCTGCCTCGCTGGACTGCGGCAGATCGATCAGGTCGCATACCTGCAGTTCGCCACCGTCTACGGACAACTGGACGTCGAAGACGTACAGGCGGAACTCGATCGACTGAGCCCCACCGCACCCGCATCACAGAACTGAAGCAGTACCCCGAAGCACCAGGCAGCGCCCAGAAATCAGAAGTACACGTAAAAGCATCAGGAGAGAGAGCGAGAGTATGTCCCAGTCCGTTACCGAGTCACCCCGAGTAAACCCCAAGGGCGTAGTCGTCGAAAGGCGTCTCACCCGCGAGGGCGTCCACCCCTTCGATGAAATCGAATGGGAACTGCGCGATGCCATCATCGGAGATCCGGCCAACCCCGCCTTCGAGCAGCGCGGCGTCGAGTTCCCCCGTGCCTGGTCACAGAACGCGACCAACATCGTCGCCCAGAAATACTTCCGGGGCCAGCTTGGCTCCGAGACGCGTGAGAACTCGGTCAAGCAGATGATCGGCCGCGTCTCCGGCACCATTGCTGACTGGGGCCGCGAAGGTGGTTACTTCGCTTCTGACTCCGACGCCGACGCCTTCGAAGCCGAACTCACCGCGATCCTGCTCCACCAGGAAGCCGCTTTCAACTCGCCAGTCTGGTTCAACGTCGGTTTCGAAGAGACACCACAGTGCTCGGCCTGTTTCATCCTCAGCGTCGAAGACACCATGGAATCGATCCTCGAGTGGAACACCAAGGAAGGCAACATCTTCCGTGGCGGCTCCGGTTCCGGCATCAATCTCTCCAACATCCGTGGCTCGATGGAGTTCGTGAAGAAGGGCGGAACCGCTTCCGGGCCGGTCAGCTTCATGCGTGGCGCCGATTCCTGGGCCGGCACCATCAAGTCGGGCGGCAAAACACGCCGGGCCGCGAAGATGGTCGTGCTGGACGTCGATCATCCGGACGTAGAGCACTTCATCCGCTGCAAGGCCGACGAAGAGAAGAAAGCGGGCGCCCTGCGTGACGCCGGCTTCGACATGTCGATCGACGGCGAAGGTTTCACTTCGATCCAGTACCAGAACGCGAACAACTCGGTCCGCGTTTCCGATGCCTTCATGGAAGCCTGCCGCGACGATGCGGACTGGGACCTGCTCGCCCGGACAACCGGTAAACCGACCAAGACCTTGCCGGCCCGCGACCTGATGAACCAGATCTCGAAGGCCGCCTGGGACTGCGCCGACCCCGGCATGCAGTACGACACGATCATCAACCGCTGGCACACCTGCCCCGAATCGGGCCGGATCAACGCCTCCAACCCATGCTCGGAATACATGCATGTCGACAACTCGGCCTGCAACCTGGCGTCGATCAACCTCATGAAGTTCCGTCGTGACGACGGCAGCTTCGACGTTGACGGCTTCACCGCCGTGGTCGACACCATCTTCCTGGCCCAGGAGATCGCCGTCGGCTTCTCCAGCTACCCGACCGAAGAGATCGGCGTCAACGCCAACGCTTTCCGCCAGCTCGGCCTCGGTTACGCCAACCTCGGCGCGCTGCTGATGTCGAAGGGAATGCCCTACAACTCGGACGAAGGCCGAAACGTCGCTGCCGCGATCACCGCGCTGATGACCGGACGTGCCTACACCCGCTCGGCCGAAATCTCGGCCGCGATGGGCCCCTACGAGCATTACGAGCTGAACCGGGAACCGCACAACAACGTGATGCGCATGCACCGTGACGCTTCGTACGAGATCGGCAACGACGGGCTCGACGACGAACTGCTTCACGCCGCGCAGGACGAGTGGGAAACGGCCGTCGCAACCGGTGAGCAGCACGGTTATCGCAACGCCCAGGCAACGGTTCTCGCGCCGACCGGGACGATCAGCTTCCTGATGGACTGCGACACCACCGGCATCGAGCCGGACTTCTCGCTGGTCAAGTTCAAGGAACTCGTCGGTGGCGGCAACATGACCATCGTCAACAAGTCGGTTCCGATGGCTCTGCGAAACCTCGGTTACTCCGAGGCGGACATTGCCCAGATCGAAGCCCACATCAACGAGAACAACACGATCGTCGGTGCCCCCGGGTTGAAGCTCGAGCATCTTGAAATCTTCGACGTTGCGGTCGGCGAGCGGGCGATTTCACACATGGGACACATCGACATGATGTCGGCCACGCAGCCGTTCCTTTCCGGGGCGATCTCGAAGACGGTCAACATGCCGAACACGGCCACCGTCGATGACATCGCTGACGCCTACACCCGTGGCTGGGAAGGTGGCCTCAAGGCACTGGCGATCTACCGCGACGGCTCGAAGACAGCCCAGGCACTTCGCACCGACGCCCAGGATGAAAAGGAAAAGGAAGAAGACACTTCCGGCGCACCGGCCGGTCCGGTCCGTCACCGCATGCCGAAAACCCGTGAGTCAGTGACCCACAAGTTCTCGGTTGGTGGCCATGAGGGATACATCACCGCCGGCAAGTACACCGACGATTCGGTCGGCGAGATCTTCCTGACCGACATCGGCAAGGAAGGCTCAACCATGCGAGGCATGATGAATGCCTTCGCGACCGCGATCTCCCTTGGCCTGCAGTACGGGGTTCCGCTCGAAGTGTTCGTCAACAAGTTCAGCTACATGCGGTTCGACCCGGAAGGCATCACCGGTAACCCGGAGATCCCATTCGCCAAGTCGATGCCGGACTACATCATGCGCTGGCTGGCATCGCAGTTCATTGATGACCCCGACTTCCTCGAGGAGCAGGGCATCATGACCCAGGAAGTCCGCAACCGCAAAGAAGCCGAGAACACCGGGATCAACCTCGGCAACGGCTCCGGAAACGGCGGCGGCAACGGCAATGGAAACGGCAATGGGCATGGAGCTGATCCGGTGGCCGACACCGGTGGCACCGCGGTTCCGGCCGGATCTGCCCTCACCGATGACGTTCCGGTGATTCCCGCAAGGATCAGGGTTTCGAGCGGAGCCGCGGAGCTCGGCCCGGCCTGTGACCAGTGCGGAGGAATGATGCAGCGCACCGGCTCCTGTTACACCTGCTCGTCATGTGGCAACAACACCGGCTGCGGATGACCTGAACCACATCCCGCTTGTACCAAAGGCCCCGGCATTCGCCGGGGCCTTTGGTCGTTAAAGGACCATTGCCTGACGCCAGCCCGGTGTCACTTTTCAACAGTCGACTGACCGATCGGGGATGATGCGCCCATGAAAACCTTGCGGAGAAGGTGGCGACTGGTTCTGGCGATCCTGATCGTGGTTGCCGCGATCGTGGCTTCGCAGTTCATCTCGAACGGCGGGGTCAAGGCTGGAATCTCCCTGATTGCGTTCTTCAGCGTGATCGTGCTCGCGATCTCCGGCAACAGTGGCCGCGGGGGAATCAACCCCTGGCACCACAAGAGCGGCAGCCACGGCGGCCACGGCGGCGGGCTCTGACCGGAGCGGTTCACCTTAGGATCGTTTCGTGAGCGATTCTTTGAAAATCTGGCTGCGTCTGGCTGTGGCCGCGGTCGGCGTGACGGTGCTTGCCCTGCTGTCTCATCACGGCAGCGACGAAACTTCCTCGGGCAGGGTGATTCCTCCAAGGACCATTGCCGGATGCCAGCCCGGTGTCATCATGGCCGGCGACGGCCCGGCTGACTGGCGTGAAACTTCGATTGATGCCGGACCGGTTGGCATCCGCAATCGTCCGTTGCGGGCGATGTCCAGGCAGCCCGACGGAACCCTCGCTACGAAGATGGGCGTGCTGGTCGAAGGTCACGACAACGTCACTCTCGCCGCCACTTCCGGGATGCGGGGCCGGGTAAAGCTCTTTTACGGAAACGAAGCGAGGAGCTTCGAAGAGGACTCCGGGTTCCAACGGGTGCGGTTCCGACCCTGCAAGGACAAGGAGCGGACAGTCTGGCCCGGTGGCATTGCGGTGAAAGGCAACCAGAGGGTCCGCCTCAAAGTCACGGTGGCCGACGGAGAACCTTTCGTGATCGGCCTCGGGATGCCAAAAGCGATGGACCCGAAGGCCACGAAAGAAGCAAAAGAAGCTCCCTGACCCAGCCGAGTCAGCGGTGACCTGCCCAGGACCCAGAACGGTCCGGGTCGACTTTGCCGTGCCCTGTCCGGTGAAATCGACCCGGAATCGGAAGCAGCAACGGGCCCCTCGGCTTCGGGTCGGTTTTGCCGTGCTCCGGCCGGTGAAACCGACCCGGTTGACGGGAGTCACACATCTATACAACTAAATAGTGGTACAGTTACCTCATGGACTTGCCACGGCCTCTCCCCGAACCACTCGTAGAAATGATCAGTCAGCGCTTTCGCGTAATCGGTGAACCGATGCGAATTCGCCTGCTCGACACCTTGCGGGACGGCGACAAAACCGTCACCGAACTGGTCGAAGC
>JBAUOE010000238.1:0-5730 GCA_049579585.1 Solirubrobacterales bacterium | reverse complement strand
GGACAGCATCCGGCGGTCAGTGCTTACGGCTGGCCGCTTGCCCGGCTGCTGCGGTATTTCGCGCCGCAGCCGATGGCCCGGCCCGGCCCGGGGTCCTTGGCTTTGGTGCCGGTTGATTTCCGTTACTGCCAGCGGGCCAGCTGCGCGGTCCCGAAAGTCGGCCCGGACGGGGCGAAATTGACCACATCAAATCGCCGAACTACGGTTTTCACCGAAGTTTCCGACCGACGCGACAGTGGTTACATCGATCTGACGTACTGGCTCTATCGCCCCTCCCTCGGCTGGGAGGTGCTGAGGAAGCGGGCGGACCGGGCGGATGTGGCAGCCGCTTCCGGTACCAGGGTCCTGCTCAAGGACAGTCCCCGGCTGGTCCCTCTGGAGATCCTCCCGGGAAGGAACCATTACGACCTGCCCGCCGGAGACGAACCACCATGGAGGTGGAGCGTGAAGTCAAAGCACAACGGTCGCTCAACGTAAAGGAGCCCTGGCCCCAACCCGGCAAAGGGGTCCTGGCCCCAACCCGGTTCTGGCACGGATATTTCGGAGATAGCTGAACGATGCGAGCCAGAACCCACTTTTCAGCCCACGCGACGGCGACGATCACCAAGCTTGCTGCGGCACAGCATGGTGTTGTGTCACGCCGGCAACTGCTCGATTCCGGTGTCGCCCCAGGACTGCTTGCCGGCAGGGTCGACAGCGGCTGGCTGACTCCGATATTCGAAGGCGTGTATTCACCGGGGATCGGCTTGCTCGACCACCGCGGACGATGCATGGCCGCCGTTCTCGCAGCCGGGCCAACGGCAGTCCTGTCCGGCCACAGCGCCGCGGCCCTCCACGGCTTCGTTCCACGGCGGACTTCTGCGATCCAGGTCAGCCGCCTGGTTGGCGGGCAGCGCCGGATGGATTCCCTGCCATCGGCTGTCGGGCCCGGATTTTCGGTCGACGTCCACCGAACCCGGCGACTTCCCGACCGGGATCAGGAAAAACTGGACGGAATCCCGGTGACCTCGGCCGCCCGCTCGTTACTCGACATTTCCGCTTCAACCTCAATCGGCCAGATCAGGAGCGCTCTCACCGAAGCCGAAAAACTGCGCATCCTTTCCCTGTTCGATCTGCGTGAAGTAACCAGCCGTGGGCGCGGATGGACCGGAACCGTGAGGCTCCGCCAGGCGTTGGCGGAATGGGACCCCCTCGAAGTGGAAACCAGGTCCGAACTCGAGATCGCGATGCTCCGGCTCTGTCGAAAAGAGGGCATCCCGGTTCCGGTACTCAACACTGCCCTTGCGGGGTACCTGCCCGACTTCCTCTGGGACGAAGAGAGGCTGGTCATCGAGGTGGACGGATACCGCGACCACAGCGGCAAAGGGGCTTTCAGGAGCGACCGGCGCCGGGACGTCGACCTGATGATCGCCGGCTACCGGGTTGCCCGGTTCACCCACGAAGAGGTGACCCGAGGGGGCGTCGCAACCGCAGCAAGGATCCGTGCGCTGCTCGAGATGTGCCAAGCGGAACGCTCCCCGTGACCCAACGAAGTCCCGCTGGCCCACCGAAGGGTTCTGGCGTGGATATTTCAGTGATCTCCGAAATATCCGTGCCAGAAGCGATTGCGGCGGGCGGACGCGGTGGTTGGGACTACCAGACTGCTGCGTGTTCTTCCATCACTCCGTTGCCGGATTCCAGCTCGATTCCGCCCAGGCTTCCGGTGAAAGTTCCGAAACGGTGGACGTAATCGGAACGGATCAGGCCGAAGTTTTCGTGGCGGCGGCGTTCCGCGTGACCGAACTCGAAATCGAGGCGCTCGCCATCGGCGAAACGGACACCATCCATCCCGTCGAACACAACCGGCCCCGGTTCGAAAGCTTTGCCATCCACCCAGATCGCCCGCTCGCTGTTCATGGGCGGATCGTTGATTCCGGAAACGAGATTCCAGCCAACGCTGCGTCCGTCGCGGGCAACGCCGACACCGGCCGACCAGCTCCACGAGGTGTGCCTCGCCTGATAACCGGCTGATTCATCATCGACTCCGAGACCATCGATCTGGATGACCCGGCCACCCGGCCCGCCGATCTCTACCCGGCCCGCGATCGGCACCCCGGCGCGCTTGCGAGTCCAGCCCCAGCCACGCCCGCTCGGACAGACAACCTCGATCGGATCGGCCGGACCAAGCACCAGTGATGCCTTCAGGCCGTCGGCTCGCAGCTCGACGTAATTGCCCTCAATTGAAACTTCAGGACGGCCCGGTTTCAGCTGGGTGTGCTCCAGCACTTCTCCGCTGATCCGGTCCCAGACCGACCAGAAACAATGGTTCACCGGACCGATGTTCACCTGCGCGGCGCAGATCATGATCTCGTCGCCGTAGAAACCGACATAACGCCAGCGTTTGCGCATCACACCGTGCCGAAAGACCGGCATCGGGCCCGGCGGCAGAGGCAGATCGGGACGACCTTCACCCGGTCCCCGCCAGGGAAGCTGGCCGTGAAGATCGGTTCGGGGCTTGGCTTTGCCCATCAGTACGGCCATATCCGGCTACACTACTCCGCTGTGCCTGAGACCGTGAATACAAATGACGCTGACCTGAACGCCTCCTACGATCCCGCGGACGACGCGATGTGCTCCCGCGCGAAGGAGCGATTCACTGCCGACCGCAACCGCCGCCTGCCCCGGCGCAAGGGCAAGACAGACACGCTGCCGAACTTCATAATCATCGGCGGGCTCAAATGCGGAACCACTTCGATCCATCATTACCTGGGCTGCCATCCCGACATTCACATGTCGAAACCGAAAGAACTGAACTTCTTCGCAGCCGAACAGAACTGGGACCTGGGCCTCGACTGGTACAAAGGCCGCTTCGACAGCACGGTCAAGGTAAACGGCGAATCCTCACCCCACTACACCAACCGGCCGCGCTTCAACGGCGTTGCCGCGCGCATCCACGAATACACGCCGGACGCCCGTCTGATCTACATGGTGCGTGACCCGATCAAGCGCATCCTGTCCCACTGGGTGCACGCCACCGGTGCCGGATATGAAACCCGCGAATTCGTCGAAACCCTTTCCCAGCCCGACACCGCCTACATCCACCGGTCGATGTACTGGATGCAGCTGCAGCCTTACCTGGAGCTTTTCGACAAAGACCAGATCGAGATCATCACCCAGGAAGAACTGGGCAGCGACCGTGACGGCACCATGAAGAAAGCTTTCCGCCACCTCGATGTTGACGAGAACTTCACGTCCGAACAATGGGATCGTGAATGGGAGAAATCGAGCGCCAAGCAGGACGGCAAATATCAGGTGATGGAGAAACTGGTCAAGCTTCCCGGGTTCCGCTCGCTCGACCGTAACTTCGACCGTCTGCCTGAATCGATGCGCTGGATGGTTGAGAAAGTTGTACACAACCCGGACAAGCCGCCAGCCCCCAAGCCGGACATCCCGGAAGACCTCATGGTCAAGCTCAAGGGACTGTTCCGTGACGACGTAGCCGCGCTCGAAAGCCACGTCGGACACAAGTTCGACGGCTGGCACGACTACAGCTGAAAACCTGCCCCGGGAACCACCCGGGTTTGAGCTGGTCGGTCGGGGGAAGGTTAATGTCACCCGTATGAAGCGTCTGACACCCGACCCGGGTCCTACCGATATTGAGAGTGAATTGGCCGAATACCGGCCGTTCGACAGCCCCCATGAAGATCGACCCTGGGTCGCCCTGAACATGGTCACTTCGCTCGACGGCCGGGCCAGCCTCAACGGGCGGTCATCAGGTCTCGGTACACCGGCCGACCTCGAATTGCTGCTGAAGCTGCGGACCCGCTTCGACGCAGTCATGATCGGCGCCGGCACGATGCGGGCCGAGCGTTACGGACGCATCGTCAAGGATCCGGACGCCCGGGACAGACGGGAGGAAGCGGGCCTTCAGGCCGACCCGCTCGCGGTGATCATCAGCGGACGGCTTGACCTGCCGTTCGACGCCCCCCTGTTCACCGAAGGCGCAGGCGAGGTTCTGATTTTCACGAATGACCACACGCCGCCTCCGGAAACCGAAACCCCGGTGGATGTCCGGGTCGCCGACGGGCCGGTCCGGATCACCGACGTGTTGCGCACACTGCGCCAGGACCGCGGGATCAGGGCGCTGCTCTGCGAAGGCGGCCCTCACCTGATGGGGCAGCTGACCGCGGCCGGTGCATTCGATGAGCTCTTCCTGACGATCGCTCCTACCCTTACCGGTGAAGCTGATGCCCCGAGAATCCTTGAGGGAGCTCTCGAAGCTCCGGTTGACCTCGATCTTGTGAATCTGTCCGAAGAGGGCAGTGACCTCTTCGCCAGATACAGACGGCGCGGAGTAGCCTGAAGCCATGGATTTCGAACCCGGTGCCGAGATAACCGCCCTGCTTGAACGCGTTCGCGCCTTCCAGGATGAACAGATCTACCCCCGCGAGAAAGAACTGCTCCGTTCGCTCGACCGGGAAGTGAAAGAAGGCGTTCCGTATCCCGCCGACCTGACCGAAATCAGGCAGAAAGCCAAAGACGAAGGCCTCTGGAACCTGTTCCTGCCCGATGAGGAATACGGGCCGGGCCTGAGCAACCTCGACTATTCCCTCCTCTGTGAGGAGATGGGCCGCAGCCCGGGTGTTGCGCCGATGGCGTTCAACTGCGCTGCCCCCGACACCGGCAACACCGAAATTCTCATCGAGCACGGCACCGATGAGCAGAAGGAAAAGTGGGGCTTCCCGCTACTCGAAGGCGAAATCCGAAGCTGCTTCTCGATGACCGAACCGGCCACCTCAGGTTCGGACCCGACCGGCCTGGCTGCCTCCGCTGAGCTGGACGGCGACGAATGGGTGATCAACGGCGTCAAATGGTTCACCAGCGGCGCCGTCGGGGCCGATCTGGCGATCGCCATGGTCAACACTGAACCGGACGGCAACCCGTACGCCCGGGCCTCGATGATCCTTGTCCCGACTGACGCTCCCGGCTACAAGATGGAACGACCACTTTCGGTGATGGGTCACGCCGCCGGACCGGGCCATTGCGAAATCAGTTACACCGACTGCCGGGTGCCCGCTTCAAACCTGCTCGGTGAGCGCGGGGCCGGCTTCCTGATTGCCCAGGACCGCCTTGGCCCGGGACGCATCCACCACTGCATGCGCGCCATCGGTACTGCTGAACGCGCCCTGGAATTGATGTGTACCTACGCGGCCAAACGCGAAGCTTTTGGCGGCCCGCTCTCCGAGAAGCAGTTCGTCCAGGACTTCATTGCCAAGTCACGCATGGAGATCGATCAGGCGCGCCTGCTCACCCTTCATGCCGCCTGGAAGATGGACACGGTCGGCAAACGGGCTGCCCGCCAGGAAATCTCGATGATCAAGGTGGTCGCGGCCAACATGGTCATGGATGTGCTCGACCGCGCGATCCAGGTTCACGGTTCGCTCGGCATGACCGACGACACGCCGCTGGAAATGATGTGGCGTTACAGCCGCATGCTGCGCCTGGCTGACGGTCCCGACGAGGTCCACAAGATGGTCATCGCCAGACGTGAAGTGGGCCGTCAACTCAAGAAGCAGGAAGCAGCCAGCTAAGAGCTGGCTGCTTCAGTCACGTCCTGGGGCAGGTCGCCCCCGGACGGCGGTTCCGGCAGGTCGATGTCACAGGCCTCAGCCGCTGCTTCGAGGCCTTCGATTTCGCCGCCGGGTCCACCAGCGGGCGGGGCGCCGGTCGGGGCAGCTCCCTGCTCACCGG
>JBAUOE010000237.1:0-19447 GCA_049579585.1 Solirubrobacterales bacterium | reverse complement strand
GGTAAAGCGATTCCGGGGTGGTGATCAGGATGTCCGGCGGGTCACGGCGCATCTTCGCCCGCTCCGACTGCGGTGTGTCACCGGTTCGCAAAGCAACCGAGATGTCGGCCCCGATGCCACGCAACGGGGCTTTCAGGTTGCGTTCGATGTCATACGAAAGGGCCTTGAGCGGCGAGACATAAACGATCTTCACACCGGGTGGCCGGTCCGGACGCCGGGCGAGGCTGTCGATACCCCAAAGGAAACTGGCCAGGGTTTTGCCCGAACCAGTCGGGGCGCAGATCAATGTGCTGGATCCTTCGCTGATGGCCCGCCAGCCTTCCGCCTGGGCCGGGGTCGCCCCGTCAAAGGAAGCCTCGAACCATCGCCGGACTTCCGGGCTGAACGGAGCAAGCGGATCTGTGGTCGCCTTTTTTGCCATGCCTAACCCCGTAATGCTACGCCCCGGCGGAAGCGGGCCCTGGTTTTCAGGGATATGCTCCCGGGTAAGTTTCGGCTGTAGTCGATTCAGCAGTGGCCTGCCGAGGCCATTGCTTCGAAGTGATGCATTCGTGACCGATAGAACCCCATCCCCCAAGAGCGCACTTATCGTGCTGATATACGGTTATAAGGACGAAAGACCGGTCCAGGAGGGTCCGGCAAGATCTCGTTCCAAACTGGTTCGGGAGAGAACCGCATGAGCCCGCCTTCCACATCAAGATCAGCAACCAGCGATTCCGCTACAGCCGACGAGGCTGCTCCGGAAACCGCTGTCGCGCCTGAAACCGGACGCCGGACAGCCCACCAACTCCATCGTGTCCGTCGCTGGTCGCTCGCCGTTGCCGACGTGATCGGTATCGCCACCGGAGTGGTTGTCGCCACCGGCATCGACAAGCTGACCCCGGCAAATCAGCTCTGGGCGATCGCGATCATCCCGATCTGGGTTTTCATCGCCAAGATTTACAACCTCTACGACCGGGACGATCGCCGTATCCAGCACCGGACAACCGAAGAGGTTCCTTCACTGGTTGCCGCTGCCGCCATCACGGTGGTCGTAGCCAAGGGCCTCACGCTGATCCTGCCGATCCCCGATTTCTCCTCGGCAGCGATGATCACGATCGGGGTTGTCGCTTTCGCCGTTGCCTTCATCCTTCGGGCATCCATCCGGTTCCTTTACGGCAAAATCGCCGACCGGGAAAAGACGATCATCGTCGGTTCCGGGCCGAAAGCGGCATTGGTCGCCAAGCGCCTCACCCGGCAAGCCGGCAGTGGCATCAGCCTCTGCGGATACGTCAGCCAGAGCCCTGACAGCCCGACTGACGGACCGGCCCAGCTCGGCTTCGAGCATTTCGGTGAGGTCCAGAACCTGCGCAAAGTCGCCGCCGAGCACGGGATCTCGCGGGTAGTGATTGCTGATGACAGTCTCGGGGTCCGCGCGATCGGGCACGTGATCAACGACTGTCGGGCCGCCGGGGTGGCGGTCACCCTGGTCCCGGCCACACATGAACTGCTCGGCCCGGACACCGAACTGAACCGGATCGCCGAAGTACCGATGCTCGACTTTCATTTCAGCATTCCGCCGCGCTCAACGCTGGCGATCAAACGCGGCCTCGACATCGTCGTGTCAGGCACCCTCCTGGCATTGATGTCTCCCGCCCTGCTGATCTCGGCAATCGCAATCAAAATCGATTCGAAGGGCCCGGTTTTCTTCCGGCAGGTACGGATCGGCAAGAACGGCAAGCGGTTCACGATGTTCAAGCTGCGAACAATGGACGCCAATGCCGAATCGAGGCTGGATTCGCTGATCGATCTGGACGCCCTGGAAGAACCCATGTTCAAGATCCCGAACGATCCGCGAATCACCAGGGTTGGCAAAGTCCTTCGCCGCACCAGCCTGGACGAAGTTCCCCAGTTCATCAACGTGCTGATCGGCGACATGTCGCTGGTCGGCCCCAGGCCCGAGGAAGAAACCGTTGTCGCGCTTTACGACGAACGTCAGCGGCAACGCCTGAGCGTGAAACCCGGCCTGACCGGGCCGATGCAGGTTGCCGGACGTGGCGGCCTGAACTTCGAAGAGCGCCTCGCACTCGAACGTGACTACCTGGACAACCTGACGATCACCGGCGACATTTCGATCCTGCTGCGAACACCGCGCGCGGTGGTTCGCGGCGACGGCGCCTTTTGATCTTCACCGGGCATTCGTCCGGTCCCGTAGCCTGACCCTCGACCATGCCCCAGCCCGAACTTGAAGTAGTGATCGTCAGCCACGGTGCCGAAGGGCTCCTTCGCACCTGCCTGCGATCGCTGGCGCAACATCCCCCGGCCGCCGCATCGATGTCGGTCACCGTGGTTGACAGCGGAAGCCCGGACAGCACCCCCGAAATGGTGGCCGGGGAATTCCCGGATGTCCACCTGATCCGCGAAAAGAACATCGGCTTTTCCGCCGCCAACAATCTGGTGCTTCGCCAAAGCACCGCGGATTTCATCCTGCTTCTGAACCCGGACACGGAGATCTCCCCCGGCTCACTGGATGCGGCGCTGGACAGGTTCCAGACCGATCCCCGGATCGGCATGGTCGGGGTCAAGCTCGTAATGCCATCAGGGGAACTCGACCATGCCTGCAAACGGTCGTTCCCCACCCCGCTCGCAGCCCTCGCGCATTTCACCGGAGTTGGCCGCGCACCGGGTGCCTCGGATCGCCTTTCGCAGTACCGGGCGACTGAACTTGCAGACGATGAAGCCGGGGAGGTTGACGCGATCAACGGCGCCTTCATGATGGTGCGCTCGAAAGCCATGGCCGAAGCCGGCCCGCTCGACGAGGGTTACTGGCTTTACATGGAGGATCTCGACTGGTGCCGTCGTTTCTGGAAGGCGGGATGGAAAGTCTTTTACGAACCTGCCGGAACCGTCGTCCACGTCAAAGGCGGATCCAGCGGTGACCGCCGCGCGCCCAGGCAGGAGGTCGCGTTTCACCTCGGCATGGGCAGGTTCTACCGACGCTTCGACGCACCTGGCAATCCGGCGGCGCTGAACCTGCTGGTCTACTGCGGAATCCTGGCCAAGCTCGGCCTCAGCCTCGCGATCACCGCGATCAGCGACCGGTAGAAACCGCTACCAGGGCAGGTCGGCAGCGATCTCGTTGAGGCTCGGTGCGTCTTTGTCGCGCTGCGAAAGCAACGGTTCGTCGGTGGGCCATTCCACCCCGACGGTTTCGTCGTCCCATTTGATGCCGGCTTCGGTAGCCGGATCGTAGGTACTCGAAACGAGATAGGTGAAGTCGGCCAGTTCGGAGAGGACACAGAAACCATGCGCGAAACCGACCGGCACATAAAGCTGGCGGTGAGTCTGGTCGTCGAGCACATAGCCCTCCCACTGACCGAAAGTTTCCGAGTCCCGACGCAGGTCCACTGCCACATCAAAAACGCTGCCACGTGGGCACCTGACCAGCTTTGCCTGACCCGGCGATGTCTGGAAGTGAAGGCCACGAACTGTGTGTTTCGCGGATCGTGAATGGTTGTGCTGGATGAAATCGGCGGTGACACCGAGTTCCTTCCAGACGTCCACGCTGAAGGTCTCGACGAAGAATCCGCGCTCGTCACCGTAAACCTCGGGTTCGACCAGCACGACCCCGTCAAGCCTGGTTGAAAGGCGGCGTGGCATCAGTCAGTCAGTTCGACGCCGTACTGGCGCTGGTAGTACTCGCGATATTCGCCGGAACGCAGGGCCTGCCACCACTCCGGGTTGTCGCGGTACCAGTTGACAGTGCGTTCGATTCCTTCGTCGAATGAAACCGCGGCTTTCCAGCCAAGCGCTTCAGTTTTCGATGAAGCGAGCGAGTAACGAACATCATGGCCCAGACGATCCTCGACGTAGGTGATCAGGGATTCATCCCGCCCGGCCATCTCCAGGATCGTCCTGACAACGTCCAGGTTCGACTTTTCATCAGGTCCGCCGACGTTGTAAACCTGACCGGCTTCACCTTTCGCCAGGACAACGTCGATGGCGCTGCAGAAATCCCTGACGAAAAGCCAGTTGCGAACCTGCTGGCCATCGCCGTACACGGGGATCGAATCGCCGTGCAGGGCGTTCAGCACCACCAGCGGAATCAATTTCTCCGGATGCTGCTGGGGCCCGTAGTTGTTCGAAGCACGGACGATCAGGGAATCGGCGCCGTAGGTGTGGTGAAAAGCGGAGACGATCATGTCGCCCCCTGCCTTGGAGGCCGAATAGGGCGAAGAGGGATCAATCGGGGAGGTTTCCGTGAACGAGCCTTCGTCGATTGAGCCGTACACCTCATCGGTTGAGATCTGGAGGTGCCTGATGCCGGCGTCACGGGCGGCTTCGAGCAGCACGTAGGTGCCGAACACATCGGTGGTGATGAACTCGCCCGGCGCTTCGATCGAGCGATCCACATGTGACTCGGCCGCGAAGTTGACCACCGCATCGCAACCATCGATCGCTTTCCGGGCGGTCTCGCGGTCGCTGATGTCAGCTTCGACAAAACTCAGACGATCGGCCGGAACGCCTTCGAGGTTTTCCATCCGGCCGGCGTAGGTCAGTTTGTCGAGGACAACGATCTCGTCCTCGGGATGGTTCTCGAGATGGTGATGTACGAAGTTGGAACCGATGAAGCCGGCTCCTCCGGTGACCAGGAGTTTCACGCTGGGGTCTCCTCTTCTTGTGCCTTCCGCTGGGCCAGGTAACTCGCCAGACCGTCCTGCCAGGAGGGCAGCTCGATCGCGTGCCTGTTGCCGGCCTTCAGCACCGAATGTGCAGGTCTTTTGGCTTTCCGGTCGAACATGTCGGTGGTGGCGGAAAGGGTGACAACGTCCATTTCCGACTGCCGGAAAATCTCTTTCGCGAATTCGTACCAGGAGCAGCTGCCTCCACCGGCCATGTGGTGCAGGCCGAACGAATCGGAATCGAGCAGCCTGACCAGTCCGTATGCGAGATGCCAGGTGTAGGTGGGCGAACCAACCTGGTCGTGGACCACGAGAACCTGGCCCTGGCTTTCGCCGAGCCGGATCATCGTGTTGACGAAGTTCGGTCCGTTGACCCCGAACAGCCAGGATGCGCGGACGATGTAGGAACGACGGTTGGCCTGGTTGGTCGCGATCTCACCGGCCAGTTTCGTCTGTCCGTAAACGTTGATCGGATTGGTCGGATCCGACTCAACGTAATCGCTGCCTTTGGTGCCATCGAATACGTAGTCACTGGAGACGTAAACCACCCGTGCCCCGATGCCCGCCGCGGCTTCCGCGACATATCCGGCGGCGGTTCCGTTGACCAGCATCGCGCCTTCGGGGTCATCTTCGGCCCCGTCAACATCGGTCCAGGCGGCACAGTTGATCACCGCATCGGGACGGTCCAGTTCGAACCTGTTGCGAAGCTGCCCGGGATCGGTGATGTCCAGTTCGAGGTGCCCGAAACCGCGCACCTCATGCCCCGCGTCTTCGGCAGCTTTCATCACGTCGCTGCCCAGCATTCCGTGGGCACCCAGCACAGTGATTTTCATCAGACGATCTCGATTTCGGACCGGTCGCCAACCAGCATGCGCAACGTGCGCGGCGGGCCGTCGGTCCGGGTAACGCGCACGTCACGGCCAAGCAGGCTTGCTTCGAGACGGGTACCGAGGTCCTCCACGCAGGCACCGGCCAGCAGGATCGAATGTTCGACCTCCGCCCGACGCACCACACAGTTGTCGCCGATCGAGGTGTACGGGCCGATGTAAGCGTTCTCGACGACGGCGCCGGCACCGATCACGGCCGGACCACGAACAACCGAGTCGCGCAACACGGCGCCCTTTTCGACGATTACACGACCTTCAACCTTGGAATTTTCGACTTCGCCATCGGTGCGGGTATCGATCTCTTCGAGGACCAGCCGGTTCGCTTCGAGCATGTCGGCCAGCTGTCCGGTGTCTTTCCACCAGCCTTCAACCACTTCTGACTGGACTTCGCGGCCATCTTCGATCAATGACTGGATCGCTTCGGTGATTTCCAGTTCGCCGCGCCAGGACGGTTTGAGTTTGCGTGCCGCATCCATGATTCCGGGGGAGAAAAGATAGACGCCGACCAGGGCCATGTTCGACGGCGGATCCTTCGGCTTTTCGACCAGACCGATAACCCGGTCACCTTCGAGTTCCGCGACGCCATAGGAGCTGGGATCATCGACTTCGGTCAGCAGGATTATCGCATCGGGGGAGTTCTCACGAAATGATTCGACCAGGCCGGAGATTCCGTTGCGCAGCAGGTTGTCACCGAGGTACATGACGAAGGGTGATCCCGCGAGGAACTCTTCCGCGGTCAGTACCGCGTGGGCAAGGCCCGCCGGTTCGTCCTGCTCGATGTAGGTGACGCGGGCCCCGAAACTCGATCCGTCGCCAACGGCTTCCCTGATTTCAACGCCGGTTACCGGGGCGATGATGATGCCGATGTCGGTGACTCCGGCATCAACCAGAGCTTCGATTCCGTAGAACAGCACGGGCTTGTTCGCGACCGGCACCAACTGCTTGGCCGACGTGTGAGTGATCGGCCGCAGGCGCGTGCCGGATCCTCCGGAAAGAATAAGACCTTTGAGCTCAGACATTCGACGGTCAAGGGTATCTGGAAGGACCGTGACAGGCCGAACGATCCTTATGCTGGCCAGACATGGAACCCCACCGGACAGGACATCAGGCTTGAATCGGCCCGCCGCAACTGTCTACGTCCCGACCCTGGCTGGTGGGGAGACACTTGCGGCCTGCCTCGATTCGCTGCTCGCCCAGACTGTTCCGGTGATGGTCGTTGTCGCCGACAACGGCGCTGGAGATGGCTGTCTCGACCTGCTCGAAGCACGCTTTCCCGGCGTCACCCGGATCGCCAATGGCCGCAACCTGGGGTTCGGGGCCGCTTTGAACCGGGCGATCCGTGAATCCGGGGTTGGCCCCGTGGTGCTGTTGAACGACGATGCGGTCGCCGACCCCCGTTTCGTCGAACAGCTTCTTTCGAAATCCGGCCCGGCTCAGATGGTCGCCGCAGTCATGGTCAGGGCGGATGACCCCGAAATCATTGACTCGGCCGGCGTGATCGTTGACCAGACCCTGATGGCCTTCGACTATCTCAGTGGCGGAAGCACTGATGCTCTGGACTCTGTCCCTTCCCCCCTTGGCCCCACCGGAGGCGGGGCGCTGTACGACCGCACCATGTTCGAGCAGGTGGGAGGTTTTGACGAAAACATCTTCCTGTATTACGAAGATGTCGACCTGGCGTTGAGGATCCGGGCGGCTGGTGGGCGCTGCGAACTCGCTCCGGCCGCACGGGCTTCACACGGATACAGCCAGACACTTGGCGCCCGGTCCGCGGCCAAGTACCGGATGACCGGCTGGAGTCGCGGATACATGCTGCGCCGCTACGGAATTGACCGACATCCGGGACTGATGGCGGGCGCGCTGGTTCGTGAGCTGGCGATCTGCGCCGGGCAACTGGTGGCGGACAGGACCCTGGCCGGGCTGACCGGTCGGATCCAGGGCTTCCGCGCAGCCGCAAACCATGGTCGACTCCGGATCCCGCCCACTGCCGCGGAATCTATGTCGGCGTTTTCGGCCCTGAAGCTGCGTCGCCAGCGCCATTCCGGCTGAAGCCCGGCGGTACTGCCTGGCGGTTAGTAAGTGCCACCGAGTTTGCGATGGTCCCAGCTGACTGTCCGGACCACTTTGAATTCGATGACTGTCCGCTTTGCGGCCTGGGCACGGAATGCTTCCATCGCTTCGGGCGATGGCTTCTCGCCTTCGGGGGCGTAGCGGGTGGTCAGCTCTTCGGCGAAATCCACCACGAATTCAAGGTCGTTGTGAAAAATCGCTTCGGCTTCGAACTGGATGCCGCGCAGCTCGGAGTATTCGTGTCCAGCTTCGACCAGGACGGTTACCCGCGGGTCCCGTTCGAGATTCTTGATCTTCTGCGATTTGCGGAAGGTCCAGGCCCAGATCGTGCCATCCCGGACCACGTACCAGAGCGGCATTGAGTGAGGCCATCCCCGGGGACCGATCGAACTGGCAATCGCCACCCGTTCTTCCCTCAGGAAAACATCGATTTCTTCCGGCGACATCTCAATCAGTTTGCGACGGTTCACAGGTTCCAGACTACTGGTGCCACTACATCTATTCACCAAGGTCGAGCGGCAGGCGCCCTTCGGACTCGAGTTTCTGGAGGTGCGCTTCCATGACTACGTTGGCGGCCGGGCGCAGCATCTCGTGCACGTCCGACCAGACCTCGTCGAGCAGGGTCATCTTGGATCTCACTCCACGATCCAGAGCTTCGACCAGCCCGTTCTCGCGGGATTCCCGGTGCTCGAGGTATTCGTTGACTTTCGCTGCCGGATCGGTGATCCAGGGACCATGACCCGGGCAGATCAGGGTCGGCTGGTGTTTCCGGACGAGCCGCAGGGACTCCATGTAGGAGGTGAGCGATCCACCATCCGGCGGCACGTAGGTCGAGCCCCATCCAAGGATCAGGTCGCCGCTGAAACAGACCCCGTCCGTGGTGAAGAAAACAAAATGATCGGTCGCGTGGCCGGGGGTGGCGATCGCGGTCAGCCCACCGTATTCCTGCCCATCGACCAGATTCGACATCCCGGTACCTAGCATTTCGATGCCACCGGAATGATCATTGTGTGAATGGGTGAGGACCCCACCGGCCAGTCCTCCACGAGCGCCGGCCGCTGACCTGACCGCCTCAACATGGGCCTCATCCTCAGGGCCGGGATCGATTACCCAGCAGGGATCGTTCCCGTACAGATAGGTGTTGGTCCCGGTCAGGGTCATCGGTCCCGGGTTGTCAGCCATCACCCGGTAGATCTCCGGATGGCCGGGGGCCTCACCGTCTTCCATTTCCATGCGAACAGCCTACGCGGGTTCGCTGTCGCTACTCCCGGCGGGCGGAACTGCGAATCAGACGGCGAGTTCGCGGCTGATTGCCTCGCGGGCTTCGGGCGGATCGAGGACAACCAGGTCCCCTGCACCCCGGAGGATTTCGCGAACCAGCCAGGAAGTGCCGGCGTATGGCAGCTCAACTACCACCGAGCCATCGTTCAGTTCTTCGACCACATTGCGTTCTTCACGCAGCCAACGGGACCGTTCGGGGGAAACCCAGACCCGGGCAACTGAGGCTTCGGGCACTTCGCCGTCACTCATCCAGCCTTCGACCCCGGCCATTTCGACCGCTTCCGGACGGGCCACGAAAGTTTCGTCCGAGATCGTCGCGATCTTGATCCGGTCAAGTTTGAAATGGCGGATGGCTTCCCGGTCAAGGTCGTAACACTCCACGTACCAGCCCTCGCGCCCGTTCTCCAGGCGGTAAGGCTCGACCCTGCGCTCGGAGAACTTGTCTTCATTCTCCTTGTAATAGGTGAGTTCGAGGACTTTCCGCTGGGCGATCGCATCGTTGACCACACGGGCGGCTTCCGCGCCGCCGGAGTCGAGGGTTATCGCCAGGCCTTCGCGGGCCGGGTCATGTCCGAGCGCATCAACGATCTTTCCGCGGGCCGAGTCGAGACGGGTCTGCGGCAGGTGATCGCCAACCAGGTCGATTGCGGCGACCAGCGCCTTGGCTTCTAGTGGCAGCAGCCTGGCGGGACGGGCGAACGAATCGCCGTAGGGCTCGGAGTCGACTTCGATCTCGTCACCTTTGATCTCGGCGTAAAGCACATAGGTACCACCACCGAAATTGACGACGTTGAGCACGTCGATGTCGTCGCGAAGTTCCGCGTCCGAAAGTTCAAGCCGGGCACAGAGGTCAAGCACCGAAAGGCGGGTGCCCTCTTTGGCGGCCCCGATCAGCATGCCGGCGAGGGTCACCAGCCGCCCGAAACGTTCAGGACGGATCGCAGCTGAAGCCCGGTCTTTGTTGCGTTCGCGCCGGACCTTGGCCGGTGGCGCGATGCCTTCGGTGGTTGCCGCAATCTCAAAGCCGTTGATGTGACGGTCCCGCAGGAGGCTGATCCGCTCGGTGGCGAGATCGACCAGTTCGGGCGGGTCAAGCACCCGGGCGTTCTGGCGCCAGCGCAGAACCCAGGCCAGCAACTCACGTTCGCTGGCGTAGGACGTCTCGAGGATGATGCCGGCGCCCTCGGGCCCTTCTCCTTCTTCCTGACGGGTGACCGTTCCGTGGCGGCTGAAGTCACGCTCGATCAACCAGGCGATCCGGTCACGGAAGAAGATGCGGGCCGTGCCTGCCGGTTCACCCAGCTGCCAGTCAGCCAGGTCGGCGTAGTCACGACGCTCGAATTCTTCGGGCGGCACGAAGTCATGCTCGGACTTGGTTGCGTATCCGACCTTGCCCTGGATGCGGGAAAGCCGGAAGACCCGGACCGCTTCGCGTTCATGGGCGTGACCGATCAGGTAGAACTGCCCGCCCCGGAATACGAGGTGGTAGGGATCGACTCGCCGTTCGGAAGTTTCGTCCCGCTGCATCGTGTGGTACTTGAAGGTGATTGTTTTGTGGCGTGAAATCGCGGTTTCGATCCGGGCGAGCCTCTGGGTCAGATCCCGCGAGGAAGTGGATGCGAATTTGGCCATCGACACCGGCGTGTTGTCGGGATCAGACAACGGGTTCGGGTGGCCCCAGGCCACCTGCTGCAGGGCGAGGCGCAACGGCTCGGCGTAGGCGAACTCTCCTTCGGTCAGCAGGCTGAGCGATGTTCGCAACGCGGCAAGTTCATCGTCGGTGAACTCGATTTCGGGAAGGTAGAAGTTCTCGGGGGGCAGCGAATAAAGCTCGGCTTCGAAGAATCCCTCTCCGGGACGATCCACCTGGAGTTCGATCCCGAGACTGTCGAGTTCGGCCCGGTCAGCGTAGAAGCGCCGGGCGAAGGCGTCTTCGTTCATGACGCTGTATCCCTCGACTTCTCTCTTGATCTCCAGAGCCGAAACCGGTCGTCCCTGGGCCATAAGAAAGGAGATCAGGGAGAGCTGCCGGATGAGCTTCTCGGTGTCCTTTGCCATCAGCGACTGAGGATACCTGTGGTGGCAGCTCAGGCTCGCTCAGATGACCTTTTCATCCCGCATTTTGCGGGTGCACAAGCCTTTGCTCATCCTGAATTGATGAAGCGGAGGCTTTTGCGGCGCGGTAGCTAGCCCGAGAGTTCGCCGGCCAGGGACTGCGCGTAACGTTCGGAGCGTTCCAGCGCCTCGGTCTGATCCACATACGGAACCAGGATCGAGTAGAGCAGGTCCGGGCCGACTTCCGGCAGGTATTCGGTGCGTTCGTCGACGATTTCCGCCCGAATCACCACGGCCGCCCCACCAACAACCATGGCCGAAACCGATTGCGGCACATCTTCACGACCAGGCATCGCCTGCCGGCCACCGTCAACGAAAGCCGCGATCAGGCGAACCGCCGACAGGTATCGCTCGAGCGCAGAAGGCCCCGCTGAGAACATGTCGACGATGCACATGCGGGCAAAGGCCGGTTCCGCGGCGAGGAATCCAAGGCTGGTTACGATGCCGCGCTCGATCATCTCCGGCCAGGAAAGACCGGGGGCCTGGCAGGCCTTGATCACTTCGGTGACGAAGCGGCCGAGGATGGCGTCATACGCGGCCAGGAAGCAGGCTTCCTTGTCCGGGAAAATCTCGTAGAAAGTCGACCTTGAAACCCTTGCCCGGGACACGATGTCGGCAACGCTGACTTCGGCGTAACGCTTCTCGGCGCAGGCCTGGGCCATTGAATCGAGCAGGCGGTCCCTCTGGGAACTGACAACGAATTCGCGCGGCAGGTTGTGACGCCCGGAAGGCAGGCGGGAATGAGCGGTTTCGGTCATACCGGAACTTTCGTTTCGGCCATCGCCTGCATCGCCCGATCGTGACCGAGATAGGTCGCGACAACCAGGTACATCATCTCTGGCAGGAGAGCCGGCAGTTTTTCTGCGTGGCCGGCAGAAGCCTCGTTGAACATCAGGGCGGAAACGCCACCGACAATTACCCGAGCGGCATGTTTTGGAATGCGATCCGGGTACGGGGTCAATTCACGTCCGGCATCGAGAAACGGGAAGAACGAACTGACTGCCTGCTGGTAACGGTCGCGGGCGCGGGCCCCGGCACCGAATCCTTCGACGATGCCAACCCTTGCCGCCACCGGGTTCTGGGCGAGGTAAACCAGCAAATTGCTTATTCCACTGCGGATCTGGACGATCCAGTCGTCAGTTTCGACAGTGAACCCTTCAGCGACGAAAGCCAGCAGTCGCTCCATCACCGTCCCGTATGCAGCGATGAAACAGTCTTCCTTGTCGGCAAACTGTTCGTAGAAGGTCGCTCGTGAAACCCCGGCGTTGGAAATGATGTCGGCGACCGTGGTTTCGGTGTAGCCCTTGAGGGCAACCACGGAAATCATGGATTCGACCATGCGTTCCCGCTGTGAGCGTACGACGACTTCCCGGGGAAGCCCATGTCTGCCGCTCGGAAGCTTTCCTGTTCCGAAGGGGTCGAGTTCCTCCTGTGGCTGCTGCATCCAGTTAATCCTAACGCTGATAATCGACTCGGTACTGTCAGTGTTCATGGTAGCCATACAGAGACACGGAAGCTACCTCGCATTATTCCTGCAGCCCTGTAGCCAGTCCCTCGGCCCAGCCATCCGCCACCTAAACTGCACGTTGTGATCATCCCCAGCGCGAGAAAGTGTCAGCCATGAGCATCGGCATCGTCGGCCTCGGATATGTCGGGCTGCCCCTCGCCATCGCTTTCGCCGAGGTCGGCGAAACGGTGGTTGGCCTCGATTCCGACCAGAGCAAAGTTGACAGCATCAACCGGAACGTCAGCTATATCGAGGACGTTCCGACCGAATCCCTGGTTGAGCTCAGCGGCCTGATCAGCGCCACCACCGATTACAACGATCTTGCGGACTGCGAAGCGGTGATTGTCTGCGTACCGACCCCGCTCACCGGCTCCCGGGAGCCAGACCTGAGCTACCTGCGTTCATCGGCCGAAAATCTCGCTGAGGTGCTGTCCCCCGGTCAGGTTGTGATCCTGGAATCCACGACCTATCCGGGCACCACCAGAAACCTGCTTGCGAACACGCTGGCAACGGATAGCCGGGTTGCTGGCGAGGACTTCCACCTGGCTTTCTCCCCGGAACGGATCGACCCCGGACGCACCGATTTTACGGTCCGGACCACGCCAAAACTGGTTGGTGGCGTGACCCCCGCCTGCACGAGTCGCGCCAAAGAGATCTACGAACGCATCTGCGATGAAGTCGTTCCGCTCTCCGGCCCGGAAGCCGCTGAACTATCGAAGCTCCTCGAAAACATCTTCCGTTCGGTGAACATCGCCCTGGTCAACGAACTTGCCCAGCTATGCGATCGCCTCGGGGTCGATGTGTGGGAAGTGATCGACGCGGCCTCAACCAAACCATTCGGCTTCATGCGGTTCGAACCGGGCCCGGGAATGGGCGGACATTGCCTGCCGGTCGACCCGTTCTATCTCGCTTTCACCGCCCGCGAACACGATTTCTACCCCGAGTTCATCGAGCTGGCCGGGAAGATCAACCAGTCGCAGCCCCTCTTCTGCGTGGGACGGATCGAACGCGTGCTGAACGACAACGGACGGCCAGTCAACGGAACCAAGATTCTGGTGCTTGGCGTCAGCTACAAAGGCGGGGTTGGCGACGTGCGGGAATCTCCTTCCCTCAAAATCCTCCGTCTGCTTTCCGAACTCGGTGGCGACCTCAGTTACCACGATCCGCATGTGCCGGAACTGCCTGAAGCCGGACTGGTCAACTCGGATCTGGGGCCGGCGCTTGAAGCCGCGGACCTGGTGGTGATCGTCACGGTCCACCCGGAATTCGACATTCCGGAGATCGTGGACAAAAGCAAGCTGGTCCTTGACCTGCGCGGGGTAACGCGGGATCTCGACGCTGACCACGTGACCCGTCTCTAGGAATCGGGAAAGGCGGACAATGAAGCTTCCGAGCCTCAGACGAACGCCCAGACACTCCCACTGGCAGCAAATCCGGAGCGATAAAGCGACCGCAGCCCTGGCCGCGGGCACCCTGGCGATCGCGGTCAGCGTGGTGGTCGCGCAGTACGGGCGCCTGCTGACCCGGCGCACTCACGACACCGACCCGGATCACACCCTGATTACCTCGGCCCCGGCGGCCGCGGTCGACACGGTCGGCGTGGCCGTCGAAGGGTTCGGTGCTTCACCCCGATCCGAGATGCTGCTGTTCAACCTTCTGGCCGGATTCCTCGGCAGCTTCGCGACGGTTCGCCTGACCACCTGGATGATCCGCGACGAACTGGGACCTTTTCGCAACGTCAACGTTGGCGGGCGTCACATCCATCACTTCGTTCCCGGCATCCTTCTTGCCTTTGGATCCGGACTGGCCGCTCTGCTGGTGCGCGGCAACACTGGCGAGAAACGAATCGCCGTATCGCTGGGAGCCGGCATGGGACTGACCTTTGATGAGGCAGCCCTGCTGCTGGACATGCGGGATGTTTACTGGACCCGGGAAGGGCTGCTCAGCGTGCAGATCAGCATGGCGACGGTGGCGACGCTGGGAATCACGATCCTCAGCCTGCGCATCCTCGGACGTGGCGAGGACCGCAAGGAAGCCGCCGGCGAAATCCCCCCAACTGCCTGACAGCCCGGCGGATGGCGCTGGCTGGATGGTCGCGGCAGACATGAACGCCTGCGTTCAGCCGGCGTTTCGCGAACGCTTCCCAATCCGGGAACAGATCAGTACCGGTTCATGAACACGCCTTCCTGGCAGGTGCGCGTGGCACCGCAGGGCCACGATCGGATCGTGCGCACACCGGTCTGACGCTCAACATCCCCCCGCAAACCCAGTTATAGACATAAAAAATGTCGGCTGGCGAGCCAGCTCAAGGGAGAGTGAGCTGACTCGCCGACTGCCGACGAAGCGCTGCTGAGGGTAGGGAGGGACCCCAGTCAACGATGTTATTTGCAGTCCTCACGTCCAGTGCGAACTTGCTAAGACGGGAGTGTACACCATAAACGGCGTTTTATGTGCGAGTGCTCATCCAGACGACTTGCTCACGTCCCGGACCGACTCCAACCAGGTCGATCGGCACGTTGACGAAGTCGCTGATGAAAGCGATGTAATCCCGCGCCGTGGCCGGAAGATCGTCTTCCGAGCGGCATTCAGTGATCTCTTCCCCGAAGCCGGGCAGGTCAACATATTCGGGTGAAGCGTTATGCAGAATTGACTGGTGATACGGAAACTCATTGAGTACGGCGCCCTCCCGCGAGCGGTACCGCACCGCGACCTTCAGTGTTTCCAGACCGGCCAGAACATCAAGCTTGGTCATCGCCAGCGAAGTCGTGCCGTTCAGTCGCACGGCGTATCGCAGGGCGACCAGGTCGAGCCAGCCACACCGGCGCGGCCGGCCGGTTGTCGTGCCGAACTCATGTCCCTTTTCCGACATGTGCTTGCCGACGTCGTCGAACAGCTCGGTCGGGAACGGTCCCGAGCCAACCCTGGTCGTGTAGGCCTTGACGATGCCGACTACCTCGGTGATGTCGGTTGGGCCAACCCCGGCCCCGGTGCAGGCCGCACCGGCGATCGGGTTGGAAGAAGTGACGAAAGGATAGGTGCCGTGGTCGAGGTCGAGCAGGGCTGCCTGCGCGCCTTCGAAGATCACCTTGTTGCCGGCATCGAGTTCGTTCCAGCAGAGCCGGGAAGTGTCGGTGATATGCGGCTCGAGGCGATGGCCGTAACTCAGGTACTGCTCGACTATCGAGTGGAGGTCAAGCCGGTCGTCGATCTGGATCTCGTCGTCGACTTCCGCTTCTTTCTGAAGCTTGCGTCGGCGCACAGCGAGCTCGCGAAGCACGTGCTGCTTGTCGTCGAGGGCAGCCATGACCTTCTTGCGCAGGATCTTTTCGTCGAGCAGGTCCTGGACCCTGATCCCGAGACGCAGTGCCTTGTCGGCATAGGCCGGGCCGATGCCCCGGCGGGTGGTCCCGATCGAGAGTTTTCCCAGCTTCAATTCGCCAGCTGTGTCAAGCAGGATGTGGTACGGCATGATCAGGTGCGCGTTCGCGGAAACCCGCAGGTTGGAGATCGAAATGCCGGCCCGGCGCAGCCCGTCGATTTCTTCCAGCAGGACTTTCGGATCAACCACAACACCGTTGCCGATGACGCAGTACTTGTCCTCGTGAAGGATCCCGGAAGGGATCAGGTGGAACTTGAATTCCTCACCATCGCGCACGATCGTGTGGCCGGCATTGTTGCCGCCCTGGAATCGGACGATGGCGGAAGCATCCTGGGCCAGAAGATCGGTGATCTTGCCCTTGCCCTCGTCGCCCCACTGGGTACCTACTATCGCTGTTCCTGGCATGAATGGAGCAGTCTACGGAGCGTCTCTGAGTCTTGGCTTGAGACGCGCATCGTCACCCTTCAGGATCAGGGCTTCACCGCAGATTTCGACCAGCCGGGAAACGGTCCTTTCGCCGATCTGGGCTTCGAGTTCAAGGTGATCGAGGTTGGTCGTGACGATGATCGGCTTCTCTCGCTCGTAGCGCTCGTTGATCAAGGCATAGAGTTGTTCGAGGACCCATTCAGTCTGCTTTTCCGCACCGAGATCATCGATGTGGAGGAGGTCCACGTCGCAAAGGCGCTCGAAGAACTCGGCATAGGATTCTTCGCCGATCTGGGCGTCGAAGGTTGATCTGATCCGGGCCAGCAGTTTCGGCAGGGAATAGATCGCCACCGAATGTCCACGTTTCAGCGTTTCGCTGGAGACCAGCATGGCCAGGGTGGTTTTGCCGGTTCCGGTGTCGCCCATCAGCCAGAGTCCGTGGCCTTCGTCGAGGTTCTTGTCCATCGAATCGATCCAGTCCCGGATCGCGTTCACGGCGGTCGGTTCGATCTCGGTGACCGGCGGCCGGTCGAAAGACACCCCGCGGTACCGGCGCGGGATCACCGAATTGATGCCGGAGGCCCGCGCTTTGGCGAGGCGTGGCGCCCGGCACTCACACACGTACGCGAGGTCGTCATCTCCGAGGATCCAGCCGCCACCGTCACATTTGCCGAACGGACAGGTGTTACTGCGCCCGTTCTGGGCGAAACCGTTTGCCATCAGGCCACCATCCGGTCAGCTGCGACGTTCTTGTTCAATGCTGTTCCTGTTCGGCCCGCACGGCGGGGGCCGATCCTTCACCGGCCGGGTGCTGCGGTGCCGGTTCGACGAACTTGGGGTATTGCGGAAGGAAGGTCAGGGGGCTCATGCCGATCGGGCCGTTACGGTGTTTGGCGATGATGACTTCCGCAGTGCCATCCCGTTCCTCTTCTTTGCGGTAGACGTCATCGCGGTAGAGGAAGGCCACCAGGTCGGCGTCCTGCTCGATGTTGCCTGAATCACGCAGGTCGGAAAGCATCGGCCGTTTGTCGGGGCGGGATTCGTTTGCGCGTGAAAGCTGGGAAAGGGCGATCACCGGCACGTTGAGTTCGGATGCGAGCAGTTTGAGCCCACGGCTGATCTGACCGACCTTTTCGACCATGCTGTTTCGGGTTTCGTCCATGCGCATCAACTGAAGGTAATCGACGATGATCAGGCCGAGGCCGCCACGCGAGATCTCCTGGGCGTGCAGACGCCGGGCTTTCGCCCGCAGGTCGAGCAGGCCCAGGTCGGAGGTGACATCGATCCAGAGCGGGGCAGCGTCAAGCTCGCCGCAGGCCCGGACGACTTTGTCCCAGTCCCGTTTGCCAACTCGACCTTTGCGTAGCTGCTCGCCGTAAACCTTGGATTGCGAAGCGATGAATCGCTGGGCGAGTTCGATCTCGGACATTTCCAGCGAGAAGAAAGCGACCGGTTTGCCGGATTTGACGGCGACGTTTTCGGCGACGTTCGCGACGAAAGCACTCTTGCCGACCGAGGGCCGGGCGGCGACGATGATCAGGTTTGAAGGCTGGAAGCCGCCGGTCATCTCGTCGAGATGCTTGAAGCCGGAAGGCGTTCCGGTCATCTTGATCTCGCCGGTGGAGAGTTTGTGGAGGCGTTCGACTTCGTCGTCGAGAACTTCGTTCAGTCGGCGAAAGTCACCGGCCTGTTCTTTGTGGGCGACATCGAAAAGGAGCTGTTCGGCGCGCTCGGAGAGCTGCTGGCCGCTTCCGTCGCGCTCGTTGACCCAGGCGCCGATCTGGTGGCTGGTGTCCAGCAGACGCCGCAAAAGGGCGTTCTCCTGGACGATCTCCGCGTAATGCTTGGCGTTGCCGGGAGCCGGGACTTTCGCCGCCAGTTCCGACACATAATTCTTGCCGCCCGCTTCGTCGATCAGGCCGGCCGTGACCAGCGCTTCGTTGACGGTGAGCTCGTCGCACGGCTTGTCGCTGCCGTAAAGCTCGGCCATCACCCCGTAGATCGCACGGTGGCGATCCAGGTAGAAGTCGCCAGCTTTCAGTTTTACGTCATCGACTACCCGGTTGAGGGCGGGCTCGCTGACCAGCATCGCGCCGAGGACTGATTCCTCGGCTTCGATGTTCTGGGGTGGTACCTGAGCTATTTCTCTTCGGCGACGATGGTCTTGACGGAAGCAATCGCGCCGCCAGCGACTTCAACGTCGATCATGTAGGTACCGATCTGGTGGATCGGCGCGTCCAGGCGGATCTTGCGGCGGTCGACCTTGATGCCACGGGCATCGCGGATCGCTTCGGCAATTTCCTTGGAGGTGACGGCGCCGTAAAGCTTGCCGTCTTCGCCGGCACGATGGGTGATCGTGAGAACGGTCTTGGAGAGCAGTGATGCGTTCTCCTTGGCGCGGGCGATCGCTTCGCGTTCAGCCTTCTCGGCAGCTTCCTTGCGGCGGATCGCTTCTTCCAGCGCGCCCGGGGTGGCCGGCTGGGCCAGACCGCGGGGCTGAAGGTAATTGCGCAGGTAGCCGGATGAAACTTCCACCGCGGTTCCGTTGTCGCCGAGTCCTTCGACGTCAGCGAGGAGAATGGCCTGAGCCATTACCGCTCACCCACGTACGGCAGGAGGGCCACTTCGCGGGCGCGCTTCACGGCGACGCCGAGCTGGGCCTGGTGCTTGCGGGAAAGGCCGGTCACGCGACGGGAGCGGGTCTTGCCCTTGTCGGAGATGAACCGACGCAGCAGCGTCAGGTCCTTGTAATCGAGGTTCTCGGCCGTAATCTTGGTGTACTTGCGCGGACGAACTCGCTCGCTGAAGCGGCGTCCTTTGCGCGATGATGATGCTTCTCGTGTGTTAGCCAACTTACTTTCCGGTGCCTTACGTAGTTCTAGCCCGGACGACCGGGCATAACGGACTCGTGATCCTAGCGGTTTGTACCCTTTTACGGCACCCAGATGCCATCACGACCGGACCGTTTGGTACGGAACCGGCCGTGAGACCCCTGTTCGGCCCGCTAGAAGGGAATGTCGTCATCCGCAGCGCCGCCGCCGCCTGCCGGGTTGAAGTCCCCGGTATCGGCCGGTACGTCGGACTTCGGGGTGAAGCCGCCGCCGCCACCGCCGGCGTTGCC
>JBAUOE010000236.1:0-7997 GCA_049579585.1 Solirubrobacterales bacterium | reverse complement strand
TGGTCGGGTTTCAGACAGGAATGCTGCTGCTGGTCGCCCTGGTGGCTGTTGCCCTGATCACCGCCGCCACCATGATGCACGGCGGGCTTGGCACCACTGACGGGGCCGCGAAGTTTCGCCACATGTTCTCCAACGACCGGGCGATCAACGTACTGGCCGCCGCCCGGGTATTCCTCTTTGCGTCCCGTGATGTCTGGTTCGTGGTGGGCCTGCCCGTCTACCTGCGGACCGTGCTCGGCTGGAGCTTCTGGGAGGTGGGGACTTTCCTTGCGATCTGGGTGATCGGCTACGGAATCGTTCAGGCCTCGGCCCCGACGCTGATGAAGCGGCATATCCGGAAGACCGGCCGGCAGCCGGACGGCCACACGGCAACCTGGCTGGCAGTCATCCTGGCCGCATTCCCCGCCGGAATTGCCATTGCCCTCACCGCGAACTTTGATCCGACCACGGTCCTGGTGCTTGGCCTGATCACTTTCGGAGTGATCTTTGCGTTGAACTCCGCAGTGCACTCCTATCTGGTTCTTTCTTATGCCGCGAGCGACAAGGTGGCGATGAACGTCGGCTTCTATTACATGGCGAATGCCGGCGGTCGCCTTGTCGGAACCGTTCTTTCCGGAGCGATGTACCAGTGGTATGGCCTGGTTGGCTGCCTCTGGACCTCATTCGCTTTCGTGATCGCCGCCGCCGCGCTTTCCTTCTTCCTGCCCGGTGCCGGCAGGACACGAGCCCGATCAGCGAAAAAGCCAGAGACCCCGTCGCTCCCCGATCCGCTGGTCAGATCGGTTTGCTTCAGTCATGACTGGAGGCGTCCGGGCCAGGAGCGTGCGCAAGCACGTTGACCACCCGGCCGACCGGGTCTTTCAGCATGAACCGGCGCACACCCCACTCCTCATTGCGCAGGGAATAGACGACCTCGTAACCGAGTTCAACCGCTTTTCGGTGAACCTCATCGACATCGTCCACTTCCACCGAGATGTAAGGATCACGCCCTTCCTCAGCGTCGTTCTCGAACACGCTCAGCTGGGACGCAGGCGACTCCGCCGAAGCCAGGGTGGCGATCCAGCCGAGATCCATGACTAGATCCAGGTCGAAGACATCTTCATAGAAACCCCGGGTCGATCCGGGCTCCTTGTCGAAAAGATTCGGAACGATTCGCAGTACACCCATACCCTTGAATTTACAGCCAGGTCAGCCCCTTCGCACCCGCCCAGCAGGGACTGTCCGGCCTGGCCGCGCATCCGGGTGCGGTGCTTGTCATGCTTGGAACATCGAACGCAACCGACCACAACGGACCGGCCCTCCCGCTGAATACAGGCGCTCCGGCCGGAAGCAACCCCCTCAAGAGCCATCCGGACGATTCGGTCGCTTCCGGGTGTCCCGCCGGAATGCCTGGCTGATCGCAGCCGCATGTGCCGTGCTGATCTGGGTCCTGTCCGGCTTCCTGCTGCGAGCCTTCAGTTCCGGCGAAGTTCTTGGCGGAACCAGCATCAGCGGCACTGAACTCGGCGGAGAATCCCGCGGTGGCGCCGCCAGGGTCATTGGCGACATGGACCCAGAGTCGATTCAGCTTCTCGGATCCCAGAACGAGTTCACTGTCCGGGCCCCACAGGCCGGACTGGTCATCGACAGCCAGAGCAGTGCTGATCGCGCCTATTCCGCCGGCCGCACAGGAATCGGCGCGATCCTCGCCGGCCCTGCCGGGCTGATGGTTGATCGCGAAGTCGAACCGGTTTACGGGCCCGTGAATACGAAACGGCTGAACCTTACGGTCAACCGGATCGCCGAAGAAGTTGATCGCGAACCATATGTCGGAGCATTGTCGATCAACGGCAAAAACCTGAATGTGACCACCGACCAGCCCAAAGCGGGCCTGCGGGTCCAGCGAAATGCAATCAAGGACGACATCCTTGAGGCATTCCAGACCGGTCGCGAGTCAATCGAGATTCCGGTCAGCCGCCGACCAGCCCCCACCCCCGCTGAAGTCAGGCAGGTAGCCCGGGAAGCTGAGCGTTACCTGCGCCAGCCCCTGCGCATCTTCACTGCGGGCGGCCCTGCCGAATTCACCCCGCAGCAGGTAGGCGGCGCTCTCACCATCGAGTCCGCAGGCGATGGGGCCGACACCGCAATCCAGCTAGGTGCTGACCCGGCCGAAGTCAAGACCCTTGTGGCGGACCTCGCTGGCAACCGGGATCGTCCGGCCGAGGACGCCTCCCTTGACACACCCGCCCTGCCGCCGGTCAACCTGACCGAGCAGGGCGACCTCACCTGGAGTCCCAAACCCAATGCGGCGACCGTCCGGCAGGCCAGCGACGGCAGGCAGATCAAACAGGACCAGGCCGTGAACAACACGATCCGCGCAATCGAACGGACCCAGCATCAAGTCCGGTTCCCGAGCGAGACCACCAAGCCGGATGTGACTACCAGCGCGCTCAGAAACGCGACGTCCCTGCTTGGCACCTTCACCACCAGTTTCAGTTGTTGTGAACCCAGGGTGACGAACATCCAGCGGATGGCCCAGACCGTCGACGGCACGGTGATCGGACCCGGGGAGCAGTTCTCGCTGAACGGGATAGCTGGAGAAAGAACCAGGGCGAACGGCTACAAGCCGGCCCCGACCATCGGTGAGAACAACGAGCTGATCGACACGGTGGGCGGCGGTGTCTCCCAGTTCTCAACGACCACCTACAACGCCGCGTACTTCGCTGGCCTTCAGATCGATTCGCATACGCCGCACAGCTTCTACATAACCCGGTATCCAGCGGGCCGCGAAGCAACTCTCAACTTCGGCACGATCGACCTGCTCTGGACCAACGACACCGGAACTCCGGTCGTGGTCCGATCTTCTGCCTCTGACACCGCGGTTACGGTGAGCATCTACGGCGGCAATGGTGGCCGTCGGGTGCGGGCCGAAACCCAGTCCCGTTCAGGCAACAGTCAGGGTGGTTTCGACATAACGATCGACCGCGTGATCGTCGACGGCGACGGCAGCCGACGACGTGATTCGTTCACCACGGTTTACGGCCTGCCTTCGGAGTGAACGCGACTGGCGGACTCTGACCGCCCGCCAGTCTAGAATGCGACTCTTGGCTGCCAGGAGGATGAGACTTGCGTTCGGATTACTCGGGGTCCTGGCTATCGCCGGAGCTGGCCTGTCGGGATGTGAATTCGACACTGCCACGGGCAGCTTCACGCCAGAGAACGAAAACGTCCTGACCGTAGTGACGCAACCGATGCCAACTGCGGGGTTCTGGGAAGGCACTGCTGCCAATCCCACCGGGGGATTCGAATATGCCCTCGCAGAGGAGATCGCAAGCCAACTGGATCTCGATGAAGTTCGAGTGGAAACCACTCCGTTTTCCCGCATCGTCGGAGGCGACCTCGGAGACGCCGATATCGGCATGTCCCTGGTTACACCCACCCCGGACCGGGAAAAAGTCCTTGAATTCAGCACCCCCTACATTCAGTCACCACCAGCGTTGATTGTTCGTGACGGCACTGAAATTCCTGATGTGAAAACCGCTCAGAAGCAACAGTTTGCGGTCGGGTTGGACACTACTTTCGAAGAGATCATCAACGACGCAATCAGGCCGCATTCAGAACCGCTCGAATTCGAGAACCGGAACCGGGAAGTGAGGTCGGTCGCCAGGGGCAAGACCGATGTAGCGATGTTCGACCTGCCAGCTGCCCAGGCCCTCGTTCAGCAGGACGACCGTCTCGCTATCGCCGCGAGGCTTCCGCAAACGGAACCGATTGCGGTCGCTCTCCCCAAGGGGTCGTCGAACGCCGAGGCCATCGGTTCCGTCCTGCGGAAGCTGGAAAACGACGGAACCATCGACCGCCTTTCCGAAGAATGGCTGGGTCGCTCCTTTAGCGATCTGTCAAACAACCTACCCCTGCTGAGGACTGATCAATGAACCTTGCGGCAATCAGCCTGCATGCACCCGAAGGTGGAGCCTGGGAATTCCTGGTCCTGTTCATCGTGGTGATCCTCGGCCCGCCGATAGTTCAGAAAGCCAAGGTCCCCGGGCTGATCGGCCTGCTCATCGGCGGCTTCCTGATCGGACCGAACGGATTCGGATTCCTGGATTCCGGCAGCACCACCATTCCGGACCTCGGCCAGCTCGGCCTGCTCTATCTGATGTTCATCGCAGGAGTCGAGCTCAACCTCGGCTTGCTTCGCCGGCATCGACGTTCAGCGATCAGCTTCGGTTTGCTCACTTTCTCGTTCCCGATGGCTTTTGGCACCGCAGTGGGCCTGATCGTGGGCTGGGAGCTGCCCGCGTCGCTGCTGCTCGGATCGCTGCTTGCTTCGCACACGCTCCTGCTCTACCCCTTGGCGAAAGACGCCGGACTTTCCGACGATCCGGTCGTCGCTAGTGTGGTCGGCGCAACCGTCCTGACTGACACGATCGCCCTGGTAATCCTTGCCGTGATCGCCGGAACCCAGTCCGGCACCGGAACCGGAACCGACGTCGTCCTTCAGCTGGCACTCGGTTTCCTGGCCCTCGGGCTGGTCTGCTTTGTCGCCCTTCCGTTCCTCGCCCGTCGGGCTTTCCGATTGCTCGGATCCGAGCGCACGGTGCGTTACGCGATCGCGGTCGCGTCTTTCCTGATCGCAGCAGTGGTCGCCGAAACCTTCGGTATCGAAGGGATCGTCGGCGCCTTCTTTGCCGGCCTCGCAATGAACCGACTGGTTCCGAACGAAGGCCCGCTGATGAAACGCATCGATTTCTTCGGTGGAGCGGTTTTCATTCCGGTGTTCCTGGTGTCGGTAGGCCTGTTGCTGAAGCCCGCCGTGATGTTCCAGGGCGAAACCCTCGGCCTTGCCGCATTGTTCATCCTCGCCTGTCTGGGCGGAAAGTTCATCGCTGCCGAATTGACCCGACTGCTGATGGGCGCGACCGCCCATCAGGCCCGTATGGCTTTTGCCCTTTCGACCCCCCAGGCCGCCGCCACCCTCGCCGCCACCACGGTCGGATTCGAAATCGGTCTGTTCGGCGAGTCCGTCGTGAACGCGGTCCTGGTCCTGATTCTGGTGAGCGTGCTGGTTGCAACTATCGTCGCCGAGAGAGAGAAATCCAGGATTGCCGTGCCGGATGAGATCAAGAAAAACCTTGGTGAGCGGGTCCTGGTCGCGATCGTCGGACTGAGCAGCGCACCCCTCGGCCTGCGGATCGCGCGGGCAATCTCGGAAACCGAGTCCGGCGTGGTTCGCATCGTTCTGCTGGTTCCGACCAACATGGGCAACCGGGCCCGCCAGTCGCTGCTCGACCAGCTGAATGGCACCTGCCGCCGACTCGGTATCGATGCCGACCCGGAGATCGCGGTGACCGATCACCCTTCACGTTCGACAATCCTCGAAGCGAACGGCTTTGATTCCTCACTGGTACTCGCGGTCGGCGACATGAATGATGAGCCATGGCGGGACCTGGTGTCACTGTCCGCCCCATCACCAGTCGCCATCGTTCAGGGAACGATCGACAAGCCGATCCCGAAGTCTGATGTGGTGATCGCCCGTTCCGACCATGACGCTTCCAACGCTCTCGCGGCGAGGATCGATTCGGCGATTGCCAAAACCGACATCACGCCCGTCGACCAGGACGCCGGTCAGGTCTACGGCGCCCTCACGAGCGGCCAGATCGCGATCCTTCCGGTCAGCGAATGGCAGGACCTGCCACAGCTTGATCCGGTTGAGGACTCAGGGGTTGTCCTGATCCCGACCGGCCTGCTTCCCTCAACCTGAGTGGTTTTCCCTGAGGTCAGGAATCGCGGAACCTAACGGTGAGGACATCCCGGCCAGCAGCAGGGCCGACGTTTGCCATTGAGCAAATCTTCCCGCAGCCGTTCGATGTGCCGGACCCGGGTTTCTTCCTTCTTTACCGAAACCGTCCAGCAGATCCACTCGTTGCGGGCTAACGGAGTGAGATCGTTCCAGGCGTCACGAACCGCCGGTTCTGAAACGAGGGTTTCACGAAGATCTTTTGGCACCCGGTGGACCACCCCGGTAGCTATCGATGTTTTTGGCACGTCGTTCTCCGTCCTCGTCTTCCGTGAAAGGTGCTGACCGGCCACCAGCCAGCATCTTCCCGACTGCAAACAGTCTCAGCTGGACCATATCGACAAAGGGCGGCGATATCGACGCATTTGCCATCCGCGTGAATTCGTCCGCAGGTAGCCCAGTGAACCGCTAGCCCTGGCTCTTCTTCACCAGCTTGATCCGGGCTGATCTGGTGACCGTCGGGCAGTCGAATGCCGGCTTGTAGACCATTTTCACCTTGAATTTGACCTTGCCGCTTCTATTCAGCTTCCTGGCGGCTTGGCGCCTGGCCCTGACCTTGAGCCGACCTTTGCCGCTCGAAAAGACCTTTTTCGATGAGCGTCGGACGTTCTTTGAGCGCCGCAAGATGATTCGGCCGGGCCCGCCCGCCGTGATCCCGAATGTTGCGATGCCCTTGTTCCGGTTCCGGTGAAGGCCGCGGATCTCGATTGTCCCTGATGAACATTCGGGCGGGCGATACTGATCAGCCCCGATCGTGAGAGTCTGCCTGAAGCTGCCCACGTTTCCTGCGGGATCCTCAACCGACGCAACGACAGGCCATCTTCCGTCGCCGATGTTGCCCGCACTCACGTTCCAGTGTCTGTTCTCCTGAAGAAGCGTTGTCACTGTACGGCCCGCGAGTGACACGGCCACCGTGGTTCCTGGCTCCGTGTTGGAAGTACCGGTGATGGTCGGGTCGACCCGGCTGGTGCTCGCGTTGGCCCCACCGTCGATCGTGACGACGGGTGCCACCGTGTCCACGCTCAGCAACTGGCTGGCAAAGCCCTGATTTCCCGCCGGATCGGAAGCCGAAACCGTGACCCGGTGTGGTCCGTCCGGCAGGGTTGCCGTCGTCACGGACCATGCCCCGTCGACATTTACCGACGAGTTGAGCGATTCATTGGCTACGCCCACTGACACGCTCGAGCCCGCCGGGAGGTCCGAAGCGCCGGCGATGGTTGGAGTCGGGTCATTGGTCAACGCATCGGGGCCACCCGAGACTGTCAGGACCGGCGCGACGGTATCAACCGTCAGATTCTGAACTTTCGAGCTTTCGTTGCCGGCCGGATCGCTGACTGAGGCGGTCACCGGATGGAGTCCGTCGGTGAGAGATGCAACCCTGACGCTCCAGCTGCCGTCCGCCTGGACGAGGCCATTCAGAACCTGTGAGCTGACCGTAACCCGCACTACTGTGCCCGGTTCGGCATCACTGCTGCCACCGATTGTCGGACTGGACTCGTTCGTAGTGCGGATTTCTCCGTGATCGATGGTGATCCCCGGCGGAACAGTGTCGACCGTGAGTTGCTGGCTGACAGTTCCTTCATTGCCCGCAGCGTCGCTGACTGTAGCCACTACGGAATAGGTGTCGTTCGGGACCAGTCCCGAAGTGACTGACCAGTTCCCCTGCTCCGGAGCCGCGGAGAGGGACTGTCCGGCAATGCTCACGCTGACCGTACCCGGCTCTTCGAGATCAGTCGTGCCGGAGATCGTCGGGGTCGTATCAGTTGTATATGCCGTTGCTCCCCCGGTGATGGTGACCTTCGGTGGCGCACTGTAGAACTGATTGTTGTCGAGCGTTACCGCTCCGGTGCGGGCGAGTGCCCGGCCGTTGACTAACGTTCCGTTGCCCATGGCGATTGCTCCCGTGGTGATCAACGTCCCGGCGAAATCAGATCCCGCCCCGACGCTTCCGGCACCGTTCACCTGCCAGAAGACCCGTGATGCCTGGGCTCCGTTGGCCAGAACCACGCGACTCGCAGCAGCAAACGCCAGGGCACCGTCCACCTGAAAGACGAACACAGCAGCTGGATCTCCCCCGCCATCGAGCGTCACAGTGCCGGTGTTCGAGGCAGCCCCCGCGATGGTATGAAGGCCCGGAAGAACGGTAGCGCCAGCCAGCGCGCCAGCCAGCGTCGATCCACCCGGGCGGGCTGCGATTTCGGCGTAGGCGGTGACGACG
>JBAUOE010000235.1:0-2344 GCA_049579585.1 Solirubrobacterales bacterium | reverse complement strand
GGTAGAGCACCGGGGTGCCGTAAAAGAGTGCGGTCACCGCCACACCCCAGATGATGCCAACGTCCCGATACCGCACGTAGAGCGAAGAAAGCAGCATCGCGCAGGCGAGGGTAAGGACGAAGAGGCTAAGCAGGATCAGCGGGAAGAACAGCCATGTCCAGACGATCGCCACCCCGAAGGCAACCATGAAAATGATCACCACAACCATGTTGGTGCAGAGGTTGAAGATGGCCGTGAGCACCGTCGCCAACGGAATTACGAGCCGGGGGAAATGGGTTTTCCGGACCACGCTCTCCTGGTTCACAACCGACATCACCGACGCCATCGTTGCTTCCTGGAAAAAGGAGATCAGGACGATGTTGAAAAGAAGCAGCACCGGATAGAACGCGACGTCATCGGTGCCCACCCGGAAGATCTGGGTGAAGACGAACAGGAGAACGGCAAAGAGTGCCAGCGGCCGAAGGAGACTCCACAGGTAGCCGAGCACGGTGCCGAAATAGGTCTTCTTGAAATCGTTGACCGAAATCAGGTAGAGCAGATCGAAAAACCGTTTACGTCCACCGCCGAGCGCGGAAGGCCCCGGCACATCGACCAGGACCGGGGCCGGTTTCGTTTCGACCGTTTCCGGCTGTTCGCCTTTCGGCGTGCCCGTGGCCATCAGCCTTTTTCCTTACGGGTGACTTCGACCTTGTCGACCAGGGAAACCACACCGGCATCGACCCCGGTTCCGAAAATGACCCAGTCAATTACCCGAAGCACCTGCATGCGGATGTCGTTCAGCGCGCCATGCTTGAAGCCGCGGGCGCTGAGGAAATACCGGCCGGGCTTGAGGATGTTGTTGACCTCGGCCGAAAACCTGATTGTTTCGCCGGCCTTCAGCGAGTCGAACTCGGAGCCTTCGGCAGCCAGATCCTCAGTGAACCCGAATACCTGCATGCCGGATTCGTCGGTGACTCCGAAGCTGAACATGGGGCCGGGCAGGTCACGGATACCTTCGACTTCGACATGCATGCTGAACGGAGCATCCTTTTCGATGTTCAGAACACGCTCACCTTTGGCGTCCTCCAGCCAGGCATCGGTGATGTGGGCGTCATCGCCTTCCTCCGAGGCGCCCGGGTGGAAACCGGGGCGTTCATCTTCTTCGCGAAAGTTGGCCCGCAGGTACCACTCGGCAACCTCCTGCGGGCTGCCCATCTTGCTCACTTTGCCGTCGTGGATCATCATCGCGCGATGGCAGAACTTCTCGACCGAGTTCATGTCGTGGGTAACCAGGATTATCGTCTTGCCGGCTGCCCGCATGTCGTGGAAAACGTCTTCGCACTTCTGCTGGAAGGAGGCATCACCAACCGCGAGAACTTCGTCGATCAGCATGATGTCGGCCTCGGCCTGGACCATCACCGAAAACGCCAGGCGAACCATCATGCCGGACGAATAGTTCTTCAGTTTGAGTTCGGCGAAATCTTCGAGTCCGGCGAATTCGATCGCCGGGGCTATGCGATTTCGGGCTTCCTGGCGAGAGAGGCCCATCATCACCGCGTTCAGCACGATGTTTTCCTGGGCGGTCATCTCGGGGTTGAAACCAACCCCGAGTTCGATGAAAGGGGCGATCCGGCCAGCTACACGGATTCGGCCCCGGTCGGCCCGATAGATGCTGCCAAGAATTTTAAGCAAAGTGCTCTTGCCGGATCCGTTCAGGCCGACGATGCCGAAAAACTCGCCTTCATGGACTTCGAAGGAAATATCCTCGAGCGCTTTGAGTTCCCGATGAGGATTACCGCGGAACGGATGGACGGCCCGCTCCTTGAACGAATCAACCCGATGTTCAGGTATCCGGAAGGTCTTGCCGACCCCTTTCGCCTCGACCACGACCGGGCCCTCGACTACTTTGCGGGCGATTTCAGCCGCGGACTGGTTTTGTTTTGCTTGCAAGGAGTTCAAGGGCAGGACCGTGCCGCTCCGCTTGTGGACAGGCGGGCAACGGGCGAAGTGAAGGCTACCCGACCGGGGTCAGCATTTCGGCGATGCTGCCGAGCAGTTCATCGTCGAGCGCTTCGTTCCAGTCGCACGGCCAGTCAACGCCAGCTCCGGCAACGCGCCCGGAATGGTCACCGACCCGGGCCACCGCGACACCAAGTGAAGCCTTGACCCCGGCAACGTCCGGGGTTCCGGCGATCAGGTTGGGAGAGATCTCCTCAAGCCTGGCCGCTGTTTTGCTGGTGCCGTAGGTCGTGGTTACCACCAGCATCCCGGCGGCGGCCATCTCCATGGGAACGAGGCTCGGATGCGGTGCGTCCATCAGAGCCAGACCAAGATCGTGGCCGGCAAGGAAACGGCCGTATGAATC
>JBAUOE010000234.1:0-12681 GCA_049579585.1 Solirubrobacterales bacterium | reverse complement strand
GCCGCGCACTGGCCCCGGTCCGCTGGGTCACGATCGCCTACATCGATGCCCTGCGAGGCATTCCGATGCTGCTCACCCTGCTGCTGATCTACGGCGGGCTCGGCACGCTGCAGGCAGAAGGAACGATCCCCAAGTGGATCGGTGTTCCTGAATTCTTTGGTTATCCCAGTGCGTTCTGGTACGGGATCGCCGCCCTGACCCTGACCTACGGTGCTTACATGGCCGAGGTTTACCGGGCCGGCATCGAAGCCGTGCCACGAGGCCAGATGGAAGCTGCCCGTTCACTTGGCATGAGCCACGGACAGGCGATGCGTTACGTGATCGTGCCGCAGGCGGTGCGCAAGGTGATCCCGCCGCTGCTCAACGATTACATCGCGCTGATGAAGGACACCTCGTTGATCAGCGTCATCAGCATGCCCGAGGTTGTCCAGGTCGGCCGTGACATTTACTCGACCACCTTCAACCCGTCGGCCCTGACCCTTGGTGCGATCCTGTTCCTGGTCGTCACCATCCCGCTCGCGCGCCTGGTCGACTGGCAGATCAAGAAACAGGACGAAAAATTCGAGAGAGGTATTCCGTGAGCGACGAAACCGCAGATCTCAAGGACTTCCCGGAAAAGGGAGGGTATGGGTCGGTCGAACGAGGCGAGACCATCCTCAGCGTCACTGGCCTGAAGAAGAGCTACGGCAAGCTTGACGTGCTCAAGGACATCAACGTCGACGTCAAGAAAGGCGAAGTCGTCTGCGTGATCGGCCCCAGCGGCTCCGGCAAGAGCACCCTGCTGCGCTGCCTGAACATGCTGGAACGCCCTGACGGTGGCGAGATCCTGCTCAACGGCAGCCAGGTATTCGGTGGCGGCAAGCCTCGTGACCTCGACATACTGCGGCGTGAAGTCGGCATGGTTTTCCAGTCGTTCAACCATTTCCCGAACATGACCGCTGAAGGCAACGTCTCGATCGCCCAGAGGAAAGTCCGTAACCGCAAGGCGGATTTCTGCAGGGAACGATCAGTTGAATTGCTTACGAGAGTCGGCCTCGAAGAGAAGGTCCATGAATATCCCGACCGCCTGTCCGGCGGCCAGCAGCAACGCGTCGCGATCGCCCGCGCTCTGGCCATGGACCCGGAAGTGATGCTGTTCGACGAGGTCACCAGCGCGCTCGACCCCGAACTGGTCAAAGGCGTCCTCGACGTGATGCGGGAACTCGCCGATGAAGGCATGACCATGGTCTGCGTCACCCACGAGATGCGTTTCGCGAGAGACGTCGGCGACCGGGTCATTTTCATGGATGGTGGCGTAATCGTCGAGCAGGGCAAGCCGGAAGATGTGCTCGGCAACCCGCAGCAGGAACGCACCCAGCAGTTCCTCGGCCTGGTCCTTTCGGACAACTGAAGGTCAGTCACCGAATGCCCGCTCTCCAGCGTTCACTCAAAGCCACGATCGCGTTGGCGGTCGTCTCAATGTTCTTCGTCGCGGTCCCGGCAGCAGACGCGGCCAAAACCGTGACCATCTCCGGCAAGGCCTATCGCTTCAACCACATGGACACGCCGATCCCGGACGCGACGGTCAAGGTCAGGGAACTGCCGAGTATTTCGGCGACCACCGGAACCGACGGTGACTACAGGCTGGTCGTCCCGAACCACACCAACGTGACTCCATACATCGAATCGGGATGGATTCCACCGGGAACGGTTCCTTTCGATGAGCACTACAACGAGATCGACCTGCAGACCTTCCACACCCGTGGGGCCGACATCGAAAACGCCAACTTCCAGACGCCGACCGACTTCGAATACGGCGCGCTCAAAGCGATCCTCTCGGTTCCAGCCAGCGAAGACGGTCGGCCGGAACAATGCGCGATCGTCACCACATCTTCAGCCCGGAACGTACGTGGCGTCGACTACCAGACGTTCTGGGACCGGACGCCCCATGGGGTGGCCGGGGCAACTTCCTTCGCCGTTCCGGCCATTCCCGGACCGATCTACTTCAACGAGCACGTCATACCTGACGAAACGAAGACATCATCGTCCGAAGATGGAGGCATCGTCTGGGCGGTTGTCCCGACAGGCACCTACCGGATAATCACCGAGCATCCGACCTCCAGGTTCGCCAGTTTCCTCGCGACCTGCGAGAACGGCCGGGTGGTCAACGCAAATCCGCCGTGGGGTGCTTACGAACTCGCCCCCGGCGAAAAGCCCCTGGGTGCCAGCAACGTGGCTGGATCGGTGGTCCGTGCCAAAGGATGGCGCAAGGGCAGGAAACGTTTTGTCTCGATTCGCGTGAAGAGCGGTGAACAGCTGGACGTGTCCGTTTCCTTCGGCAGCGCGGCTGGTCTTGCCGGTGCGTTCGAGAGTCGAAAGGTTCCCGCCGGTACCCGCACCGTCCGCCTGAGAATGCCGAGGGTGGCCCCGCGCCAGAAGATCCCGCTCAAACTGAAGGTTCAGCTGAAGGATGCTTCCGGAGTGAAATTCAAGGTGACCCGGCGGGTCACGTTGCCCCCGGTCAAAAAGAAGTTCAGGCGCTAGAAATCCCGGGTCGGGGAAGGATGTTCCGTGACCCTCATGTCGGGACTGACCAGTTCCCTCAGGTAACTGCGCCACATCGCTTCGATATCAGCCATCGGCAGATCGAAGGCTGATTCGAGATTGGCCGACGGCCCGTCGCGTCGCAAGCGGGAAACCAGCAGTTCGCAAGCGCCACCACCGCGGTAGTCCTCGAGCAGGTCAAAGATCGTTCCGCCGAGCAGAATCGCATCGCGTCGTGAAGGCGGGAAGCTGGGACGGGAACCTTCACGCAGACGCCGGATCACGGCAGCCCGGTAGAAATCGACCTGACGTGAGAAATGCTGGGCACCACCCTCCACCAGCCAGGCCCACCGCAGGTAACGCAGGAAGCGGGTCGGGGTCCACGGGGGAGGCAGCCGCTCGTTGTTGGCGGCCAGCACGATCTGGGTGTAGAGCCGTTCTGCCGTTCCCCGCAATGCCTCAAGGGAGGCTTCTCCCGCCGAGCGTTTCGCCATGGCGGCTTCACCGAGGACATGAACCTCGGTTGCCATCGGCCATCCCGCCAGGTAACGCCGTCCGGCCGGCGCTGCGGCCCAGCGCACGAAAGGCAGGAAGGGGTGGGCTGCGTTCAGCCAGACCGGCGAGGGATGGACCACGACCGTGACCTCGCCAGGCACGTTCTCAAAACGATCTTCGAGCTTGAGACACAGGTCCTCCAGCCGGTCAAGCAGCTCTTCGGCATAGGAGGTATCGGCGTCCTCGTGACGGGCGACGAAGGTGAGCGAAGTGGTTTCAATCCAGGTCACCCCGGAAGGGTATGTCCTACGGGCGGGAAGAACCGCTCCGGGATGTCAGTGACACCCCGGAGCCGGATTCGCTATTTGACTCCGCCGACCTGAACGGCCTGCTGGTACGAGGGCCGGTTCTGCCAGGGCTGGTCGGGAACCTTGAGGCCCCCGAGCGCGCGGTACTTGATCGCATCGAAGCAGGCCTGCTTGTCGCCGAACTTGCACGTGGCTTCGGCCGCCGGGTAAGGATCAACGGTAGTTGCCGTGGCCAGGGTGCCGATCAGCATCGCGCGGCAGGCTTTGCGGCTCCCCTTGCCACAGTAGACCCGTGAGTATTTGCCCTTGATCTTCTTCAGGGCGGACTTCCGGGCCTTCTTCCGCTTCTTCGACTTGGCCAGCAAGGTCCGCAGGTCCTTGTTGGCATAGGAGTAGAAGCCACCGTTGTAAGCGGAGCCGAGGTTGAGACTGGGGGAATCGTCGATCGTATTCATGCTGGCTACACCGTCGAAGAGGTTCGTGCCCAGTCTCGGTTCGAACTCACCGCGCATCCAGGGCTCCCACCAGGCATCCATGATCCGGATCGCGTTCGAGTGTTCGTAGGTGCCGTTGCGATCGGCGTCGCGGCGATGGGCACCGTTCTTGAGCCAGGCCCGAAGGTCTGCCGTAGCGGCATCCACAGCCGGGTTACCTGATTTGCTGCCGATGATCTTCAGGGCATACGGCAAGGCGGTCACGCCCCGCAGGTCGACCGTGGCAGCCCCTTCCATCGCTTTCACCAGTCCGACCAGGGAGATCTTCTTCTTGCCCTTGATCTGCGGTTTGATCCGCTGGTCGAGGGTGATCGACCGGTAGGCCGATCCGTAGCTCCAGGTGTCGTCCGACGCGCGGTAGCCCTTGGCCTGCCGGTTGTTCCAGCTCGTGTTGTAACGCTGGTTGACCGTCTGTGGATGATTCTTCGACGCGGTCAGCTTCGACTCGTTGGTGGCTGGCTGGAATCCCTGCCATTCGTACTTTGCGGCGACCGGGAAGTCGGGGGCAACCCGCTTGCTGCGCCGCGGGTTGTCACCCGAGTTGTAGTAGGCGGTGTCCTTGTCGTTCGCGTAAAGCCAGTTGAAGGTGAAGCCGATCTTCGAAGCCGACTTCTGGAACGCTTTCGGGCTCTGCATTTTCTGCGGATTGTTGAAGTCCCGGAAACCGATCGCGGATTCCGCTTCATGCATGTAGGTCGAGCGCAGTTTTGTGAATACCACCGGCTTGCCCTTGACCAGAGCCCGGGCGTTGACCAGGCCGAGAGCGGTGCGTTCGGCCCGCAGGGTCATCGATCCCGGTGGTGACTGGTCACCGAGGCTCGGAGTCCAGCTGTTGGTCTTCTCCAGGACTTCGATCGGTTTGCAGCTTCCGCGGAACAGGTAATGCATGCTGGCTTTGGTCGGGACGCTCCCGTCGGGCTCGCAGAGCGGCACGGCGAACGTGTCGATGATGTCCTGTCCGGCCGAGGTGGCGCTGAACGCATAGTTGGTTCCGCGGCCGAGCAGCACGTACATGTTGATTCCCACGAACGAGGCCCCACGGGCATCGATGCCGGGTCCGTGCAGGTCGGATTCCATCAGGATCTGGGGTGCGAAGTAGCTCACCTGCGGGCCGGCGACGAAGGTCGGGCGGCCACCTCTCGACTCTTTGGCGGAAACAACGAGCGCGTTCGAGGCGCCAGTCCTCATGCCATTAAGACCGGACATCTTTGCTCCGAGACCGTCGAGGGCGCCACTTGACCTTCCGTCAATGTCGCCCAGCAGTGGCAGTTCGGGCAGATCAATCGGCAGGTTGGGCAGGAGATCCTGGAGGCCGGGGGAGGTGGCGGCAACGACGTTGTGTTTTTCGGTCGTGCCCGGGTCCGGCAGGACACGGCCACGATTCTGCTTCGATCCGTTCTGGTACTTGAACTTCTTGCCGTGCGCGGTGACCGGGGCTTCGGGGTCATTGGCGCTGCGGAAGTCCCGGAAGATCCTGGTCGCGGTCTTGCCATTGAATTTCGCTTTCGCACGCTCCAGAACGAGGGCGTTGTCGACTTCGCGACCGCCGCCCTTGCCGAAGATGCCGCCAACCAGGCCAGCGGTGGCGATCACGTCAGTGGCTTTCCACGGATCGGGTCCAAGCGGATGGTTCAGGGCGATGTATTCACCGGGAACCAAGGTCGGGTTCGTCTTCGATTCGGTGATGTATTTGTTGATTCCATCGACGTAGGAATTGACGTCAGCGCGAACGCCGTTCCATTCCTGCTCGTAGCCGGGCGGGGAGTAGTCGAACTGGGCCTGAAGGTCGGCTTCGGTGTATGGACTGTTGTTCCAGACGTCGATGTCCATGCCGGCGTTCGCTCCTCCGGCGAAGCTGGCCAGTTCGCCACGGCCGGCGTGCCGCAGGGCGTCCATGAAGAAGAGGCGGTCCTCGGCGCCGATGTAACCGGCCCCGAACATGGTGCCGGAGCGGGTCGAGCCATAAACGTGGGGGCTGCCGAACTCGTCACGGATGATCGTGACGTCGCTGCGGGGGCTGTAAGTCCGTTTTATGTTCTCCGGCTTGACGCCGAAGCTGCCGTCGTGGAAGTAATCGTTGAGATTGCTTTTGTTCAGCGACGGGTAGTCGAAAATGAGGTCGGTGTAAGGGGCGAGTGCGTTGTCGCTGTTCGCGGGCAGCGGGCCGCCGGCGATCGAGCTGATCAGGTCAGGCAGGCTGGCGAAGCCGTTGTTGCCTGGGGGAAGAATCGCGTTGAACCCTCCGGCGTCGCTTGTGCCGTAAGGCTGTGGTGTCACTACGGCCGACGATGTACCTGTGCCGACCAGTGTCAGCGCGCAGGCTGCCAGCACTGCGATCCCGAATCTCCTCATCAAAAAAGCTCCCCGTCTTGTGTCGGGACCGAAGTCCCCAGATAAACATCGTGTTCCCGATCTCTCGCGGACTGAAACCTAGCAGTGGAAGCGGGTGGCAGCAAACGTGTTGAATGCTCGCTTTAAATGAAGAAGGCCTCCCGGAGGAGGCCTTCTTCAAAAGCATGAATCCGGTGACTCTAGGCGAAAGCGAGTTCCTTGTCGCCGTGGCAGACCGCGCGGATTTCAGCACTTGCGCGCTCGAATTCCTCATCGGCCATTACCGGTGTGCCTTCGAACGGAAGATCACGGTCGATCTCGACCCAGGAACGGCAGCCGTGGTATTCCTCGCGAACCCGAACGGTTACGGGGCGGGGGATACGGTGGACACGAAGCAGCACCAGATGCAGCGGGTGACGCGGCTTCCAGTTCAGACGCTTCGAGGCGTAGTCGGTAGTCCAGATGTAGAACGGGGACAGTCCGTCGACAACCTTCGGGTTGTCGATAGTGATGTGCTCGGCAACTTCGGCCCAGGCGCGAATACGAACGCGGTCGGGCTGGGCGATGCCGCCATCCTGGAGCAGGGCACGGGCCGGCGGCTCCTCATCGGGCCAGACGCCTTCTTCGAGGGCGCGATCCAGCTCGGGATGATGGGACGGACGCACCAGATCGTTCTGCTGGTGGTCAAAAGTGGGGTACAGGAAGAATCGGTCGTGCTCGAGCTCGAAGTTCTTGTTTTCTTCGCGAATTCCGCCCTTACGCAGGGTGAGGAGTTGTTCGCCTTCGGCCAGGGCTCGCACGGTTACAGCCCATTCCTTGAACGCAATTGGCATAGGGGATCTCAGTCGGTGTTGGTAGTTGCTACGAACATGTGCGGGGCTGGAACGTCGCCAGCAAAAAAGATTGCTAGCCCCGCAAAGAGAAACGACCATACAGAACGTTTACGAAAAGATCAAGCCTGTGTGACGGGCGTCACATGGCTTTACTGCGCGAAATGCTCAACAGGCCACCAGGTACCGGCCGGCTAAACCAGCCGGCGGGCAGGTAAAGCGTTGCCTGGTCGAGGTCGACCGAAACCGGTCCCCGGGACGGGTCGCGATCGGGCGATTCGAGTACCGGTCGCGCCCCCACCGAGCGGTATCTGCGGCGCATCGTCACCAGTTCGATTTCGGCGTCCGGGTCGCTGTAGCCATACCGGTCAAGATGAACCGAATCGAAGAGCCGGCGCAGCTCTTCAGGGCTGCCGCTGCGGTCGGTAACCGTGAGCTCGAAGGACTGGCCGCGGTACCGGATGTCCCAGGCAAGCTCGTCCGCTTCACCAATCAGTCCGGAGAGGATTTCACCGGTGATTTCAGCGCCGCGCAGCATCACCGTGGTGACCTCATCCCGACGCTGGTCGGCGGCAGCCAGGCCGAGGGCGCTGAAAACGCCACCGTCGACCGGCACCAGGATCCGCTCGATCCCGAGTTCCTCGGCAATCTCCACCGCATGGAGTGGTCCGGCGCCGCCAAAAGCGAGCAGCGTGAAATCACGGGGATCGAGGCCACGGGCGACTGTCATCACGCGCAGTGCCCGCACCATCTCCGCATTCGCAACCCGGATGATTCCCCGGGCGCATTCTTCGAGCTGCATTCCGAGCCCGGTCGCGAGGCTCCCGACGGCGTTCTCGGCTGCTTGCCGATCGAGTTTGATGCTGCCGGCAAGTTCATGGTTCTCGAGCAGACGGCCCAGCACGAGGTTCGCGTCAGTCACCGTCGGCCTGGTCCCACCGTGCCCGTAAGCCGCGGGGCCGGGCCGGGCTCCGGCTGATTCCGGTCCGACCCGCAGGGCACCACCACTATCGCGCCAGGCGATCGAACCGCCACCGGCACCGACCGTGTCGATGTCGACCATGGGCAAGGCGAGCGGCCGGCCATTGATGCTCTTGCCGCCGGTTTCGCGAACCCGTCCGCCTTCAACGACACAGACATCACACGAAGTGCCACCCATGTCGAAACAGAGCAGATCCGGAACGCCCGAAGCTTCAGCGATGAGTGCGGCCGCAGCGGCCCCGCCGGCCGGACCCGAAAGCACGGTCAGGGCAGCGTGGCTGGAAGCGGTGTCGATCGAAGTCAAGCCACCACTTGACTGCATGATTGAAGGCTCAACCAGTCCGGTTCCGCTGCAGGTATCAAGCAGCCGCCGCAGATACCGGCTGACCAGCGGCGAGAGTGCGGCATCGACCTCAGTCGTGGCGGCCCGTTCGTATTCGCGAAAAGTGCCAACCACCTGATGGGACAGGGAAACATGGACCGAATCGCCAAACCGGTCCTCGATCGCTTCACCGAGCATTTCTTCATGCCTGGGATGACGGTCCGCATGCAGCAGACAGACCGCCACCGACTCCGCGTCAAGCAGACCGACCTGCTCAACCACACGGCCAATCTCGGTGTCCTCAAGCGGTTCGAGCTCGCCATCCGGGCCGTTTCTGCCAGCGACCGCGATCCGGCGTTCTGCCGGGACCTGCGGCGGCGGATGAGATTCCTGGAGCCGGTAGAGCGAAGCGCGGTCCTGACGTCCGATCTCGATCAGGTCCGTGAAACCGCGGTTGGTAATGAAAACGGTTCTGGCGGACCGGTTTTCCAGCAGGGCGTTCGTCGCCACGGTCATTCCGTGGTTGAACTGTTCGATCTCCGAAGCCAGGTGTCCCGACATCTCCAGCACGTTGTCGATCGCCTGGATCACGCCTTTCGACTGGTCATCGGGAGTGGTTGGCGCCTTGCCGCTGAACACCCGGCCACCGTCGATCAGCACCGCATCGGTGAACGTTCCGCCAACGTCAACGCCAAGGATCAGCACGAGCTGTCCTGATCCCCGTATCCGCCGCCCCCCGGCGTCTCGATCCGCAGCCTGTCCCCGGGGCTGAGCCGGCCGGTCGATTTCGAATCGAGCCGTTCCGGTTCGTCAACACCGCTGCGGTAAACGAAGTTGTTGCCGGTCGCTCCGGGCTCGCCGCCCCGGCCGCCCGGTGGATGATGGTGGCGACGTTCCGTAAGCAACGCGAAATCCATCGGTTCGAGAGCTTCGATTTCCCGGACCAGGCCATCCCCGCCGCGGTGCTGTCCCGCCCCGCCACTTTCGCGCCGGACCGAGTATTCGGTGGCGCGCACCGGAAACTCGATTTCCAGCGCTTCGATCGGTGTGTTCAGGGTGTTTGACATCGCTACGTGGACCGCGCCCGGGCCGTCTGCGTCCGGCCCGGCACCCTGGCCGCCACCCAGGGTTTCGTAATAGGTGAAGTCCTGGTTTCCCAGCGTGAAGTTGTTCATGGTGCCCTGCCCCAGGGCTCGTCCGAAAGCTTTCAGACAAAGGTCAGCCACCCGGGACGAAGTTTCCACATTGCCGGCAACGACAGCGGCCGGATATTCAGCGTTGAGCAAGGTTCCCGCCGGGGCAATTACCTCGATTGGCCGGTAGGCCCCGGCGCTGGCCGGAATGTCAGGGTCGGTGAGTACCCGGACCGCGAAATAGCAGGCCGATCGGGTTACTGCAAGGGGGCAGTTCAGGTTGCCGGGATCCGGTGCCGCCGATCCGCTGAAGTCAAAACTGATCCGGTCCCCGGCAACGGTAGCCGTGAGGTTCAGCTCAACGTCGCCGTCGAGCGCCTCGAGCCAGTCGGATGACTGGTAGACCCCGTCGTCGATTTCACTGATTTTCGAACGCGTGCGGTGCTCGGCGTATTCAAGTACCGCCTCCATCGAAGCCTCAAGTCCCGGCGTTCCACGGTTGCCCGCCAGTTCCGCGAGGCGGGCAGTGCCAGCCAGGTTGGCGGCCAGTTGAGCCCGGAGGTCCGCCCGACGCTGGTCCGGCTGTCGCATCAGACCGGTGACCTCGGCGATTGCCGACTCGTCCATGACCCTGGGCGAGATGATCACGCCTTCTTCTTCGATCGACCGGGAGTCCGCCGGCATCGAACCTGGCATGCGGCCACCGACGTCAGCGTGATGGGCCCGGTTCGCAGCGAATCCGATCAGGACACCGTGGTTGTCGAAAGCCGGCGTCACGACCGTGATGTCAGGCAGGTGGGTGCCTCCACTGAACGGATCGTTGAGGAACCAGGAAACGCCGGGGTGGTGCTCACGGCCGATCACCGCCGCCACCGACGCCGGCATCGAACCCAGGTGAACCGGAATGTGCTCGGCCTGCATCACCATCTCACCCCCGGCGTTGAAGACCGCAGCTGAACAATCCCGCCTCTCCTTGATGTTCGCCGAATGGGCGGAACGGATCAGGACCGCGCCCATCTCTTCGCAAATCGAAGCCAGGGCACCAGCAGTCACCTGGATCTCAACCGGATCCGGTCCGCGTTCCTGGGGGCCGGAGCTCAGTCCCACCGCGCCAGATCGATCGAGCCGTCCGGATGGTAGATCAGGTGCTTGCCGTCAAGCGCCGGGTCGGTCTCCGGAAAGTCGGTCCGGCGATGTCCCCCACGGGATTCCTCCCGGGCTCCAGCCGTCGCTGCGATCGCGCGGGCGAGGGGGTAGGGGTCGGCGCTCAGCTGGTCGAGGTGGACCGCGTCGCGCAGGGGTCCGGCCAGTCGCCACACCGATTCCCGCGTCTCCAGGGTAGGCGGATCGAAACGCCAGTCCGTTACGTCCGGGACTGCACCCGGAGGTTCCTCAGAGAGCGCTGCCATGGCCGCCTGCTGGCCGAAGACAAAACACTCGGTAAGTGAATTCGAGGCGAGCCGGTTGGCGCCATGGATGCCCGTACAGGCGCATTCCCCGGCCGCGTACAGGCCCGTCAGGGTAGTTTGGCCATCGAGGTCCACCGCGACGCCACCCATCATGTAATGGGCCCCGGGAGATATCGGTACGGGTTCGCTTCCGGGATCGAAACCGGCTGAATCAAGCATCCTGAAAACGCTGGGGAATCGTTCCCTGGACACGCCACGCAGGTCGAGACGGACTTCGGTGCCGTCTTCCAGACTCTGCTCGAGGATCGCGGCTGTGACATCGTCGCGCGGTGCGAGTTCCTCAGTGAACCGCTCACCACCCCGGTTCAGCAGGGTGGCGCCTTCGCCCCGGATGGCTTCGGTGATCAGGGCGCCGTCAAATTCGGTACCGGGGGCGGTCAGGCAGGTCGGATGGAACTGGCAGAACTCGAGGTCGGCGAGGTCGGCCCCGGCGGCACTTGCAAGTACCGGACCGGCCCCGATGGCACCCCAGGGGTTGGACGTCCTTCGCCAGAGGGCAGCGGCACCACCGGTGGCGAGCAGGGTCGCGCTGGCGGTGATCATGCCGCGGTCGGTCAGTACGCCGTAACAGCGGTCATGGTCGCTCCACAGGGCCAGGCCGGACGTCTCTTCAAGCACGGTGATGCCGGGCTGGGCGGCAACCATGCGGGCCAACCCGCCGGTGATCTCCCGTCCGGTCTGGCTACCTCCCGAATGGATGATGCGGCGGGCCGTGTGGCCACCTTCCAGCGCCAGCGAAAGCCCGCCCTTGGGATCGGTGTCGAAGTTGAGGCCGCGCCTGATCAGGTCCCTTACGATTTCCGGGGCGGTTTCAGTCAGGACCCGGACCGCGTCGGCCCGGCAGAGATTGCGGCCGGCGGCGATCGTGTCGCTGGCGTGCTGCTCGGGGGAGTCATCCGCATCGAGTGCGGCAGCGAGACCACCCTGGGCCTGAAAGCTTGCGCTCTGGGCCAGTGGCTTCCTCGATATCAGGCAGACCCGGCTTCCTTCTTCGGCTGCTCTCAGTGCCGCCCAGAGTCCAGCCGCGCCAGCCCCCACAACGGCCAGGTCATAAGTGCCCAGATCGTTGTAAACCGAGCCCGCTGTCTCTGGCTGGTCTGCGGTCACTACTCGGACTGGCCGGTGCCGGACGAGCCGGGATCAGTACCCGGTTCATCTTCACGGCGAGCCAGGTCTTCCAGCTCTTCCAGGGTCAGACCCTCTTCGAGTCCCCTGGCAATCAGGTCGGCTTCGCGGTCGAGTGAAACAACCTGCGTTGCTTTCGCTGAAAGGAGGGCGCGATCGAAAGTACCGCTGTCGGCCATCTTGACCGTCATCTCGCCGAGCTCACCCAGGCTGGTTCGCCGGAGTTCATCAAGCTCGTCGAGGTGTTCTTTCATCGCTTTTCGTTCGCGGCCGCTCTGGCCACCACGCTTGAAGAGACCCATCAGGAGCCACCCGCCTTGGGAGGGCTGGAAGAGTCACCGGAAAGTTCCTGTTTGAGTGCGGCGATCTGTCCCCGGAGCCAGGTGACAGCGGCTTCGCGGGCTTCGGCTTCAGTCGTAGCCGTCTGCTTCGGGGATTCCGACTTGGCGTTGGCTGCGGTTGCCGCGGTCGCGGCAGCTCCTGCAGCGGCCGCTTTCTCTGCGGCGGCAACCCGTTCTTCGGCCTGCTTGGCGTTGGCTTCGATTTCTTTCAGCCTGCTTTCAGCGTTGCTGATCGCTGCGGCCTTGGCTGCCTTCTCGGCGGCGAGATCGGCTTCGAGCCCGGCGATCCTTGCTGCGGTCGCGGCGTCGGGTTCGTCCGCCGTGCTGCC
>JBAUOE010000233.1:0-4185 GCA_049579585.1 Solirubrobacterales bacterium | reverse complement strand
TCATCGATCGTCAGTTCCCTGAGCTTTACCTGGTCCGGTATCGCGGTATCGATGTCTGCGCTGGTGTCGGTCTTTGCTTCGTTCGATGGCCCGGCCAGCAGCAGACGGGTGACTTCGAGCGGGGCGGATTCACCGGGCGGTATCTCTTCTTCGATCGGGTTGAACTGCTCCCCCGCCATGAAGTAGACCTTGGCTTGGATTCCGGCCAGGCCGGTGGGCTGCTCCTGGCTGCTGTCGTTATCGCCCGATCCGCCGCAACCGGAGAGCAGCATCAAGGTGCCAGCAGTCGCGATCGTCGCAGGCCAGCAGGAAGATCGGGACGAGTTCACGCCACCACCCTAGTCGCTGTCGTAGGATCGGATCATGAAGATGCGCGCGGCAGTTCTGGAGGAGTTCGGCCAACCTCTCGTGGTTCAGGAGGTGGATCTCGCTGAGCCGAAACATGGCGAAGTACTGGTCCGCCTCGAGGCCTGCGGGGTTTGTCACACCGACATGTACACCGCTTCCGGGGCGGATCCTTCGGGTTATGCGCCAGCGGTGCTCGGGCACGAAGGTGCTGGCATCGTGGAAGCGGTCGGGGACGGTGTCACTTCGTTGAAACCGGGTGACCATGTGGTAACGCTCTTTTCACCCCAGTGCCGTGAGTGCGTCCATTGCGTGGATGACCGCACCAACCTCTGCATGGCGATCCGGGCCGAACAGAACCAGGGTCATCTGCCTGATGGCACCACCCGCATTTCCCGTGATGGCGAAGAGATCCGCAGCTTCATGGGCACCTCTACTTTTGCCGAATACACGGTGATCCCGGAGATTGCCTGCGCGAAGATCAATCCGGAAGCACCGCTTGACCGGGCTTGCCTTTTCGCCTGTGGCCTCTCCACCGGCCTCGGTGCCGCGATGTACACCGCGAAGGTCGACCAGGGTTCAACCTGCGTCGTTTTCGGGGCTGGAATGGTTGGTCTCGGGGCGGTCGCCGGCTGCCGCCTCCAGGGCGCGGAACGAATCGTCTGTGTCGACCTGTCCGATGATCGTCTGGAGATGGCGCGGCACCAGGGCGCAACCGACCTGATCAAGGCTGATGCGGACACGGTCGGGAACATCCTCGACATGACCGGCGGGTTCGGCGCCGACTACACCTTCGAGGCGACCGGCCTGGTCAAGGTTATGGAGCAGGCCGTTGAATCTGCCCGTATGGGCTGGGGCCTGTGCACGATTGCCGGCGTGGCTGGCAAAGGCGAAACCCTCGATGTGATTCCCCGCTGGCTGATCCAGGGACGCCGGATTGCCGGATCGTCATTCGGTGGCGTGAAGGGCCGCGATCAGGTTCCGGAACTGATCGAGCGGTACATGTCGGGCGAGATCGACGTCGATCCTTTCCTCTCCCACTCCCTGACCCTCGACGAAGTCAACAAAGGCTTCGACCTGATGGAAGACCACGACGGAATCCGCAGCGTTATCCACTTCAACTGAAAACAAAGACTGGCAATGAATTTACGCATATAGATATGCAATTCATTGCCAGTCCGGCTCTTGAAAGGTTCTATTTTGATTATTCAGCGTGTTGAACAGGCCGAATGGCTTTCCAACGCTTACCTCGTCACCGACGAGCCGGGCGGCACTGCCGTTCTGGTCGACAGCAACGGCGTTATCGAACCCCTGCTCGAACGGGTTGACCGCGAAGGCCTCGACCTGACCCACATCATCCTCACCCACGACCACTGGGACCACGTCGTTGGCCTCGGCGAACTGGCAAAGGAACGGAACATCCCGATCCTCGCCCACCCCATCACCGCCGAAAGGGTCGACTTCAAGGTCGACCAGATGCTGAACGACGGTGATGTGATCAAGACAGGCGGGCTCGAACTTGAAGCAATCTTCACGCCCGGCCACGCCGCCGGGCATCACGCGATCCTGATCAACGGCACCGACGTGATCACCGCCGACGTGATCTTCAAAGGCACCGTTGGCGGCACCATGGCCCCCGGAGCAACCGGAATCGACGACCTCAAACATTCGATCATGGAACGCCTGATGACCCTGCCGCCGGAAACCAGGATCCATCCCGGCCACAAGGAACCGAGCACGGTCGCCGACGAATGGGAAAACAACCCGTTCATCCGGATCTGGCGTGGACTCGACGAAGAAAGCTCCGAGCAGGTCGAAGTGAACGGCAAGGGCGAAGCGACCCTGATCCTCTGGGCCCCGGACTACGACGGCACGAACAAAGCCTGGGTGCGCTTCCCGGACGGCACCGACAACATCACCGGCGGATCCCAGATCATCCGGTAACCAGGGCCGTCCGGCCGGACGGCACCAGACCCCCGGGGTGAGAAGAAGCCCGCCCCGGGGCTCAGCGCAGGCGGGATCCGCGCTTCTCGGCCAGGCCGCCAAGCGCGAAAAGCGTCATCAGTCCGAGGAAAACCCAGACCCCGTCATGGATTCCCTGTTTCTGGGCTGCCGGTGTCTCTTCCGGAGCGGCCTCAGGGGCCAGCGTGCCGGGAGGAACGGTGGCTGCCGGGGCAGACGAAGAGACCAGTTCACCGGTCACCTCGATCAGGCCATCGTCGACCGGAGGGTCGACCTGTTCTTCGGGATCAGGCGCCGCGGGCTGCACCGGCGTTGAAGGACTCGCCGGAATGCTGGTTCCGTCCGCGTAGGGCGAGGTGGAGCCTCCGCCATACGAGCCGTAGCCGCTGTAGCCGTCATAGCCGCCGTAGGAGTCGGTTGAATTGCTGGCTGGCGGCGGGTCAGGATCCTTGGATTCCGATTCCTTCTTTTCCTTCTTTTCCTTCTCCTGATCCTTCTGGTCAACCGAGTAGGTGACTGCGGCTGAAGCTGTGAATCCGGCCGATCCTTTCGCCGTGACCTTTACCGAGAACTGCCCTTTTTTCCGGAAGGTGTGTTTCGGATTGGCCCCCGAGGCCGATGTGCCGTCCCCGAATTTCCAGGTGTAGCTGACCGTCTCACCGTTTGACTGCCCCTCAGGCTGGGCCACGAAAGTGACCTGTTCGCCAGCTTTGGCACCAGAAGCCGGATTGGCTGCGATGCTTACCGCCTGTTCGCTGACCACCAGTTCGATCGCCGGAATCGCCTGGGTGAAAGTGAGAATTCGCGGGCCGGTCGGATCAACGAACTTCACCGTCCCGTCCTCTTCGTAGAAAAGGGGCGGCCCATCGCTGAAATCGGCCTGCTCGATACTGACCGTACCGTTGGAAGGACGGGGAATGTTGACGCTGGTTGCGCTGCTGACCTCGAGCGAAGCGGACTGAGATTCAGCCTCGTCCAGGATCTGCTGAAGGGTGAATCCGGAAAGATCCTGCGTGGTTCCATTGATCGAGTAGGAAAAGGTCTCGGGCGATCCAAGATCGCTCAGGTTCACCTTGACCTGGGTGGTTGACAACCCGGCCCCTCTGACCTGAACCTGACCTTCCAGCGCCTGGGCCATCGAGGGCAGCATCAAGATGACCACCAGGGCAACAAGGCCGGCCAGCGAAGGTCCGATGCGGTGGGTACGGGTCATGGCGTGGTGTAGCTCACGGTGATTGAGCCGAATCTGGAGAACTCGGCCTGGGGATCGGTCGGGGTTCCGGGGTATGGCGGATAGAACCCGGCGAAGATACCGGTTGATTCTTCAGGGATGTAGCCCGGAATGTTGCTGATCGTGACGGTGTTGCCGCTGACGCTGCGGGTTCCGAAACCTGGCAGCAGCTTCACGACGACCGCGCGGCTGTGCGGGAACGGTGTGCCATCAAGACCGTTGACCGTGAAGATGATGCGGGAATTGGCATCGCCGTCGAGCTCGATTTCGGGATCGGCCACGGTGAAATTGATCGTATTTCGGCAGTTCTTGAACCCGACCGCACCCGACCCGTAAATCGCGCTCTCTTCGGTGTCTGTTACCCAGCCGGAATTGAACGGGAAGAAGAATCTGTAAGTCAGCGGTGGGGCTGAACCGATCGTTTCGACCGGGCCGGCCGTAGCACCGTCATAAACCGTGGTGCCGACCCCGGAGTTGACGTACTGGATGAAGGATTCGCGTACACGCCAGTCGATGGTCCCCGTCGTGATCTCGGCGGCTCCGGCTGGCCTGACCTTGACTGGTGGCTCCACCGGGGCTTCGCCGACTGGTGTGTCCGGTTCCCCGTCGGTGACGGTCCGACTGGCGAAAAGCTCCATCCGCCCCCA
>JBAUOE010000232.1:0-6512 GCA_049579585.1 Solirubrobacterales bacterium | reverse complement strand
TGCCGTAGGTCGTGGTTACCACCAGCATCCCGGCGGCGGCCATCTCCATGGGAACGAGGCTCGGATGCGGTGCGTCCATCAGAGCCAGACCAAGATCGTGGCCGGCAAGGAAACGGCCGTATGAATCCTGGTCGGTTCGCGGCAATAGTTCCAGTTCGCGGCCAGGCCCGAGTTCGATCCGCTGCCCCGAACCGGTTGAACCGATCGCAAAGAAACGCCATTCTTCGCCGAAGATGCCTTCGGCGACCGCTTGTTTCAAGGCGTCGATGCCGACCTCATAGAGGTTGCGCGCGGCGTGGGCTTCGGGCCGACCATAGAAAACCAGGCTCGGGTTTTTCCTGGAGGCGAGGCGGTCGATGTCCGGGGCGGCAACCGGGGTGATCGCGTTCCGGAACTCGAGCGAACGACGGGCGCCTTCTTCTCTGCTGCCGCTGAAGACTCCGATCTTCTGATCGGCGAAGAAGTCCTTGAGGATGCCGGTCGAAAAAAGTGCCTGGTGGGGGAAGGTGTACGACTCTTTGGCCAGATCGGCCCAGGTTCCGGCGGGCACAGTCAACGGCTCGTACTCCTGGATCATGTAGAGAAAACGATCCTGTCCGGTCTGCCGAATCAGACGGTTCGCCATGTGAGCGGTCCACCACGTGGTGGCAATGAACCGGTCTTCCGGGCTGATCCGGAAAGGCTCCTTGCCATCCCGGGCAAATACGACATCGACCTTGTCGAAGAGCCCGTCCAGCTGGGCGTAGGACTCAACCTGCCGCTTCCAGTCTTTCGGCAGCGGAGGGGTCGGATCAACTGTGACGATCCGAACCGCCAGACCGTGCTCGGCGAGCCGGCGGGCAAGGTTGAATTTGGCGATGTACCCGCCGAAAAGATGGTCAAGGTCGATCGTCGGAATCAGCAGGTTGATCCGCGGTGGCTGTGTCTTCGACACAACCGGGAAGAGCGGCGCGACTTTCTGCCGCATCTGCGGGGTGAGGCCCTGCTCGGATTCCAGGGCGGTGGCCCCTGAGAGCTTTTCTTTTACCGGTTTCGGCAAACGCCTTTTGACTCCGGCCAGGTGCCGGTAGAGCACGCCGCGGGCCAGGACCCGTTCCATGCCCATCGTTTCGTTGTGTCCGGCGAAGCGCCGGAGGGGGCGCAGCGCCAGCCAGAAATATCCGGTGACTGAACGGTCGCTGCCAGCGAAACGCTCAAGGACTTTCTGCTTGCTGGAAGGCATCTGCCCGGCGCAGCGTTCCAGAACTGTCTGCGCAATCGCTTTGAGTCGCAGGAACACGTCGAAATAGGCCGAGGCCCAGCCACCGAGGATCTGGCGCCAGAGCCGCGGGTCGACCCGGCGCCAGCCTGAGCTCTGCAGCCCGGCGTTCGCACCTTCGTGGCCAAGCACAGCATTGCCGTGCTGGACGTAGTCGTAAAGCGGTCGGTCCACGTAAGTGATCTCGCCCAGGGAAAGGGCGATCATCGCCAGCCAATGGTCGTGGTACTGCTCACCGGGAAGTTCGGGGAAAGGCAAAGCCCGGTCCACCACCGAACGCCGAAAGAGCGATGCTGCCCCGGTCACGGTGTTCGCGACCAGCAAGGAAGCAAGGTTGGTGAAGTTGTTCTGGCGAGTGCCCCAGTAGGTCTCGCTGATGATCCGGCCGTCTTCGGTCACCAGACGCTGGTCGCTGTAAATCAGCTGGGCATCACCGAGTTCCGCCGCAAGCACCTTCAGTTTGTCGGGATACCAGCGGTCATCCTGGTCCGAAAGGGCAATCAGTTCATATTCATCAGGAACCATCGAGATCGCCCGTTCGAAGTTCCGGTAGAAACCCAGGTTGACTTCGGTGCGGGAGAAAGTGAAGCGCTCGTCGTCACCAACGATTTCTTCGATTACCGCAACTGCTTCCGGTCCGGAATGGTCATCGCTGATGAAGCAGTGCCATTCACATCCTTCCTGGGCACGGATCGATTCGACCTGCGCCCGGAAAAGCTCCGGGTCCGGCTCGTAAGTCGCCATGCAGACGGCTATCACCGGGTAGCCCACCGAATCAGGTCCGGCGGCCATACAGGACGAAAACGTCGGTCTGCTTCATGTTTTCTTCCTGCCCGAGATGTACTTCGAAGCCTTGCGCTTCGAGCAGGCCACGGATCTGTCCCAGCCGGTCGCCTTCGTCATGGACTTCGGCGACGACCTGACGGACCAGCGGCCAATGCCGTCCATCGATTCCACGAAGCACATCGAGTTCGGCCCGCTCGACGTCGATCTTCAACAGATCGATGCGGGTGATCTTCTCGACATCGATCACTGAGCTCAGTGGGCGAAGCTCGCAGCTGACTGTCTCCGGGCGGAAATCCCCTTCGAGCCGCTCGTCGGCTTCAGTTTCACTGAGGCCCATCCCCAGCAGGACCGTTTTGACCATCTCGTGATCCCGGCCCGGCAGCGCATACCGGCTGGACATCGCGGTCGCGCCTTCGTAAAACGTGAAGTCCTCCTGGCTGGCCGTGTCGGACAGACCGAATTCGTAGGTGCGCGCACCAGGCAGGCTTTTCAGGTTTTCGACCAGCATTTCGTGGATCGCCGGCACCGGTTCGAAACTGTGAACCACGCCCGCCTGGCAGCTGGTCAGGAAAAAGGCGGCGGCCACCCCGACGTTCGCACCGGCGTCGATCACGACGTCGCCCGGATCTACTTCAATTCCGTGCTGGAGATAGGTCCGGTCGTTCACGATCTCGGCCAGTTGGAACCAGAGCTGGGACGGATCACGATGGGTCAGCAGGTCCCTCAGATCGATCTGGTCCGACGCGCCGTTCATCCCGGGTTCCTGGCAAAAGCCCAGACCTGGACCGGGATATCCGGCTCGTTGTGAAGCGGGTGCCACTTGCGGAAGGCAGCCCAGCGGTCGAGGTTGCCAAGCACCACTTCGTGATTGCCCCAGGATCCGACCGTCTCCACATCGAGGCCAGCGTTCTCCAGGAGCAGCCTCAGTCCGCGCGGGGTGAAACGCCAGTAATCGAACATCCCGTAAGCCGGAAGTTCGTGCACCTTGATCAGGAACGGGGTCGAGACGATCACGGTGCCGCCCGGGCGGCAAAGCCCCCGCAGGTTGGCCGCGGCCGCGTTCGGATCGAGTACGTGTTCGAGAACCTGCTCGCAGATCACCACATCGAAACGCTCCTCGACTTCGAGCGGGGCGCAAAGGTCGAAGGCGGGGTAATCGAGCGAAGTGAAACTCTTCCAGCCGAGTCCGGATCGGCCGGCGCCGCTGATCTCGGCCGCATCAAGTCCGGCTGGAACAAGGCTTTCAATGTGCTCTTCCACCGAGCGGCTGAGCATCACCCGCTGCCACATCTCGTCCGGTCCGGATGCTTCCGGGAAAGCTTTGCGGCTGAGAGCAGCCAGAACAGCGGCGAGATGAACCCGCAGTTTTCTGAGGACATTTCGTTTCAGAAGGTGCCTTTCCATCGTTCCGGGATCCGCTCAACCCGCAGCGGGAAACCCTCGAAGCCAGTGTCGGTGAAGAACCAGCGGTCGAACTCTTCTTTTTCGGTGATTCGATTATGGGCCGCCCAGCCGGACTGCTCGTCTTCGGCTTCCCAGTCGCGATCCTTGCGCAGCAGGTGGCGATCCAGGCAGACGTCGTAATCGGCGCGGTGCAGATGGACCATGAACAGGTCGGGGTCGCCACGGAAGTGCTTGTCCTTGCGGCGGTGGAAACCCGGCTCCCAGGACGATGGCCGGGTCGCCATGGCCGACTTGTTGTAGGCGGCGTTTTCGGTCCAGTAACCGCGCTGTTCGGTAATCGGCCGCTTCGGGTCAAGCGGGCCTTCACGGTCCGGAAGGTGGATCAGTTCGTAGCCCATGCAGGTCACGAACTCCTCGACCATCGTGTCCATGTAGGTGCCAAGGTCACCGAGCGAAGGGTCGGGCACCACCAGTTCATCGACATCGGTGACCAGAACCAGGTCGTAACCACCTTCCAGCAGTTCACGCTGCTTCTTCTCGATCGTTTCCACCATCCAGGTGTGATCGACGCTGTTGTGTTCAACTATCTCCCGGTTGTAGTCACCACCGTTGGTGGAGCCGTCAACCGACTGGTTGTCAAGCACATAGATGTCGGCCGGGGCGAAGAAGCGCGAGTAGTAACGAAGCCAGATCGGCAGGAAGAAAGCTTCGTTGTAGACCATGGTCATGATCGCCCGGGACCGGTTGAGGGTGCCGTCGGCAATCGCCCGGTCACGCGCCTGTTGCCGTTCCGCCCGGTGGTCATCAAACCAGTCGGCCAGCGGGTGCCGGGGCTGCTCGAGGATTTCGGGGATCTGAGCTGAATCGGCGGCCATCAAACCCTGATTCTATGGTCCGACGCAGTTTGTTCCCTGCTCCTCGTTAGGATCGCGCTCTATGTGGTCTGGAGAAACCGTATCCGTGGTCCTTATGACCTACAACGAGAAAGATTCGATCCGCAGGGTGATCAACGATTTCTTCGAGACCGGTGTGGTCGACGAGGTTCTGGTCGTCAACAACAATGCGGCCGCCGGCACCGCCGAAGAGGTCGAACAGACCGAAGCGCGCCAGGTGTTCGAATCGAAGCAGGGGTACGGCCATGCGGTGCGCCGCGGCCTGACCGACGCCACCGGTGACCTGATCGTGCTGGCCGAACCGGATGGCACCTTCCTCGCAAAAGACGTGATCAAGCTGCTCGCCTACAGCGCCGACTGCGATGTGGTGCTCGGCACCCGAACCACCCGCGAGATGATCTGGGACGGCGCCAACATGGGCTGGTTCCTGAAATGGGGCAACTGGGCGGTGGCGAAAATGGTCGAGGTGATGTTCAACACCAGCCATCTTTCCGACGTCGGCTGCACCTACCGGCTGATGCGCAAGGACACGGCCCGCTGGATGGCCGACAACATGTCGGTTGGAGGCAGCCACGCGGGCCCGGAAATGATGCTGCTGGCCATCAAATCCGACCGGCGGATCGTCGAAGTACCGGTGAACTACCTGCCGCGGGTCGGCACCTCATCGGTGACCGGCCATCCGGTCCAGGCAGTGATCCTCGGCTTGACAATGATCCGCTTCATCATCGGCACCCGCCTTGGCCGCAATACACGGCCCCCCGCCTGAACTACTTGAGAACCTGGCGGCCGGGCCGCGAGACTTCGATCGTGTAGAGCCGCGCCGGAAGGAAACCGGGCAGCTCTTCAACCTCGGTCACGGTGGCCGATTCCGGCAGCAGGACTGACTGTCCTTCAACCGTGACCTGTTTCACCGACCGGCCGCTCTCTTCCCCGTCGTCAATGGTCGTGATCCGCGGGATCGTCAGCAGGTGAACCTTGCCGCCTTCGGCCTCGCGGAAGGCTTCCCGCAATTCCTGCTGGGCCGGGGTCACGTCGGTCTGACCGGGAATGTTCGGCGGCGGACTCTTCGGCAGGCCGATCTCGAAACGCTCCAGGTCGGGATCGAGATAGGCCGCTAACGGGGTCAACGGAACCGGGGTTGCCAGCACGCCGTACATGTCAACCACCACATCTCCCGGCTCGGCTTCTTCTTCGATCTGGCTGGCTGCCGCCCGGAAGTCAACAACTTCTTTGTCTTCCCCCAGCGCGGTGACCGAAGCGACCCCGTACCCACCCAGAACCAGGGTCACCGCGACCGCCGTTACCGCCCCTCCGGGCAAGGTCAGGACAGCTCCCATCGCCAGGGCGAGGCCGTACCAGGAGGCGGCAACGTTGCGGGAACCAAAAATGTCGGTTCCGGCCAGCTGGAGGAGCAACTCGCAGACCGGGGCGGCCAGGGCAATCATCAGGACCAGCAGGAGTCCGGGCGCGATCGGCAGGCTACGGCCGACTTTTTCCTGACCGTCGTTGCGATCAAGCCAGACTTTCCTCACCGCCATGGCCAGGGCGACCACGAGCGTTACCGAGACCACGACCAGGACCAGCTTCCCGGGGACGTCCGCGGGGGCCAGGTAGTCGCGTCCGATCACCCACTGGATCACGGCATCCCGTTTGGCACCGAAACCGTCGCCCTGGAGTGCCTCGAGTATCGGCTGGCTGGGTGAATCAAGGTCGGCCCGGAGTCCGGGTATCCATGGCAGGTAGAAAAGCGCGGCCCCGGCACAGGCGATAACCGAAGCTTTCCGGGATTCTGTCCGAAGGAAGAACAGCCAGAGAAACTGGGCGAGCAGGATGAAAACAGCCGTGTAATGGCTGTACATCGCCAGGCAGCTGAGCACGGCGTAGGCGACCCACCAGCGCGCCTGCCCGGTTTCGTCGGCCTTGAGCATGGTCAGGGTTGAGCCGAGAAGCAGCAGGATCAGAACCGTGTAGCCACGGCCGTTCGCCGAGAAGTAGGTGAGGTAGGGGCTGAGCGCCATCACCGCAGCCCCGACCAGGCCGGCACGCAACCCGACCGTTTTCACGCCAAGCAGGCAGGTAAGCGGGATCGCCGCGATGCCGGCCAGGAGTGAAGGGAGGCGGATGAGTTCAGGGGCCGAACCCAGCTGGACCGCAAACCAGCTGAGGATGAA
>JBAUOE010000231.1:0-3601 GCA_049579585.1 Solirubrobacterales bacterium | reverse complement strand
TCACTCGGTGACGAGAACGTCAACGTGCTGCTCGAAGCGCTCCCATATATCCGGGCATTCCACGGCAAGACCGTCGTCATCAAGTACGGCGGAGCTGCAATGCGCGAGGAGTCCCTGCGAGAAGCCTTCGCAACCGATGTCGTCCTGCTCAAATACGTCGGCCTGAACCCGGTGATCATTCACGGAGGCGGCCCCGAGATTTCCGAAGTGATGAAGAAAATGGGCCTTGAAGTCAAGTTCCACCATGGTCTGCGGGTTTCCGATGCGGAAACGGTCGAAGTGGCGAAGATGGTTCTGCTTGGCAAAGTCAACGCCGACCTCGTGCGGCGCCTCAACCGGGCCGGTCAACCCGCGGTCGGGCTGTCCGGAGAAGACGGTGCCCTGTTCGAAGTGGCCCCGGTAGCCAACGCCGCCGATGTCGGTTTCGTCGGCGAGATAGAGCGGGTCGACATCGATGTGCTGAATCACATTTCCGCCGACTACATCCCGGTGATCGCTTCCTGCGCTTCCGACCGGGAAAGCAACTCCTACAACGTGAATGCGGACGAAGCTGCCGGCAAAGTCGCGGCCGCGCTCGGGGCCTTCAAAGCGATTTTCCTTACCGACGTGGTTGGCTGGCTTGACAATGCCGAAGACCCGGACTCCCGGATCTCCCAGACGACCGTGCGCGAAGTCGAGGACGCGCTCGACGGCATTCAGGGCGGAATGCGGCCCAAGCTCGAAGCTTGCGTCAACGCCGTAAACGGTGGTGCCCAGGCTGCCCACATCATCGACGGCCGCCGGCCGCACTCACTGCTTCTGGAACTCTTCACCGATGTCGGAATCGGCACCATGGTGAACCCGTGAGCCCGGTTGACGACAGCCTGAAAGAACGCGAAGAGAAGTACGTGATGCAGACGTACAAAAGGGCCGATGTCCTGTTCGAACGCGGCGAAGGAGCCCTGCTTTTCGACTCCGATGGCAAGGAATACATCGATCTGCTCGCCGGAATATCGGTGGCTTCAGTAGGTCACTCTCACCCCGACGTGGTTGCGGCGATCGCTGCGCAGGCCGAAAACCTGATGCATGTCTCCAACCTTTTCTACACCAGGCCGATGGTTGATCTGGCCGAGCGTCTTTCCGTATCTTCGCTCGGTGGCCGCGTGTTTTTCTGCAACTCGGGGACCGAAGCGAACGAGTGCGCGATCAAGATCGCCCGCAAGCACGCCCATCAGCGCGGCATCGAAAGCCCGGAGATCATCTCGTTCGAAAGGGATTTCCACGGCCGTACCTACGGTGCGCTTTCAGCGACGCCAGGGCTGGCGAAAGATCCTTTGCTCGGCCCGATGCTGCCCGGATTCAAATCCGTTCCGTTCGATGACGTCGACGCGCTCGAAGCGGCGGCGGGAGAGAACACGGCCGCGATCTTCATCGAACCGATTCAGGGAGAGGCCGGTGTGTTCGTGGTATCAGACGAATCCCTGGTCGCCGCCCGGGAAATCTGTGACCGGACCGGCGCCCTGCTGATATTCGATGAGGTCCAGACCGGGGTCGGACGTACCGGCTCTCTCTGGGCATACGAGCAGGGGCCCGTGCGGCCGGACGTAATCACCAGCGCCAAAGCACTGGGTGGCGGGGCGGCGATCGGCGCCTGCATCACCAACCCGAAAACTGCCGATGTGCTGAGCCCGGGAGATCACGGTTCGACCTTCGCGGCCGGACCGGTCGCCACCTCGGCGGCAATGGCCGTACTTGATCTCGTTGACGATCCCGAGATGCTGCGTCGCATCCGTCAGCTCGGCAGCAGCCTCACCGAAAGCCTGACCGCGCTCGACGGGGTGAAGGCAGTCCGGGGCCGGGGCCTGATGCTCGCGATCGAACTCGAACCGGGCATCGATTCAGCCGCCCTGAACGCTGATTTGCTCAAAAGGGGCCTCGTGTGTAACGCTCCCCGTCCCGATTCGATCAGGCTGCTACCCCCGTTCGTCCTGCCCGACGAGCAGGCTGAGCGAGCCGTTTCGATCATCGACGAAGCACTTTCTTCAACTGAACCTTGCTGATCTACCGGGTAGCATCAGCGCCGACCAACTTCATGGAGGACAAGCCAGATGAATGACGATCCAACACGCGTGATGAGAAACGACGACCGTTCGCCGAATGGTGGCGGACACGATCCGTACCAGCCCGACGAGCAGCGCAAGCACCTGCGCTACCTGATCATCGGTCTGATCGCCGTGATCGTTGGCCTGGTGATCGCTGTGATCGTGATCTCCGGTGGAGATGACAGCACCGATACCGAACCTGCAGTGGTCACCGGAACCACCGGAGTGACCACAGTCGAACCGGTCGTGCCGGTCGTGCCAACGGGAACCACCGGCGCCACCGGAACCACCGGTACCACCGAGGTCACCCCTGACCCCGATAACGGTGGAGTAACCCCGGTCGAGCCGGACAACGGCGGATCGACCCCGACCGAACCGACAACACCCGACTCCGGCGGCGTTACACCGGACAACAGCACCGGCAGCAACACCCCGCCGAGCGGCGGCATCGCTCCCTGAGCGACCTCCCAAACCAAGCCACAAAGAGAGTAAATGACCGAAATCACCCTGGATTCCCTGCCCGACCCGATCGCGACCTATGAAGCGCGGCCGGAAGACGTCAACCGTGTTCTGCTGCTCTACTCGGGCGGTCTGGACACCAGCGTCATGCTCCACTGGATCCAGGAGGCTTACGACGCCGAGGTCGTCACCCTGACGGTCAACCTCGGACAGCCCGGCGAGGACTACAGCGAAATCCTCGACAAGGCCAAGGCGATGGGCGCGGTCGAAACGATCGTCATCGATGCCCGGGAGGAATTCGCCCGGGACTTCGTGCTGCCGTCAATCAAAGCGAACGCGCTTTACGGCGGGGGATACCCGTTGTTCACCTCGCTTGGACGTCCGCTGATCGGCAAGCTCGGGGTTGAGGTCGCCGCCGAGTACGGCTGCGACACCCTCGCTCATGGCTGCACCGGAAAAGGCAACGACCAGGTCCGTCTCGAGAGCACCGTCGCCACCCTGAACCCGGATCTGAAGATGATCGCGCCGGTCAGGTCATGGCAGATCGGGCGGGAAGAAGAGCTGGAGTATTGCCGCACCCACGACATTCCGCTCAAGGGCGGAACCTCCGCGGCCCCGTATTCGATCGACGACAACCTCTGGGGACGCTCCTCTGAAGGCATCTCGATCGAAGACCTGAACTCACCGCCGCCAGACGACGTCTTCCAGCTGGTCACCAGGCCGGAGCTCGCCCCGGACGAACCGGAAACCGTGACCATCGGATTCGAAGCGGGACGCCCGGTCAGTTTCAACGGGGAAGCGATGGATCTGGTGCCACTGCTCGAAGCCACGGCCGATGCTGGTTGCCGCCATGGAGTGGGGATCGTTGACCACATCGAGGATCGCATCGTCGGACTGAAAGTCCGTGACATCTACGAGGTGCCCGCGGCAACGATCATCCTGACAGCCCATCAGGAGCTCGAGAAACTCGTTTCGACGATTCACCAGAACAATTTCAAGAACACCATGGACCGTCACTGGGCCTACATGGCATACGCCGGGCTCTGGTACGAACCGTTGCG
>JBAUOE010000230.1:0-2352 GCA_049579585.1 Solirubrobacterales bacterium | reverse complement strand
CTCGTTCGGCGGGAAGAAATACCCGCTGCTCTGCTGATGCGCATCGATGTAGTAGACGCTCGGGTAAGGGTTCGATCCTTCAAAAGCGATCTTGCTCTCGCTCTGAGTCCTGGTGCCAGCATCACGGTTGTGGTCGAAGGTCCAGGCACTGGTCCGGACGCTGTTGTCACGGCCGTCCGGGTTGCGGGCGGGCATCAGGAAATGGTCGAGAGCGCTTAGACGGCGCATGTTGGCGCAGTCGGTGCGTGCGGAAAGCTCATAGAGCATGCGCATGATCGCGTCACCACCCGCTGGTTCCGTGCCGTGCGGGGTTCCGGTGATGAAGCCGAATGCCGGACGCTTGTCGATCTGCCCAAGAGCCTCAGTCGAGCTGATGTCACCGTTTCGCACGCCCCGCCAGAACGCTGCGTCGTTTCGACCAGCATCCAGGTTGGCGATGTTCTCGGGGGTACCAACGATCACCATCGGGAAATCACGTCCGAGTTCGGTGGTGCCGAGGCTCTGCTTGATCACCCGGACCCGGGGGTTGGTCGCCGTGTCGGCAACGACCGCGTCGAGGTACTGGTACAGCGTCGCGGTCGAGGACCGTGACGACGTGCCGGTGCCACCAGCTCCGAGCTGCTTGCCGGTTACCTCTTCGAACGTCCGGATGGTCGGGTCGTAGGTGAGATTGGCCGTACATCCGGTTGGGTCAACGGCTGCGGCGGCTTTGCCTGGGGCAAAAGCGACCGCAAACAGGGCCATCAGCAGCATCGCTGTGGCCATCAGGCCGATCAACAGCTGGCTGGCCATTCTCGATTCGGGGTGAGTCACTGCGACTCCCGAGTCATTGCGTGATTCTGTGAGACGGGCGCGCATTATTTGAACCTCCGGCTGTTGGTGGCTGAGTTGAGGACTTCATTTCCGGCGAACGACGCCTTGACTTTGAACTGCCTTTGTTTGCCCTTCTTTTTCGGTTTCCCGATATTGACCTTGGTCTTGAAGGAACAGTTGGGCTTGAGAGACACCTGACGGTTGATCGTTGGACGTCCTCCGCCCTTGATCACGATCGTCACCGAGCCACTCGCGCAACCCTGAGCTGCGGTCACCCGTGACGGAAGGGTGATTGCTGCTTTGATTACCCGCTTCTTCTTGCTCGGCTTCTTGATTTTGAGGAAAGTGACTTTCGGCTTGAACTTCAGGACCGTGGTGCTGCCCGAGGTTTCTGCCGTGGCATCCAGGCTGTCAGTGACGACTGCCCGGATTGTCTGGCTGCCTACATCGGCCCCATCCGGAACGATCTCGCAGTCGAACGGGGCTGCCGTGAACGAGCAGACCTGTTTGGTGCCGAGGAAGAAGACGACTGATTTCAGGCCCTCATCAGCGGTTACCGATGCCGATACGGTTGCGCCGTCATTGCCGATTGTGGCCGGGGCGACGATCGAAATGGTCGGCGGAACCGGTTCCGGACACAATGCCGGGTCGGTTTCACAGGTTGGATCCGGCGGGACACAGTTGTTCTCTTCGACAACATTCAGGTCGGTGGAGGCTGAATCGGACTGTCCGATTGAGTCTTCGACGACTGCGCTGACCGAAGTCGTGCCGCAGGCCGCGTCGGCCGGAATGTCAATCTCTGTCTCATAGGCCGGCAGCGTGACCGTGTCGATCACATTGGCGCCCTGGTAGAAGGTGACCTTCTTGACAGAGAAGTCATCGGTGGCATCGGCAGTCAGAACTGCCGTGTCGCCACGCTCGTATTCCGCTTTGTCAAGCGAGAGCGAGATGCTCGGGCCAGCGTCACTGATTGGCAGCGGCGAATCTGGAATCGGCTGCTCACCCTTGGATGGGTCGGCCTGGGAACCGTTGCGGTACGGGCAGAAATCAACCGAATCGGATCCGGACACTTCGGTGTCTGCGCCCGGAACCGTGGCGATCGAAGAGGCGACACAGGTCGCATCGACAGTTGCCGCGCCGTTAACCGGGTTCTCGTACTGGGCCGGGTTGGTCGCCGGCGAGATTGCCGGTCCGTTGTTGTAAGTGGCCCCGGTTGTACGCAGGCCCCACCAGTTGTTCTCGGCCGAGAACGGCACCGCTGTGTTGGCGGTCGAACCGTCAAGTTCGACGTTGAAGGCGCCGAAGTGGTTGTCGGAAACGTTCGAGCCCGTGATGCTGGAAGCACCGGCCCCGATCAGCCTCACTCCGGCCGCCATCGAAAGGTTCGCGTTGTTGGTGCTGGTCGGCGCATTCGTATTCGAACTGAACACGGGCGAACCGACGCCATTCACGTAGTTCTGGAAGAAGCTGGAACTGTCGACGTTCACCTTTGCGCCTGCTGTGACCCGAAGGCCGTCCTGCCCGAACAGCGGGCCAGTG
>JBAUOE010000229.1:0-9814 GCA_049579585.1 Solirubrobacterales bacterium | reverse complement strand
TACTTCGTGCGCCACCCGACGACCCAGCTGATGCCGCGGAAGATCAAGACCGCCTTCACCGGGTCCGACGCTGACCGTGCGATGACCGGAATCCATGACCTCGCTTTCATCAGCCGGATCCGCGACGGCGTCAAGGGATTCGAAGTCCGGGTCGGTGGCGGCACCTCGATCATGCCTCGAGTCGCGCCGACGATTTACGACTTCGTCGAAGCCGACAACGGAGATTTCCTCAAGGTCTCCGAAGCAATCCTCCGGGTCTACGACCGTCAGGCATGGCTTCGCCCGAACCGTGCCCGGGCCCGCATCAAGGTGCTGGTCGACAAGGTCGGGATCGATGAAGTCCGTCGCATGGTTGACGAAGAACTCAAGGGCGACTGGGTGAACGATCGCGATTACACGATCGATCACCTGCGTTTCGACATCGACGAAGAGTCCCAGCTGCCAGAAGCGAAACCGGCCAGCAACTCACCCAACGGTGACCGGGCCGAGTTCGACCGTTTCCTCGAAGCCAACGTCCAGGCCCAGCGCCAGGAAGGCTTCCACGCGGTCGAAGTCAAAGTGGTCCGCGGTGACCTCACCCCGGAACAGTTCCGAGGCCTCGGTCAGATCATGCGTGAATACACCGGCGGGTTCGCCCGGATGACCGTTCAGCAGAACATCGTCCTCCGCTGGGTCCGCGAAGAAGCGCTCTACGACGTGTGGAAACGACTCGGCGAACTCGACCTCGATGATGTCGGCCCCCGCCGGATCACCGATGTTGTCAGCTGCCCCGGAACGGACAGCTGCAAGATGGGCATCACCAGCTCGATGGGCCTCAACAAAGCGATCCAGAAGCGGGTTGAGGACATGGACATCACCGATCCGCTGACCCGTGAGATCCACATCAAGATGAGCGGCTGCCCCAACGGATGCAGCCAGCACCACATCGCCAACATCGGCTTCTACGGCGCTTCGCTCAAGGTCGGCGGCCGCACCATGCCCGCTTACATCCCGCATCTCGGTGGCAAGTACACCGATGGCGAAACCATCTATGGCGCCCGCCTCAAGTCCCGTCTGCCCGCCCGCCGGGTCCCGGACGCAGTCGAACGTTGGATCCGGCTTTACGAATCCGAACGCGAGGACGGCGAGGTCTTCAACGCTTTCGTTGAACGCGTCGGAACCGCACGGATGGAAGCAGAAGTGAAGGAATTGACCCTGCCGGTCGATTTCAGCCTCGACACGATGCAGGAATTCATCGACTGGAACCGTTCGGATCCGTACAAGGTCGAACGCGGCGAAGGTGAGTGCGCAGTCTAGATTTCTAGTCAGCCAGCAGACCTTGGAACCGACCACCACACCCGTTAGCCCCGGCGCGAAGCAGCTCAACGAGCGCTTCGACGAAGGGGCGATCGCTGCGCAGCTTGAGTCGTTTTCTGCGCGAGAGACCCTCGAATGGGCCTTCGATCAGTTCGGTCAGGACATGTACATCGCCTGCTCGTTCCAGAAGACGAGTTCGGTCGTGATGGAGATCGCAACTTCGATCAACCCGTCCGCCCGGTTCTTCTACCTGGATACGGACGTGCTGTTCCCGGAGACCTACGAGACCCGGGACCGCCTGGCCGAACGGTTCGACGTCGAGTTCGAACGCTGGCACAACATCAGTCTGGAAGAACAGGCCGAGACTTACGGCGACAAGCTGTGGAAGTCCAACCCTGACGCCTGCTGTGGCCTGCGCAAGGTCGAACCGATGCGACGGGCCCTTTCAACGGTTGATGCCTGGGTCGCTGGTGTTCGGCGCGCCGACTCGGCCAGCCGGGCCGGCACACCCAAGTTCGCGTGGGACAAGAAGTTCAACATCTGGAAGTTGAACCCGCTGGCCGACTGGTCGGAACGGGACGTCTGGAACCATTTGAGCGAGCACAACGTGCCGTACAATCCCCTGCACGATCAGGGGTATCCCTCGATCGGCTGCACCCACTGCACCCGGCCGGTTGCCCCCGGACAGTCGGCCCGTGACGGTCGCTGGTCAGGCTCCGGCAAGACAGAGTGCGGTATCAATTAGTAGTTCTGCGGTGCGCCGATTCCCCGACGGCACCACCGGATCAGCCCGAAAACGGCTACCGTGCCCGCTGATCTTTTCTTAGTTTCCCTGCCAATAGACACTTCATACGGACGAGCGTGAATATGACCCAACTCAGCCTGACACTGCCTGAACGACAGACTGCCGATTTCGAAATGATCGGCGTTGGCGGGTTCGCACCGCTGACCGGATTCCAGGGCTCCGCTGACTGGGAAAGCGTCTGCACCAGCATGCGGACCGCCGCCGGTGAATACTGGCCGATCCCGATCACTCTGCCAACCGACCTCGAATGCGCAGTCGGCGACGTGGTCGCACTTTCCTCCGACGAAGGCAAGCCGCTGGGCTCGATCACCGTCGAAGAGATCTTTGAGCGCGACATCGTTCGTGAAGCCAAAGAGGTCTATCGGACCGACGACATGAACCATCCCGGTGTGGCCGCCCTGGTCGAAGAGGGCTCCCGCTGCATCGCCGGCCCGATCAAGGTCGATGCGCTGCCGGATCACGAAGAAGCTTTCATGCGCCGCTACCTCACCCCGGCCGAATCGAAGCAGGCTTTCGCCGACCGTGGCTGGAAGAAAATCGTTGCTTTCCAGACCCGTAACCCGATTCATCGCGCCCATGAGTACCTGACCAAGGCCGCCCTTGAATCCTGCGACGGCCTGTTCATCCAGCCGCTGATCGGTAAGACCAAGGCCGGTGACATTCCGGCCGACGTACGGATGAAGTGCTACGAAATCCTGATGGAGAACTACTACCCGAACGACCGGGTGATGCTGGGCGTCAAGCCCGCCAAGATGCACTACGCCGGCCCGCGCGAAGCGGTCCTCCACGCCATCGTGCGTCGTAACTACGGCGCTACCCACTTCATCGTCGGTCGCGACCACGCCGGTGCAGGTGACTACTACGGCACCTTCGAAGCGCAGGAGATTTTCAACGACATCGACATCGACGAACTCGGTATCGAGCCGCTGATGTTCGAACACACCTTCTGGTGCGACTCATGTGAAGGTCTCGCTTCCAACAAGACCTGCCCCCATGATGCCGACCAGCACCTTTTCCTTTCCGGCACCAAGGTGCGGGAGATGCTGGGCAATGGCGAAATGCCGCCGCCCGAGTTCTCGCGCCCCGAAGTTGCCCAGATTCTGATCGACGCTTACAAGGAGGACAACTAACCCATGTCAGACAAAGGCTTCACCCTCTGGTTCACCGGACTTTCCGGTGCCGGCAAGACCACAATCTCCGAACTCGTAGCGACTGAGCTCAAGGCCCGTGGCTCGCGCCTCGAGATCCTCGATGGCGACATCGTCCGCGAAAACCTTTCGAAGGGTCTCGGTTTCTCCAAGGAAGACCGTGACACCAACGTGCGCCGGATCGCTTTCGTCGCCGACCTGCTTTCGCGCAACGGCACCCCGGTTATCACCGCCGCGATCTCGCCTTACCGCGAGATTCGCCGTGAAGCCCGCGAGATGATGGGTGACCGGTTCATCGAGGTTTACATCGAAGCTTCGGTTGATGCCTGCGCCGAGCGCGACGTGAAGGGTCTTTACGCCAAGGCTTTCGCCGGTGAGATCAAGGAATTCACCGGGGTCAGCGACCCGTATGAGGTTCCCGAGAACCCTGAGGTCTCACTGAAGACCGAGGAGCAGGAGCCGGCCGAGTCAGCTGCCGCGCTGCTGACCTACCTGGAAGAGCGCGAGCTCATCCCGGCCGCGGTCGCTTCGTAACGAACTGCTGAAGTACTTCGTTTCGTCAGGGCGGGCCTTCGGGTCCGCCCTTTCTATTGCAGGACCAAGCCACCAAGGTCCGGGTCGGTTTCGCCGCGACCACAGCGGCAAAGTCGACCCGGTGCTGACAGGCTTAAGGACCCGAAACCCACTGGGTCGATTTCACCGTTCCTATTACGGCAAAGTCGACCCGGATGGCTATGGCCTCAACTCGATTGGCCTCAACCTCGACCCGGTTACTCCTTCAGGGCCTGGCTGGCACTTCCGGCTGGCCCAGATCGTAGGTCTGGTACGCGCCGAAACGGCTGAAAGTCTTGTGGGTCGGGCCGTGGTAGTCGCTTGATGCGGTGGCGCTGACACCCAGTTCTTTCGCCAGGTTGAGCAGATGCTCGGTCTGGACCCGGGTGTGCGAGGGATAGAAGACTTCGATCCCGCCGATGTCCAGCGAACGGATCAGGGACTCGACCTTGTCCGGATCCTTCACGTCCCAGTAGGGATGGGCGATCACCGCGACGCCACCGGCATCCTTGATGATCTGGCAGGCCTCAGGCGCCGTTGGCCACTTGCGGGAAACGAAAGCCTTCGCTCCCGGCACCAGGTATTCCTCGAAAAACGGACCCATGTTGTTCGCTGCGCCCGCGGCATGGGCAATGTGGGGGCGGCCGATTGCATCGGCAGCACCGGCCTCGCGCACCGCATCCTCAAAAGTGATGTCGAAGCCGTAACCACGCAGATTCTCGATTATCGCTTTCGCCCGATCGCGACGCTCCTCCTGCGCCCGGTCACAGGCGGGCTTCATCTTCTCGACATCGATCCAGTAACCACAGATGTGCAGGTCCTCGGCAAACTCGTGCACCGAGGACATCTCGATCGCGGGAACGATCTCGACTCCCAATCGCTCCCCGGCAGCGATTGCTTCCGGCACCCCGGCCACCCCATCGTGGTCGGTCAGCGCCAGAACCTCAACACCGGCTTCGGCAGCTTTCTCAACGACCCCCGCGGGTTCAAGCTGGCCATCGGAAACAACGGAATGACTCTGAAGTTCGATCATAAGCCAAGGAGGATACGGCCACGACAGGCTTTCGCGAATCCGCACTTGCCTGCGAACGAGTGGTGCACGGGGACGTCCTAGGTGCGCCTGGCGAGGATTGAAGCGACCCGGCGAAGCGATTTGTCCGACGACAATGAGCGAGCCGAGGAAGCGTCTGACGAAGGCAGGGGTGCATTGAACGCTCCGCGGTGCCGCTCTTCCCCCGCGCCACAAGCCGCGTTTCGGCCCCGCCAAATAGACTCCGCTCCCTATGTTCAAGAAGATTCTGATCGCCAATCGTGGCGAGATCGCCATCCGTGTCGCCCGCGCCTGCAAGGAAATGGACATTACGTCCGTTGCCGTGTATTCAGACATCGACCGCGATGCACCGCACGTGCATGCCTGCGATGAAGCATTCCTGATCGGACCGGCGGTTCCGGCCGAGAGCTACCTCTCGATCGAAAAGATCATTCAGGCCTGTAAAGACTCCGGTGCCGAAGCGGTCCATCCCGGTTACGGATTCCTCGCCGAGAACGCAGATTTCGCCCGTGCCCTCGATGAAGCCGGAATCACTTTCATTGGTCCGCCCGCCTCAGCGATCGACGCAATGGGTTCGAAGACCCAGGCCCGCGAAATCATGGAGAAGGCCGGCGTGCCGATCGTCCCCGGTGCCACCGAGCCCGCGAAGGACCTCGCTGAAGCCCGTGCTCAGGCCGAATCTGCCGGTTACCCCGTGGCCTGCAAGGCGGTCGGTGGCGGTGGCGGCAAGGGCTTCCGGGTCGCCATGACCCCGGACGACCTCGAAGAAGCATTCGAAGGTTCCGGCCGCGAAGGAATGAAGTTCTTCAGCGACGACCGCGTTTACGTGGAGCGTTATCTGGAAGACCCGCGTCACGTCGAAGTTCAGGTTCTGGCCGACAAGCACGGCAACGTGATCCATCTCGCCGAACGTGACTGTTCGATCCAGCGCCGCCATCAGAAAGTCATCGAAGAGGCCCCCGGGCCGCACGTCGATGAAGAAATGCGCGAGCGCATCGGCAAGATCGCTACCGATGCCGCCAGGGCCGTTGGTTACTTCTCCGCCGGCACGATCGAAGGCATGCAGCACGGCGATGAGTACTTCTTCCTCGAGATGAACACCCGGGTTCAGGTTGAGCACTGTGTGACCGAAATGATCACCGGGGTCGACATCGTGCGGGAGCAGATCAAGATCGCCGCCGGAGCTGAACTTTCGCTCAAGCAGGAAGATGTCCAGATCAACGGCTGGGCAATCGAGTGCCGCATCAACGCCGAGAAAGCCGACAAGAACTTCGCCCCGGCCCCCGGCAAGATCACCAGCTACAAAGAACCGTCAGGACCGGGTATCCGAATCGATACTGGCGTTCAGGCAGGATCCGAAGTCACCCCGATGTATGACCCGATGGTCGGAAAGCTGATCGTCTGGGACAACGACCGGGCCTCCGCGACCAAACGCATGCTGCGAGCCCTGGACGAATACGAAATCGGTGGACTTTCAACCCTGATTCCCTTCCACAAAGCGATCCTCGCGACCGAGCAGTGGGATAACGGCGAAACCTGCCGTGACCTGATGGAAGACAAGAAATGGCTGAAGACCACAGCTCCGCCGAAGGTCGAATTGCCCGAACCGGAAGAGGACGAAGCCGAAAAGGTCGCTCGCGACTATCTGGTGGAAGTCTCCGGCAAGCGATTCGACGTCAAGGTGATCGGTGAAGCGACCGGTTTCGCTGCCGCTGGCGCCGCCGCCGGCCCCAAGCCGAAGAAGCGTGAGCGCAAGGCCGGAGGAGGTGGCGGATCCAACGTCGCCCGCCTCGACTCACCACTGCAGGGATCGATCTTCAAGATCAATGTCGAAAAGGGTGCTGAAGTAGAAGAAGGCGATCTGATCTGCGTGATCGAAGCCATGAAAATGGAAAATGAGATCACCGCTCACCGTAAGGGCAAAGTCACCGACCTGCCGATCTCGGTGGGTGACGCGGTTGCCAGCGGCGATCCTCTGGTCACTATCGAGTAACATTCCGCGGTCTATTGCCACCCTCGCGGGTGGTGCAGAGAGGAACTCGTAACGATCATGGAACTTTTCGCATACCTGGACCCGGGCAGCGCAAGCGCTCTGCTCGCCGCTGTGCTCGCGGGAATCGCCGGTGCCGGAGCCGCTCTCCGCACCTACGGTTCAAGGTTCAAGACCAAATTGATGTTCTGGAAGAAGGACGAACCCGCCGTTGATGGTGCGTCCACTAAATCCAGCGCAGCCCCCGTCGTTTCTGACGACAAATCAGCTGAGCAGTAAAACGTGGCAAATGCAGAATCTGGTTCCTTTCGGGACCGCGACAGTCGCGTCGTAATCACCGACGATGCCATTCTTCGGGCGCTGAGCCCTGAAGGTGCGGTTGACTGGGATGCCCTGGCGGCAACGCCGCTGCTGGACGAATTGGTCAAGCAGGGCGACCTGATCCCAACGAAGGAAGTCGACCTCGCGGCGCTGGAAGGGGCGAACGACCTCCTGCCGACCGGGGTCACCCGAGTCCTGGAGCACGAGCGCGTTCCTTTCGTCTCATATCCCTACGAATGGACCTTCAGCCAGCTACAGGACGCTGCCCTGCTCCAGCTGGATCTCGGGATCGCCGCGATCGACCACGGGCTCAGCCTCAAGGACGCAACCCCGTACAACGTCCAGTTCCAGGGAGCCAATCCGGTTTTCATCGACCTTGGTTCGTTCGAAACGATCCCCGAGGGTCTTCCGTGGGTCGGTTACCGCCAGTTCTGCATGCTGTACCTGTATCCGCTGCTGTTCCAGGCTCACAAGGACATCCCGTTCCATCCGTGGATGCGCGGCTCGATCGACGGAATCCAGCCGATCGACGCGATCAAGGTTTTCTCCCTGCGAGACCGCCTGCGCAAGGGTGTTTTTCTCCACGCCTCGCTCCACGCGCGACTGGACCGCCGGGCGAACAAGTCCGGGCCGGGTGACGCTGACGCCCCGAAGAAACAACGCACGGTCAAACCGGAAGCCGTCAAAGCCCACATGGCCAGCATGCGCCGCCTCGTTTCGAAGCTGAAATGGAAGACGGGCGAAACGTCATGGAGCGGGTACCGCGCCCACAACACTTACAGCGACGACGATGACAAAGCGAAACAGAAGTTCGTTTCCGAGGTTTGCGCGTCGGACAGGCCGGCCTTGACCTGGGACATGGGCTGCAACGACGGTGTTTACTCGCGTCTCGCCGCCGAGAACTCGGAAAAGGTTGTCGCCTTCGACTTCGATCACGCCACCGTCGAATCGCTTTACCGCTCGCTGAAAGCCGAAGGCAACACCCAGATCCTGCCGCTGGTCGGCAACCTGGCTGATCCCTCGCCCGGCCTCGGCTGGCGCGGACTCGAACGCCGGACCCTTTCCGATCGCGGCACCCCGGACCTGATGATGGCTCTGGCACTGATCCACCACGTTTCGATCTCGGCCAACATCCCAATCGCGGAGTTCCTCGACTGGGTCCAGGACCTCGGTTCGAACCTGCTGATCGAATTCCCGAAGCGCACCGATCCGATGGTCCGGGCACTCCTGGCAAACAAGCAGGACGGCGCCAACGCGGATTTCGACCTCGACAACTTCGAGACCGAACTGAAGAAACGGTTCACTGTCGAGAAACGCGAAGAACTGCCGTCAGGTGACCGCGTTCTTTACCTCGCGCGCCCGTTGGGCTGACCCTCGTCCGCACAGGCGGATTGATCAATCTGATTCAGCTCTTCGGTGGATTCGGCGGTGTCGGCCATTTGGCGGCCGGGGCCCGACAGCTTGAACCCTTGCAGGCGCGGAGCTTGCCCAACTCGGCGTCGAGATATTTCTGAACTTTGGAGTAGCGCCGTTTGCCGAAACGATTCTCGAGTTCGGCCGGGTCCTGGCTGAGAACGTAAAGTTCGCGCTCACCTTCTTCGTACTCCACGTACTTGTAAGGACCAACCCGGATGCCGACATAGTTCTGGTTGGCGGCCTTGGCCGCGATTCTGGCACCCGCTTTGTCCGGGATCACCACCGGCGGTTCATCCGGGTAGTCGCCGGGAATCAGGGTGGTTGCCTGCTGGTAGCTGGACAGGAGCACCGGGCGGCGGGTGGTCTTTCTGGTTTTCTTCCAGAACGGCTTCAGGGATCGCCCGTCGATCCTGCTCTTGGCTTTGGCCCCGGTCAGTTGAAGGATCGTCGGCGTGACGTCCTGATTGGCGACGAGTTCGTGACTGGTTGATTTTGGCTTGATGCCGGGGCCACGCATCACGAACGGAACCCTCAGGGATGCTTCGTAAGGGAGCAGTTTTCCGCGATGAATGCGGTGCTGGCCGAGGAAGAAACCATTGTCGGACGTGAAGATGACGTAGGTGTTCTTCAGCTTGCCGGTGTCTGAAAGCGCATCGATTATCTCCTTGACCCCACGATCGACCGACTGGAGGGCTTCCACCGACTTGCGGTATTCCAGGGTCAATTGCTGAATCTCACCCCGGGTCAGCCGTGACTGCGAACGGACAAACGAAGGCTTGTCGGAGATGTCAGCTTCGTTGTATCCGGGGGCCTTTGGCGTCGGGGTCTTGATCGCCTTGTCGTAGTCCTGGATCGCCGGCTCCGGACCGACCGGAGGGCGTGTGTCGCCATGTGGCGTGTGGTAGTCGATCTGGAGGAAGAAGGGGTCGCTCCCGGACTTGCGGATCTCGTCCGAAGCCTGGCTCGACATTGATTCCGAATGGTAATTGCAGACCGAAAGCCCGAGGTCGGGGCAGCCGATCGGATCCTTGCCACCGATCAGGTCGTAGTCGGGAAGCCCGAGGCGCGGAGTCACCACCCCGTCGATGTTCTGCTGATAGCCGTAAAACTCCCTGGTGGAATTGTCCGTGGCATCGCTGACCCAGCGATCCCAACCGGGCGGGACCACCGTCTCCGGATTCGAGTCAACCCCGCCGTAGTTGTTCATGAACTTGCCGAAATGCGAGGTGTGGTAC
>JBAUOE010000228.1:0-6063 GCA_049579585.1 Solirubrobacterales bacterium | reverse complement strand
TCGTGGCCGCGAAGTCGACCCGGAAGCGCAGCGGTCAGAAGATCGTCTGCAAGAAAGCGACACGGACCGTCAAAGTCGAATCCACTGACGCCCTTGACGGCCTTGACGTGGACAAGTTCCTCGATGGGGCGCTCGCCGAGGAGATCACCACTGAATCCTGCACCCTGAGCGGGGGCGAGGTGACCACCTGCTACAGCATCACTGTTGCCGGATACCCGGCAGGACGTGAGACCGGGCCATTCTGTCCCGACACGATCACTGACGGCGCCGACGCTGGAGGCATCTGGTTTGACGGTGACGCGGTATATGACCTTGACGGCAAATTCATCGAGGATCTAGCCACGACCTACGGCGACGACAACTGGCACATGTACGACGACAATGGCAACGTCCTGGTCACGGAAACCGCCGACGAGTTTGAAGCTGCTGCCCGACCCGATGTTGACCCGGCGCTTGAGAACCACTGCGTCGAAGGAAGACTCGAATGGCTTGACAACGGCGAACCGATCACGACCACGGCAGTGATCCCGGTGACTCCCACAGCGGCGGCGAGTAGCGCAACCCCAAGCGGAAACCAGGGTGTCACGCTCGACGGTGTGGTTATCGCAGCGTCAGCTCCCGTGGACGCGATCCTGGGTGCCTACACAATCGCGGCATTCGACGATTGCGGCGGCCACTACAACCCATTCGAGGGCTACCACATGCACGGTGCGACCGGCTGCTCGGAGGTTGGCGGGGCGGCAACGGGTGACACCCCGATCTTCGGCTACGCCATGGATGGCTACGCGGTCCACAGTCCCTTTGAAGACGGCGAAGCGCCGGCAGATCTGGACGAGTGCAATGGCCACACGACCGATGCCGACGGATACCACTACCACGCCAACAGCGCGGCGAAGAACCAGGTCGTGCAGTGCCTGACCGGTCAGACCGTGGCCAGCACCAGCGACGGTCCGGGAGCGGGCGGTCCGCCGCGATGATCGATTCCCTGGTCTGCCGCGAGCCACACATCCCATTTCCGTGTGCTTCACACCTACATTTTCAAGGAACCCAATGAACCCATTTGCCCGACCTGCATCGTTGCTCCTGGTGACTCTCGTCGCCTTCACGCTGGCCGTTGCCGGATGTGGATCATCGAGCGACAGCTCGGCAGAGAAGGAAGCATCCACCACGACCGAAACGAGCAGTGACGAAGGGGCCACATCGTCGACTCAGGACGGAAACGTGGACATCTCGTCGTTGTTCGGTGATGGTGCGTTGACTTCCGAACCTTCCGTCGTGGATTGCACTTTGGAGAATGGCAGCGAGTCGAGTTGTTACCAGTTGGAGTTCGCGAGTCTGGCGTCGACGGTTGACACCGACGGTCCGTATTGCCCGGCGACGACGAGTGACACTGGTGGTATCTGGGTGTGGGATGGCGACGATCCCGGGCTGTACGCCCTGGATGCTGATTTCTGGTCGATGATGTCTGAGCAGGGTTACGAGTTTGCCAATGAGGACGGCAAGATCACGATCCAGGACCCGGCTGAAGGTGGAGGAACGTCGGCGACCGAGAATGCCTGTCTGGAGGCGACCGCGGATGGTTCGTTCCACCTCCAGGCACTGCTGCCGGTCACGCCTGAAGACCTGGACACGGTGACTGACCTGTCAACGATTGCCCAGGTTGGTGTCGCGCTCGACGGCGTCGCGATTTTCGCTGATGCGCCCTCGGTCGCGGACCGGGGAGGTCTCCCGGCTCTTGATGCGTGCGGCGGGCATATCGACCCCTCCGGCTACTACCACTGGCATTTCGGGGCGGAATCGATCCAGACCAACCTTGATGAAGCGGGTGCTGACGTTAGTTGCGGCATAGAGCAGGACTCCGAAGCTCTAGTCGGGTTCTCGTTCGATGGTTACGGGATTTACGGGCCCGAAGAGGATGGGGTGGTTCCGACTGATCTCGATCAGTGCTCCGGTCACGTTTCCGACACTGAAGATTTCGGTGAGCAGTACCACTACCACCTGTCGTACGACTCCCCGAACCTTCCGGCGTGTCGGGTTGGAGCGACTGCTGATTCGAAGCTGACCAGTCCGGACAACAGTGCTGCGGCATTGCCTGACGGAGAGGGTGGCCCTGGTGGCGGCCCGCCCGGCAGTTGAGATGAGGGCCGGACTGGCAACCATTCTGCGGCGGTCCTTTGTGGCGATGCTGGCAGTGTTGGTTGTCGCCGTGGTGGCGGCCCCGGCATCGGCCCATGACACAACGAGCGAGAGCATTCTGATCAAGCTGAATGAGGGCCAGGCCGTCGTCACCGCATCAGTTCCTTTCGCGGAAATCGGTTACAGGGATCCCTCGGGAGACGGCCTGATCAGCCCTGACGAGCTCAGGGCCCAGGAGGAGCAGGTGTCTTCGACGATCGTTGACACGGTGCGCAGCAACGTCAGCCTCAGCGTCGCAGGAAACGACCTTCAGATTGCCGGGGCGGGCGTTCCTGGCCTCAGTGAGACGGGGGCCGAGGAATCAGGCTCCCCGAACGTTGCTCTGATATTTGTGGCCGGCCCGTTCGACGGTGACACCGGCGAGGTGGTGCTCGGGTGGGACTTCGAGTCGCCCACATCGCATGTGGTTTTGTCCTACCCGGACGGGCTTGTCACCGGAGAGTTGAGCGACGAAAACACGGTCACTTTCAGTCTTGGTACATGGGCCAGCGTGAAGTCATTCTTTACCCAGGGCATCGAGCACATCCGGTTCGGACCCGACCACCTTCTGTTCCTGCTGGTCCTGACCCTGGCGGTGGCAGGCGCAGCCGTCAACAAGTCAACGGCTTGGCAGACGGTCAAGCTGGTGACCGCGTTCACCGTTGGCCATGCCATCAGCCTGTGCCTCGCATACTTCGATGTGATCTCGGTTCCGGCAGGTGTGGTGGAACCAGTGATCGCTCTGTCGATCGTCGTTGCGGCAGTGCTGGTCATTGCCAGACGGACCGACGGCGGATGGATCTGGATTGCCGGGGCGATCGGTCTGGTCCACGGGCTGGGCTTCGCTTCGAGTCTTTCCGGCCTCGGGCTTGCCACCTCACAGCACGTTGCTTCGCTTGCTGCTTTCAACGTCGGTATCGACGTCGCCCAGACCGCCGTCGTTCTGGCGATCATTGCGGCACTCTGGCTCATCTCCAAGGGTCTGGTGGATCGCATGGCCTGGGTTCAGGTGCCGGCTGCGGCCATAGCGGCGTTGATTGCCGTGGTCTGGACGGCAGACCGGATCTTCACCGGTGTTGCCTGATGGAAACCAATCCGAACCGTTCGTCCTTGAAGCAAAACGAAAAGGAACCAGATCAAAACAACGTTAGTTCTTGTGATAACCAGCCTGCTCCTTGTCGTATCTGGCTGCGGCACAGACCAATCCGCTGACGACGGCTCGGACGAGGCCACGACTACCCAGTCGTCAGGCGAATCCGATGTGAAAGTGGGGGCGATTGATCCTGCGGCATTCTTCGAGGGCGCGCTGACCGAAGAGGCTGTACAGACGGACTGCACTCTCGTGGATGGAACCGAGTCCACGTGTTACGACCTTACGATTGCCGGTTTTCCGGCCACCCGCGAGAAGATCGGACCATGGTGCCCGGAGACCACATCCGACCCCGGCGCTGGGATCTGGTTCGACGGCGAGGCCGTTTACGACATCGACGGTCAGTTCATTCTGGATCTCGCCGAGACCTACGATGATCCGACATGGAAGCTTTACGACGAGGACGGAAAGGTCCTGTCGACGGACACCTCCGAGAAGTTCAACGACCTCGTCACCGGAGGAGCTCAGACTGACGCCGATCCTGTAAATCGCTGTGTGTACGGCGAGATTGAGTGGGTCGAGGGCGGCAAAGCAATCCCGGCTGACGTGGAGATACCTGCCACCCCGAGCAAGGTTGATAGTCCCACTGTGGCCAGCGAAAAGCTGGGGGTCACGCTGGACGGCGTGTTGATCGAGAACAGCGCACCGATAGATCTCATCCTGGGCAACTACACAATCGGAGCATTCGACCCGTGCGGCGGCCACGTCAATCCACAAGAGGGCTACCACATGCATGCAACGACGGGCTGTTCCGACTCAACCCAGGAGGTTGCCGACGGCGAGACCGCGATGTTCGGCTATGCGATGGACGGATATGCCATCCATGGTCCCTACAGTGAAAAAGAGGAGGCCGATGCCGGTCTGGACGAGTGCAATGGTCACGAGACATCGGAGCTTGGCTATCACTACCACGCCAATCAGGTCAAGGACAACGCTGTGTTGACCTGCTTCAGTGGCAAGACCATCGAAGCGGCAGATGATGGTGCTGCGGCCGGCGGACCGCCGGCGGGTGGGCCTCCGGCTGGTGGGGCTCCGGCGGAGTAGGGTCAGAAATTCCACCATTCGAGGACCAGAGCGCGTTGCGTCCATAGACGGGGCCAGAAGGGACGCATGGGACGCCACTGAACGCATTGACGACGTCTCGGTGTCGACGGTTTGGAACGCGGCAAGAGGCAAAATCTTCAGGGGACAGGAGCGGACTGCGTTAGCTAAATTATGGCTGACCAGTCACCAAAACCAAAAGGACGTCTTGAAAGACTCACAGCAAGCTGCCGCGTCGAGCCACCAGAAAATCGGAGGCATCGCGGCCCTGATCGAAGCCGCGACCTTCATATTCGGTTTCGTACTGCTCCTTGGCCTGCTTACCGACTACACGACCGGCAGCCCCTCAGTGACCGAGTCAGTTGAGTTTGTCGTTGACAATCAGGGACCGTTGTTCGCCTGGTATCTGGCGATTTATATTTTCTTTGGCGTGGCTCTGGTTCCCCTGGTGATCGCCATGTATGAGCGGATCAGGGCCGGGTCCCTGATCCTGGCCCAGACAGCTGCTGTCTTCGGATTCATCTGGGCGGTTCTGGTGCTGGCTTCCGGCATGATCGCGATCATCGGCCTGGACACCGTTTCCGAACTGAGCAGTTCGAACCCCGGTCAGGCCGAAGCGGTTTGGTCGTCACTCGACGCAGTGCAGAATGCCCTCGGCGGAGGTAACGAAATCGTCGGCGGTATCTGGATCCTGCTGGTCAGCGTGGGAGCCATGCGGGCCGCTTCAATGCCGAATGTACTCAACTACCTCGGGATGATCGCCGGAATCGCTGGAATCGTGACTATCGTGCCAGCGCTGGAGGACGTGGGTGCAATCTTCGGGCTGGGCCTCATCGTCTGGTTCATCTGGGCGGGCCTGAGGATGATCCGCGGCAGATCAGACCAAACCCGAGAATAAGTGCTGGGCCCAGATGAGCCGGATTCAGGGCAAATCTCCCCGACTTATCCAAACTTCGCGCATCCATGCGAACGGTCCTAGTCCGTTCTTTGGGCAACACTTTTCCTAACGGTTAATCCATCGCATCTGTAGTTGTTTCGGCAGGTGCCCGACCGGCTTGGGGCTGGAACGTGGCGGGCGACAGGTCCTTCTGGATTTTGAGGTGACGCGTCAGGAAGGCTCGCTCGTCAAGACGTTTGCGTCTCATCCATGTTGTGACTTCATGGTTGCATTTGCTTGCGTTGCAGGAGCGACATGCGGGAATGACATTGTCGATGGTGTAGCGGCCACCACGCGAAATCGGCAGCATGCAATCACGCTGCAACTCGTCCTCGTCGCTGCCACAGTAGGCGCAGGCGCCCCACGCCTCTTTTAGCTCTGCCCACTGAGCGTCACTCAGGTCGTGTTCGACTCGATCCATTCGCCGCTTTCGTCGACGGGCGTATCGCTGCTTTCGACTTGGCCTCTTGCTCATGACATCAGGCTATGACACCACGATCACGGAATAGGCGCCTCGCTTTCATGAGCCGTCTTGGCTGACTCGGATTTCGCTGGGGGTGTCACCTCGGGTTAATATGTTCCTCGAGACCCTTTCCTGCGACGGAGGAACTTTCAGTGACCAATCTTTTCGAGGATGAATTCCTGAACCAGCTCGGCACCTGGGCACTTGGTTACATCCCCTACGGAGGCTCCGACTTCGGTGAAGTAGCGGCGGTGGCCGCAGCGGTAGGAGACGGAGACGAAGACAAGTTCTTCACCG
>JBAUOE010000227.1:0-1853 GCA_049579585.1 Solirubrobacterales bacterium | reverse complement strand
GTTCCTGTTACGTCGAGTTCGGTGAAGGGCAAGTGGCCCGGATCGACATCGACTTTCTGTCCGGTTCCGGGAAGAAGAGCGAGCTCAAAGTTCCGTCGGCGGAGCTGGCAGAAGAAAAAGCTTCTTTTGGCCCGCTTCGCAGGGCCCGCTGGTTCGGCAACTGAACGATTAGGGCGAGTGGTGCCGGTCAGGGCTGAGGATCCGTCTGATCGCCAAACGACCACGCTTCCGTGCGTCTGTCCGGCGACGCAGCTGCTTCGCCTGATTCACCCCCTGGGCGATCGAACCGATTTCGAATGCGACCTGGGAGGGGTCAGTGCCGACCGGCAGGTCACCCTTATTCACGGCAATTCTGGCGTCACGCGCCAGGACCTTTTCCCACAGGGACGAGTAGTTAGCCACCCTGTCCCTCACCGGTCCGGGGCGACCGTCGAATTCGGTTGCCGATTGGGTCAGGAAGCAGCCGCCGGGGAAGGTGTCGCCCATCAGATGGTCGAGCCACGATTCGCAGACGGCTTCGAGACGTGGCATTCCCGGTTCGATCTTTTCGACCGGGGTCCAGACGTCAGCGGTGAACATCAGGATCGCTTCTTCTAGGGCTGCCAGCTGCATCTCTTCTTTTGTGCCGAATGGTCCGATAACCCCGGCTTTGCTCATGTTCAGCTGGCCTGCCAGCCGGCCGATGGTTACGGATTCGAGTCCTTCCATGGATGCCTGTCTGACCGCAGCTTCGATTATTCCGGAGCGGGTTTCGGCGGCGACGGCATCGGACACGCGGGGGCTCATGGTAAGAAGCCTAGCGAACAAATCCTTCGTTAGCGAACGATCGTCTGCTATTAATGCCAGCCATGAATAACGAACTCGTGATCAGACGATTGGGATGGGCCGGCCTTCAACTCGAAACCGAAGGTCACCGGATCGTGATCGACCTGTTTGAAGAGCGCCACTCCTTCGCGCCGCTAATCGACGAGATCACCGGAGATCTGCCGGCGCCGTCAGGCCCGGTTGACGCAGCACTGGTTACTCACCTTCACGCCGACCACGCCGATCCGGTTGCGATCAAACGATCGCTGAAGCCTGGCGGGCTGGTACTACGCCCGGCCCCAGCCGTCGGGGACGACCTCGACCGGGCAGCCACCTGGAAAGCCGAGACTGGCCTGGCTGAACTCAATGCCGAAACCGTAGCCGTCGCTGAATGGGAAACACGGCAAATCGGACCGTTCACGGTAACCCCGGTGCCGGCAGTAGACGGCTTCGGGGACCCTCAGTTCTCCTGGGTGGTCGAGGCAGCCGGTCGCCGCATCTTCCACGGCGGCGACACCACCTTCCACGGTTACTGGTGGCCGATAACTTCACGGTTCAAATCTTTCGACGCCGCATTCCTGCCAATAAACGGTGCGATCTGCGACTTCCCTCACCGACAGCCACCGAGTCCCTTTCCGGTCACCCTCGATCCGAAATCCGCCGCGATCGCGGCAATGCTTCTCCGGGCATCGCTCGCCGTGCCGATTCACTACGGCGGAATCGATGAACCCGGTCTTTACGAGCCGGTGACCAACGCTTCAGAAGCATTCACTGAAGCCACCGGAGCGACCGCGGTGGAATCGACGATCCTCAAGGTTGGCGAGATTCTCCGTTGGCCTGAAGCGGTATCAACCTGACCAGGAAACGCAGCCCGCTACGGGGCCGTCGAATCAGTCCGCGATTCCGGAGATGCCGCCGTTTTCGGTCAGGGCGTCGAGGCTGCGGCGCAGAAGCCGCGACACATGCATCTGTGAATAGCCGATTCGATCAGCGATCTCGCTCTGGGTCATCTCTTCGATGAATCGCAACCTCAGGACCAGCCTCGAAGT
>JBAUOE010000226.1:0-22792 GCA_049579585.1 Solirubrobacterales bacterium | reverse complement strand
CCGGCCGAGGCCTCCTTCGAAGTGGTCGAGCCGACCCTGCCCCCGGTCGAACCTCCGACCGAGCCCCCAACCCAGCCTCCGGCTGACACCGACTCCCCCAGGCTCACGCTCAAGGCGAAGAAACGCCAGTCAAGCAACCGGCGCGTGATCCTGAAGATCACCTGCAGTGAAGCCTGCTCTGCGACCGCGACCGCCAAGGTCGTAGTACCGAAAACCGGCCGCAAGTCGAAACTAAAGACCTACCGTTTCAAGAAGAAGCAGCTAGGCCTCACTGCGAATTCACGGTCGAAGCTGGTTCTCAAACTCGGGAAGCGACCAGCCAGGGCAGTGAGGCAGAGCCTCAGGCGCGGCAAGAAACTGAAAGTAAGGATCCGGGTTTCCGCGAAAGATGCCGCCGGGAACCAGTCCTCGTCCCGCCTGAAGCTGAAACTGCGAAGCGTCCGGCGCTGACGGGGCCATCGAAGTCTCCGCAATTTGCGAACACCTGTTTGCATTTCGGAAATGCATTTGGCTCTATGACAAGGTTTTCGAAGCGTCCTGCACGGGATATTGCAAACACACGTTCGTGTCCGAATGGGTCCGTACATTACGAACCTATGTTCGTATCAATCAAAAGTATTCCGGCGAAAGCCGCCGATGCCCTGGACCTGATTATCGAGTTCGCCACGCTTGGTGAATACGGCCTCGAATACCCCGACGCCCCGGATCACAGAATGGTCGAAGCGTCCTGCCAACCTGGCCGTTCGAGGCTGAAACCGATGACCAGAACCGAACGCCCAGTGCGCGACAGGCCGGCAGAAACAACACGTACTACCCGCAGCCGTCGTGGTACCTGCGCTTCCGGTCCCGCTACCGGCCTGCCAGACGCCTTGCTACCTCCACGCATCAGGTTGGACATCGGCGCCTGAACCCTGTGGGATACGGTCCCGGGATGCAACTCCGAGCCCGCACCGTCGCCCCTATCGCACTCGTGATTTCCCTGGCCGCCGCCGCAGGACTCTTCTGGATGCCGCAGGGAACCGACACACCGGCCATCGCCCAAGCAAAACCGGCCAGTTCCAGCGCCCACTCCCCCACAAGTCGAATCAAACCGAAGATACGCCAGAAGCTGATTCCTTTCGGCAGCAAACGCAAGCGGGAGATGGCGGCATATTCGCTCCGTCATTACGGAAAGCGGGAATGGCGTCTGAGGCGCCACCTTCAGATCGTTCAGCACTACTCACAGACCGGAACGGTCGACCAGATCTTCAATACCTTCGCTCCCGACTACCCCGATGCTGAACTCGGTGAGCTTCCCAATACCTGCGCCCATTTCGCGATTGCCCCGGGAGGGCGTGTCTACCAACTCGTAAACCTGAGAACACGCTGTCGCCACGTGGTCGGACTGAACTACATGAGCATCGGAATCGAACACGTGGGATACAGCGACCAGGCGGTACTTGGGCGCAAACGGCAAATGCGGAGCTCACTCAAACTGACCCGGTGGCTGCGATGCGTTTACGACATCAAGGTCAAAGACGTGATCGGTCATAACGAAAGCCTGAGCTCGAGATATCACCGGGAACGGATCAAAAGCCTCAAGCAACAGACCCACGGGGACTTCCGCCATTCCTCCATGAACAAATACCGGAAACGGTTGAGGGCCGCCGGTAAATGCCCGGCCCCACGCTAAACCCAAAGATGCGAGCACATCTTCCGGGTTCGGTTGAGGCAGCTTCAACCGAGTTCGACAAACTGACCGCTGAAGCAACCGGCCGCTCGCTAGACCATGACGTCTGCATCGATGGCGAAAGGCTCGTGAGCGCTGCCCAACAATTGGCTTGCATCCGCCACTCCTGAATTAACGAGGCTGCCATGCGCCGACTGGCGCACGTTCACGCCTCTCAGGTATCACGGGGCCATCCGGTGCGAAGGGCCCGACAGATGCGCTCTCGTTGGGCGAGATCTGGACTACATCTGACAAATGGCCCTGGAACGACGAAGAGCCGCCCCGAAGGGCGACTCTTGTCATGAAAAAACCGGCGGCGACCTACTCTCCCAGGGGGTTGCCCCCCAAGTACCATCGGCGCTGTAGAGCTTGACTACTCTGTTCGGAATGGGAAGAGGTATTTCCTCCACGCTATTGCACCACCGGAAATATGTCGAGACTATGGGCCTCGATGAGGCTTAAAAACTGCACAATGACCCACTAAAATAAATATCCGTCAAGCCCTCGACCCATTAGTACCGGTCAGCTACAGGTGTTACCACCCTTCCACCGCCGGCCTATCAACCTGGTGGTCTACCAGGGGTCTTACTCTCTTAAAGAGATGGGAGAATTCATCTCGAGGACGGCTTCCCGCTTAGATGCCTTCAGCGGTTATCCGTTCCGTACGTAGCTAAGCTGCGATGCCCTTGGCAGGACAACAGCTACACCAGAGGTACGTTCATCCCGGTCCTCTCGTACTAGGGACAAATCCTCTCAATTCTCCAACGCCCACATCAGATAGGGACCGAACTGTCTCACGACGTTCTGAACCCAGCTCGCGTGCCGCTTTAATGGGCGAACAGCCCAACCCTTGGGACGTACTCCCGCCCCAGGATGCGACGAGCCGACATCGAGGTGCCAAACCGCTTCGTCGATATGGACTCTTGGAAGCGATAAGCCTGTTATCCCCGGAGTACCTTTTATCCGTTGAGCGACGGCGCTTCCACTTGCTACCGCCGGATCACTAAGCCCTACTTTCGTACCTGCTCGACCCGTCGGTCTCGCAGTCAAGCTCCCTTACTGCCTTTACACTCTACGCACGATTTCCAACCGTACTGAGGGAACCTTTGGGCGCCTCCGTTACATTTTGGGAGGCGACCGCCCCAGTCAAACTACCCGCCTGACACTGTTCACTGCCCGGATTACGGCACAGTGTTAGAAGCCCGGTATGTCAAGGGTGGTATCTCAAGGTTGACTCCCCAGCAGCCGCAGCCGCTGGATCACTGTCTCCCACCTATCCTGAACAGAACACACCAAACTCCAATATCAAGTTGTAGTAAAGGTTCACGGGGTCTTTCCGTCTTGATGCGGGTACTCGGTATCTTCACCGAGACTCCAATTTCACCGAGTCCCTCGTTGAGACAGCGTCCAACTCGTTACGCCATTCGTGCAGGTCGGAACTTACCCGACAAGGAATTTCGCTACCTTAGGACCGTTATAGTTACGGCCGCCGTTTACTGGGGCTTAGCTTCGTTGCTTCGCTCGAAAGCTAACAAGTCCGCGTAACCTTCCAGCACCGGGCAGGCGTCAGCCCCTATACGTCGTCTTACGACTTAGCAGAGGCCTGTGTTTTTGGTAAACAGTCGGTTGGACCAATTCACTGCGGCCCCCTCGAGCTCCATCCGTATGGATTTCACTCTAACGGGGCGCCCCTTCTCCCGAAGTTACGGGGCGATTTTGCCGAGTTCCTTAACGAGGGTTATCTCGCTCACCTTAGTATCTTCTACGTGTCCACCTGTGTCGGTTATCGGTACGGGCACATGAATCCTGCCTAGAGGCTTTTCTTGGAGGCATGGGCTCAGAGACTTGCCGGTAATCAAACCAGCTGGCATCGCACCTCGCGTCATAACGCCGTTACGGATTTTCCTATAACGACTAGCTACGTACTTGCCCCAGGACAACCATCGCCTGGGTTCTCTTACCCTTCCCCGTCCCCCCATCGGTCATAATGGATTCAACGTGGTACAGGAATATCAACCTGTTAGCCATCGACTACGCCTTTCGGCCTCGCCTTAGGTCCCGACTAACCCTGAGCAGACGAACTTTACTCAGGAAACCTTGGACAATCAGTGGAGGAGATTCTCACTCCTCTTTCGTTACTCATGCCGACATTCTCACTTCTCAGCACCGCACGAAGGCTTACGCCAACGCTTACACACTGAGAACGCTCTCCTACCGCGTGTACTGCCCTCAGGCGTACACACCCATAGCTTCGGTGACTGGCTTTAGCCCCGCTACATTATCCGCGCCCGAACACTTGACCAGTGAGCTGTTACGCACTCTTTCAAGGGTGGCTGCTTCTAAGCCAACCTCTTGGTTGTCTATGCATTCGGACATCGTTTACCACTTAGCCAGTACTTGGGGACCTTAGCTGATGGTCTGGGTTGTTCCCCTCTCGCATATGAAGTTTATCCCCCATACGCTGACTGCCGAGCTAACTGTAATGGTCTTCGGAGTTTGACTGAAGTCGGTAACCTGGTAGGGCCCCTAGTCCAATCAGTGCTCTACGGCCAGAACATATAACACTCGACGCTATACCTAAATATATTTCGGAGAGAACCAGATATCTCTGAGCTTGATTAGCCTTTCACTCCAATCCACAGGTCATCCGCCCAGTTTTCACCCTAGGTCGGTTCGGCCCTCCACGAGGTCTTACCCCCGCTTCAGCCTGCCCATGGATAGCTCGCTCAGTTTCGGGTCTACCTCCAGTGACTATGTTCGCCCTATTCAGACTCGCTTTCGCTGCGGCTCCGCTCATCGCTTAACCTTGCCACTGAAGAGTAACTCGTCGGCTCGTTATGCAAAAAGCACGCCGTCACACCACGAAGGTGCTCCGACCGCTTGTAGGCGTATGGTTTCAGGTACTATTTCACTCCCCTTCCGGGGTACTTTTCACCTTTCCCTCACGGTACTAGTTCACTATCGGTCACCAGGGAGTACTTAGCCTTGGAGGGTGGTCCCCCCAGGTTCAGACCACGTTTCACGGGTGTGGTCCTACTCAGGAACACAATCAGCAGTTCAGTGCGATTTCGACTACGGGACGTTTGCCCTCTATGGTGAGATGTTCCAATCTCTTCGTCTATCACCTGATTTTGTAACTGCTGCCCAGCCAGACACGGCTGAGGCATGCGTCCTACAACCCCGATCAGACAACGAGTGTCTTCTTACAGCTGATCGGTTTGGGCTGATCCCTTTTCGCTCGCCACTACTCAGGGAGTCTCGTTTGATTTTCTTTCCTCGAGCTACTTAGATGTTTCAGTTCGCTCGCTTGTACTCCGCCGACTATGTATTCATCGACGGATGACGCCACATTACTAGCGCCGGGTTTCCCCATTCGGAAATCCGCGGGTCAAAGACTGTTCAGCGTCTCACCGCGGCTTATCGCAGCCGTCCACGTCCTTCATCTACTCCTGGTGCCAAGGCATCCACCGTACGCCCTTACTATCTTGACGGTGAGCCGGCACAAATAAGGATATTTGTGCCGCCTTGTTACTCATTTTAATTCAATATTTCAATATTTCTTCAATATTGGCCATTGTGCAGTTTTCAAGCTTCATCGAGGCGCGCTACCACGGGGGATTCCCATGGGCGGTCTCTCAAAACTGAGCAGCGTCTGTTGTCTCAAAAGAGACGGTTGTCGAGCCTGTCGACATATAGGGATACTCCCTAGAAAGGAGGTGATCCAGCCGCAGCTTCCGCTACGGCTACCTTGTTACGACTTCACCCCAATCACGAACCCCACCTTCGACAGTTCCCTCCTTGCGGTTAGGCCACTGGCTTCGGGTGTTGCTCGCTTTCGTGGTGTGACGGGCGGTGTGTACAAGGCCCGGGAACGTATTCACCGCAGCATTGCTGATCTGCGATTACTAGCAACTCCATCTTCATGAAGGCGAGTTGCAGCCTTCAATCCGAACCGAGACGCACTTTTTGGGATTCGCTCCACCTCACGGTATTGCAACCCTCTGTATGCGCCAATGTAGCACGTGTGTAGCCCTGGACATAAGGGGCATGATGACTTGACGTCGTCCCCACCTTCCTCCGGTTTGTCACCGGCAGTCTCCTATGAGTCCCCAACTAAATGATGGCAACATAGGACGGGGGTTGCGCTCGTTGCGGGACTTAACCCAACATCTCACGACACGAGCTGACGACAGCCATGCACCACCTGTGAATGTGCCCCGAAGGGAAGCCATATCTCTATGGCGGTCACATACATGTCAAGCCCAGGTAAGGTTCTTCGCGTTGCGTCGAATTAAACCACATGCTCCGCTGCTTGTGCGGGCCCCCGTCAATTCCTTTGAGTTTTAGCCTTGCGGCCGTACTCCCCAGGCGGGGTACTTACTGCGTTAGCGACGATACGGGAGGAGTCGACACCTCCCACATCTAGTACCCATCGTTTACGGCGTGGACTACCAGGGTATCTAATCCTGTTTGCTCCCCACGCTTTCGCATCTCAGTGTCAGTAACGTCCCAGCGAGCTGCCTTCGCTATTGGTGTTCCTCCTGATATCTGCGCATTCCACCGCTACACCAGGAATTCCACTCGCCTCTTCCGTACTCTAGATCAACAGTATCCACCGGCTTTCAAAGGTTGAGCCTTTGACTTTCACAGCAGACTAATTGATCCACCTACATGCTCTTTACGCCCAATGATTCCGGACAACGCTCGCTCCCTACGTATTACCGCGGCTGCTGGCACGTAGTTAGCCGGAGCTTCTTCTGACGGTACCGTCAATGACATCGGCTATTCACCGCATCACCTTCGTCCCATCTGAAAGAGGTTTACAACCCTAAGGCCGTCTTCCCTCACGCGGTGTTGCTGCGTCACGCTTTCGCGCATTGCGCAAGATTCCCCACTGCTGCCTCCCGTAGGAGTCTGGGCCGTGTCTCAGTCCCAGTGTGGCTGATCGTCCTCTCAGACCAGCTACCCATCGTTGCCTTGGTAGGCCTTGACCCCACCAACTAGCTAATGGGCCGCGGGCCCCTCCCAATGCGGAAGCCGAAGCTACCTTTAGTAAAGAGACTTATGTCTCCGTACCACATCCGGTATTAGCCCGAGTTTCCTCGGGTTGTCCCGGTCATCGGGGTAGATTACCCACGTGTTACTCACCCGTTCGCGGCTTTGCCCCAGAGCAAGCTCTGGTTCGTCGCACCACTTGCATGTGTTAAGCACACCGCCAGCGTTCGTCCTGAGCCAGGATCAAACTCTCCGTAAAAAATGTTGCGAGGTATCAATGCCGGCCTCGAAAGGCCGAACTCCCGGACCGAAGTCCAGGTTCCTCTAACAATTGAACGAAAAGCGTGTCATATCGAAATGTCTCCGCGGTACACATGTACGGAGACGGATATGACGGTTTGAAACTACATATCTGACGCGCTGGCGCGCCAAACATGCGTCCGATCTCGAAAGATCAGACAATATAAATCGGGCTCGAACATTCATCTCCGGACCAGAAGTCCAGAGTAAATGCACGCTGCTCAGTTTTCAAAGACCGCGTGCGCCGATGGGATGGAGTTCATCGCATGGGACACTTGAGTCGAACTGCTTGCCCGACTCAGCGGACGTGGAACAATACATGATTTTCAGGAACGTGTCGTGACGTATTTTGACTTGGCTTTACTAAGCCAATTTGAAGCGTTTGAAGCGTCTCTTCCCGAGTTGGAGGACGCAGTCGTCGAGTTCGTTCGCGTCGTAATCGAGCTGGTCGGAGGGCAATCCTTCGCCGTCACGCTTCACTCCACCCTGGGCTATTACCCGACGGGCTTCGCTTCGACTGATCCCGAAAGCTTCGGCCAGGGCTGCCGGCAGGTGAACCTGGCCGTCGGAGAACTCGAAGACTTCGACATCGGCCGGTGCCTCATGGCGAACGAAGACCCGGTCGAAGTGCTCCTCGGCCGCCCGGGCGGCGTCTTCATCATGAAAGCGGGTCACCAGTGCCCGCCCCAGTGCGCGCTTGGCGATGTTCGGGGGATCGGCCGGCGGTTCCATCCCGAGCAGAAGACGCCAGTAGTCCGGAGTCGTGTCATCCGGAACACTCATCACCTTGCCGAACATCTCTTCCGGAGGGTCGGTCACCCCGATGTAGTTCCCGGTCGACTTCGACATCCGTCGCACCCCGTCCACCCCCGGCAGGATCGGCATCGTCATGACCGTCTGTAGCGGCACTTCATAAGCGGACTGGATCGATCGGCCGAAGAGCAGGTTGAACTTCTGGTCGGTGCCACCGAGTTCCACGTCGGACTTGATCGCCACCGAGTCATACCCCTGAAGCAACGGATAGAGCAACTCGAGTGCCGAGATCGGCTCCTCGGCGTTCATGCGTTTCTGGAAGTCGTCGCGTTCGAGCAGCTGGCTGACCGTTGCTTTGGCCATCAGGCCCAGGAGGTCCTCCGGCTCCATTCGCAACCACTCACTGTTGAACCGGACCTCGGTACGGTCCGGGTCCAGGATCTTGAACGCCTGTTCCTGGAAAGTGCGGGCGTTGGCATCGATCGTTTCCGGGGCCAGCATCGGCCTCTGCGCAGAGCGTCCGGTGGGATCGCCAACCCTCGCTGTGTAATCGCCGATGATCAGAACCACCTGGTGGCCGTCATCCTGAAACTGTCGGAGTTTGTTCAGCACGACCGTGTGCCCCAGATGTATATCCGGCGCGGTGGGATCGATCCCCAGCTTGATCCGCAACGGCCTGCCGCGCTCCAGCTGCCGGGCGAGTCCACCCCCGGGCAGCGCTTCAACTGAATTTGCGCTCAGTCCGGCGGCCCGCTGGACCGATTCCGGAGATACGTCACTTGCCTGGTTATCTGCTCTTGCTGACACGATGCTAATGCTAGAGTGGAAACCGAGACTTGGTGATTCTCAGGTGTTTCTTTCTTAGGAAACCGCCGCTTTCTGGGCAATACTGCCCGTTCTGCACACCGGTCCTGCAGCGCCATCAGATGGCTACTCGAACTACAAAGCATCCGCCGGGCAGTGATTCCCGGAAAGACGGGCACGCAAGCGATGCCCCTACCGTCGCCGATGGCGACGGCGGCAGCGTGCTGCGCCCGCCCGGAGGAAAAACGGCCAAGACAGACCGTAGCCGCACCGTTGCCAGGACTTCGAAGCCGAAAACAACACGGGCCGAACGCAAGCAGAACAAAGCTGCCGCTGCTGCCGGTTCCGGCGAAAAGCGCAGCCTGCGCGAACGTTTCGGGCGCGAGAAGACAGCCACGTCAGGCCAGGACGGAAACGACACCCTGTCCCTGGGTGAAATTCCCCCACCGCCGGGAACTAAAAGCGGCAATGGGAACGGCAACGGCGGTGGCAACGGGTCGGTTCCCGTCGCGATGCCACCGGTACCGCCACCCTCGAAGCCGCCCAAGCCCAAGGTCAAGAAGCTCCGGATCCTGTTCATCGTGCTCGGACTCGGAACGCTGGGGATCTGCTCGGCTTTCTTCGGAATGTTCATGGCCGTGTCCCAGGATCTACCGGCAATCGAGAAGTACGCCCAGTACAAGGAGTCCAAGAACTCGGTGGTCACCGACAGCCAGGGTGAATACATCGGAACCCTGAGCAGCAACGAGAACCGCACGCTGATCCCGGCCGACAAGATCTCCCCGAACATGAAGAACGCCGTGGTCTCGATCGAAGACGCGCGTTTCTACGAACACCGTGGCGTCGATTACCGGGGCCTCGGACGAGCAATCGTTCAGGACATCATCACGCGTAGCGCCAAGCAGGGAGCTTCGACGATCACTCAGCAGCTGATCAAGCAGGCCCTTGAAGCGCAGAACGACCGGTCCCCGCTCCAGAAGATGAAGGAGATCGCCCTCGCCTACCACATCGAACAGGAGTGGACGAAGGACAAGATCCTCACCGAGTATCTGAATACCGTCTACTTCGGATCGGGCGCATACGGGGTCGAAGCCGCCGCCCGCACCTATTTCGGCAAGGCCCATCCCACCTGTGGCACCGAAGAGTCCCCCTGCGCTGAAGTCCTGACCCCCTCGGAAGCGGCACTGCTGGCCGGCATCATCCAGAATCCATACGGCTACGACCCGGCCCAGTTCCCGGAGGCCGCGTTGCTGCGCCGGAACACCGTCCTCGTGAAGATGCTGGAGCAGGGTTACATCACCCAGGAGCAGTACGACGATGGCTCGAAAGAAGCTTTGCCCGCCTCGTCGGACATCGAACTTCCGTCGCTCGACTCGAAAGCCCCCTACTTCACGGAATGGATCCGCCAGCAGCTGGTGGACCGTTACGGGGCAGGCCGGACCTTCTTCGGCGGACTCAAAGTCAAGACATCGCTTGATCTCGAGGTCCAGGCGGCGACCGAAGATGCGATTACCAGCACGATTGGCGGGGTTGGGCCCGACGCTTCGGTGGTCATAATCAACAACGCCGACGCAACGGTCGACGCGATGGTCGGTGGCTTCGATTTCAAGAACCGGCCATTCAACCTCGCTACCCAGGGTTACAGGCAGCCGGGCTCAACCGTCAAGCCGTTCGTGCTGACCACGGCCCTGCAGCAGGGAATCTCACCGGATTCGATCTGGGATTCATCTATCCAGAACTTCTACTTCGGCAAAAAGAACAAAGAACTCTTCGAAGTCAAGAACTACGGCGACTACTACAACGGACCGATCACGCTGGCTAACGCCACCACCCTCTCCGACAATGCGGTTTATGCCCAGGTCGGAATCGAGGGCATCAAGGGTGGCCCGAAAGCGATCGCCAGGACAATTCACAAGGCAGGCGTCACGGACAAAGTCGACACCAACCCGGCAATGGTGCTCGGCACTTCCGAAGTGACCCCGCTCCAGTGGACCTACGCTTTCACCACGCTGGCCAACGATGGTCGCCGGGTCAGTGGCACGCTCGCCCCGGATCCAGGGGACACACCAGTCGCTTACACCAAGGTCACCGATGATTCAGGCAAGACGATCAAGGGCGGCAACAACGAGGTCCTCAGCACCGGTGTGATCGACCCGGACGTCGCGACGACGGCCAAAGGCATCCTTCATACGGTCGTTACCGACGGTACCGGCAAGAACGCCAACGTCGGCGACGAGTCCCAGTGGGGCAAGACCGGCACCACCACCGACAACACCAACGCCTGGTTCTGTGGTGCGATCACCGAAATCACCGCCTGCGTCTGGGTCGGATACGCCGAGGGCTACCAGCAGATGCTTACCGAATATGGCGGAAGCCCGGTAGATGGCGGAACCTACCCGGCACTGATCTGGGCCCGCGTGGTCGAGGCATGGCAGGCGATCGAAGAAGGCCGGGCTGCCGAACGGGAAGCAGAAGAAGCCGCCAAGGCTGCCGAAGAAGAAGCCGAAAGCTCATCTTCCGAGGGCACCACCGTCGAGCCGTATGTGGCCCCGCCATCAACCGAGACTTACGTTCCGCCGGCGACCACGGAGCCGGAGACCACCGCCCCGGCCCCCGAGCCGGAACCGGTTACCCCGACCCCCGAAGTTCCGGCCACGCCCGCAACGCCACCTCCGACCGCACCCACGACCCCGGCGACCCCGCCGAGCGGCGGAGCCCCCAGCGGCGGAGCATCACCCGGTTAGAAAGAGTTCAGGCGTTCGGTCGCGAACTTGATCTGGATCGCCAGACTTTCGCTTGAAGTCCCGCCTTCGCTGAGCTTCGATTCAAGCCAGCTTCCCTGCTTGAGCACCTCGTAGTACTCGTCATCGAGCTCGTCAGAGCGCTCGGACAGCTCTTCTAAGGTCAGGTCCGACAGGTTGCGGTTTTCGGCCACACAGAGCCTCACGAGATCACCGACGATTCCGTGGGCTTCACGGAACGTGACCCCGCGGCGTACCAGCAGGTCGGCTACTTCGGTTGCGGCAAGCATTTCGTCGGCGGAAGCTGCCAGCAGGCGTTCCTGGTCGAATTCGATCTCTTCGAGAATCCCCGTGGTCATCTCGAGGCTGGCTTCGATCGTTTCGACGGCGTCGTAGAACGGTTCCTTGTCTTCCTGCATGTCCTTGCCGTAAGTAAGCGGCAATGCGTGCATCACCCCGAGCAGCGTGGTGAAATCACCGATTACCCGAGGGGCCTTCGCCCGCAGGAGTTCCGCCGAATCGGGGTTCTGCTTCTGCGGCATGATGCTGGACCCCGATGTGAATGGCTCCGCGATCGTTACGAATGAGAATTCGGTACTGGACCAGATAACAAGTTCCGATCCGAGTCGCGACAGGTGGGTCGCACAGATCGACGCTGCCGACAGATAGTCGAGCACGAAATCCCGGTTCGAGGTGCCGTCAAGTGAGTTCGGAGTGATGTCATCGAATCCAAGGTCGGCCGCTACCGCACGACGGTCGATCTTCCAGTTGACACCAGCAAGGGCACCTGAACCAAGTGGCATCACGGCTGCCGCTTTCCGGGCGGCGCCGAAGCGCTCCCAGTCACGCGAGAGCATCCAGAAATACGCCAGCAGATGATGCCCCAGGTAAACCGGCTGGGCCCGCTGCAGATGGGTGTAGCCGGGCATCGCCCAGGCATCATGGGTCTTGGCCAGCCGCAGCAGCTCGTTCATTACGGCAGCGAGCCGTTCCTGCGCCCGGGTGGCGTGATTCATGACAGCCATGCAGATATCGGTCGCGACCTGGTCGTTTCGCGAACGGCCGGTGTGCAGCTTGCCAGCAAGTGCCCCGATCAGGTCACCGAGGTGCCGTTCGATGGCCATGTGGATGTCCTCGTCGCCCGGCAGGTATTCGAATTCACCCCGCTCGATTTCGTCACCAATCGCGGCCAGCGCCCCGTCGATCTTCACGATCTCATCGTCGGCGATCACGCCAATACGGTTCAGTGCCCTGGCATGGGCCCGTGACTGGACCACGTCATATGGGGCCAGGTGACGGTCAAAATCGATCGAACGGTTCAGGCGCCAGAAGCGCGGGTCGGGTTCGTCGCGGAATCGGGAAGTGCTTTTTTCGTGAGAGCGGGACACGAGACTGATTATGCCTTCAGCGCGGTTCGAAGAGCGGCGGCCACCCGTGACGCGTCGGCTTCGCTCAGATCACCGTAGAACGGAAGGGCCATCGAGCGGGCCGCGATCTCTTCTGCCACGGGGAATTGCCCTTCGCTGTATCCAAATTCACGGAACTGCGGGAAAAGATGGATGGCTGGCAGGTACGCCTTCGCCGGAATGCCGGCTTCGGCAAGGTCGCGAATGATCTGGTCCCGGTCGGAACCGACGGGCAGGCGCACCGGATATACGAACCAGCTGCGTCGCGATTGACCCCGGTCCGGGGCTGGCAGTTCGAGACCTTCGATCTCGCCAAGATGACTGGAATAGAGGTCGGCGGCGGCAGCCCGGTCAGCCAGGATCCGGTCTAGTTTCGCCACCTGAGCCACGCCGATGGCGGCCGCGACGTCGGACAGGCGGTAGTTGAATCCGAGCCGGTCGTGATCGAGCCAGTTCATGTCGACCGCCCGGCCCTGGTTGCGTTCGGAACGCAGCGTTTCGGCCTCGGCAGCATTGCGCGGAATTATCATGCCACCCTCACCGGTGGTCATCTGTTTGTTCGCGTAGAAAGCGAAAACCGCGAGGTGCCCGCGGGTGCCCGCTTTCCGGCCTTCATCGTCGATCGCACCCAGAGCCTGAGCGGAATCCTGAAGCAGGCCGAGCCCACGTTCGGCAGCGATACGCTCGAACTCCGGCCACGCGGCCGGGTAACCGAAAATGTCTACCGGCAGGATGCCCGCGGTTTTCTCGCCGATCGCAGCTTCGGCCGCGTCCGGATCGAGGTTCAGGGTGACCGGATCAATGTCGGCAAACACCGGTTTGACACCTTCGTAGAGCAGGCAGTTGCCGCTCGCCACGAACGTAAACGGGGTAAGGACCACTTCATCCCCCTTGCCCCAGCCATTGGCCCTTACCCCGAGGTGAAGGGCGGTGGTGCCGCTGTTGGTCGATACCGCGTCTTCGACTCCAAGCCAGGCGGCGAATTCCTCTTCGAAGCGCCGGCCCATCGGCCCCAGCGAAAGATGCCCGGACCGCAGCACTTCGAGGACGAGCCGCTCCTCCTCTTCGCCGATTACCGGTTTCGCCAGGGGAAGCGGCTCTTCATTCATTTGCCGGTCGCACCGTTGTCGGTGGAACCAGATCTCGGGAAGGCGTATTCGAGTGAGTCGACCAGGGCTTCCCAGGAAGCTTCGATGATGTTCTCCGAAACGCCGATCGATCCCCAGGATTCATCACCGTTGGTCGAATCCAGAAGGACCCTGGTCCCGGCCCCGGTGCCGTGGTCGGAATCAAGGATGCGGACCCGGTAGCCGGTCAGTTCAACTTCGGCAAGGTGCGGGTAGTACTTCGTGATCGCGAGCCTCAAAGCCTTGTCGAGCGCATTGACCGGACCGTTGCCTTCGGCCACGGTCAGTTGACGTTCGCCCTGAACCAGGATCTTCAGCGTCGCTTCGGTTTCAACGTTGCCGCTTTCGCGCATCTCGGTGGTGACCCGGAAGCCTTCCAGTTTGAACAGCGGCTCGTAATCACCGGTGAGTTTGCGCAGCAACAGGTCGAATGACGCTTCAGCGGCTTCGTAGTGGTATCCGTTGTGTTCACGGACCTTGAGCAGGTCGATCGCTTCGCGCGCCTGGCTGTCGTCCATTGCGAGACCGATCGATTCGGCCCGCTGGAGCACGGTTGCCTTGCCCGAAAGCTCCGATGGCAGGACCGAGGTCTGATTGCCGACGAGAGCTGGTTCGAGATGCTCGAAGGTACGGGAGTCTGCGGCGATTCCAGCCACGTGCATTCCGCCTTTATGCGCGAAAGCATTGCGGCCGACGTAGGCCTGGTCCGGGTTCAACGGCACGTTCAGAAGTTCCGCAAGGAAATGCGAAGCTGTCGAAAGCTGGGCCAGTTGCTCCGGGGTAACCACGTCGAAACCCATTTTCAGCTGTAGCGCTGGCAGGATCGAGACCAGATTGGCGTTGCCGCAACGCTCGCCGTAGCCGTTCATCGTGCCCTGCACCAGCCGCACGCCCTCATTTACCGCGGCCAGTGAATTGGCAACACCACACTCGGCGTCGTTGTGAACGTGGCATCCAAGCTCGACTGAATCTCCGAATGCCGCCCTGACTTCCCGGGTGGCGGAAGCGATCTGGTCAGGCAGGCTCGAACCGTTGGTGTCACAAAGGCTGAGGTTCGAGGCCCCCGCATCAACCGCGGCCCGCAGGCACTCGAGCGAATACCCGGAATCGTCGCGCCAGGCATCGAAAAAGTGCTCGGCGTCATAGATGACTTCTTTGCCCTGCTCGATCAGGAACGCGATTGATTCGCTGATCATGGCCAGGTTCTCTTCCGGCGAGACCTTGGTCACCTTCTCCAGGTGAAGCGACCACGTTTTGCCAACCAGGGTGATTACCGGAGCGAATGTGTCGGCGAGCAGTCTCAGCGATTCGTCCTCTTCGACCGGCACGCCCCGGCGACGGGTCATGCCAAATCCGCAGATCTGTGCCTGCTGGAGTTCTTCATCGGCAAGCAGCGAGAAGAGTTCTGCTTCTTTCGGGTTCGAGGACGGAAATCCGGCCTCGATGTACTGCACCCCGAGCCGGTCAAGGGCGTGCACTACCCGCACCTTTTCGGCAGCCGAGAGCGACATTCCGTGCCCCTGCATTCCATCCCGCAGAGTCGTGTCGTAAAGCTTCACCTTTTCCATCGAACAATTCCTTTCAAACAATCAAAACCGGATACTGAGGATCCGAGGGTCCGGACGTGGCCATCGCCACGCTGCCGCGAGCTGTCAGCTCGCAGCACCCGTAATTCGGGAGATCCGGTTGATTTCGTGAAAGAGGCGACGCATCTAACTGGTGACTTTACTCGGTTCGTCAACCGTTTCCGGCTCACCGACCAGATCGAGCCACTCCAGGTACTCGGGAGCGCGACCGTAGATCGCATCTTCGAATTTGGCCTGAACCATCTGGGTTACCTCACCGGGCTCACCGAGCGGGTGATCGTCGATCTCACGAACGGGCACGATCTCGGCGGCGGTGCCACACATGAAGACTTCATCGCATGTGTAGAGCTCAGAGCGCGCAATGTCCCGCTCCACGACCGGGAAACCACGGTCCTCAAGGATCTGCATGACTGACTTGCGGGTGATGCCATCGAGGATCGAAGCGACCTGCGGCGGGGTCGCCACTTTGCCGTCCTTGACCACGAAGATGTTCTCACCCGAGCCTTCGCAGACAAAGCCACGGTCGTCAAGCAGGATCGCTTCTTCATAACCGGCGTTAGCCGATTCAGTTTTCGCGAGGATCGAGTTCAGGTACTGGCCGGATGCTTTGGCGTGCGGAATCAGTCCCGCGCCCGAAACCCTCCGCCAGGATGAAACCTTGGCGCGGATCCCGTGCTTCTTGCCATCCTCACCGAGGTAAGCGCCCCAGGGCCAGGCAGCGATGATCAGTTCAACCGGAGCCGACTTTGCGTAAAGGCCCATCTCGCCGTATCCACGGAAAGCCAGCGGACGGATGTAACAGTCACGCAAGCCATTCCTGCGAATCAGTTCACGGGTTGCTTCACCGATCTCTTCGGCACTGAACGGGATGTCCAGGTAGTACATCCGGGCCGACTGGTCGAGCCGTTTGAGGTGGTCCGCATGACGAAAGATCGCCGGACCCTTCTCCCCGTCGTAGCAACGCACGCCCTCGAAGACGCCGGTTCCGTAGTGGAGGCCATGAGTCAGTACGTGCACCTGCGCCTCGTCCCAGGGGACGAACTTGCCGCTGTGCCATATGAACTCAGCCTTTTCCACTTAGAACTCCTTCTGCTTTCGGTGAATGACGAATGGTAACGCTACTTCGTAAGGGTTGCGAGGACTGCGGCAGTCACTTCTTCGGTCCCGACCTTGCTCTCGCCGTCGGCGCCACTGAAGAGGTCAGGGGTGCGCAGACCGGATTCGAGGACCCCGTCAACGGCGGCCTCGATCGCGTCGGCGGCATCAGCCATGCCCAGGCCGTACCGAAGCATCATCGCCGCTGAAAGCATGGTTGCCAGCGGGTTGGCGCTGCCGGTGCCGGCAATGTCGGGGGCCGATCCGTGAACCGGCTCGAACAGTCCGGGTTCACCTTCGGCACCCATCGAGGCTGACGGCAGCATGCCGAGCGAACCGGTCAGCATCGCGGCTTCGTCGCTGAGGATGTCGCCGAAAAGGTTCTCGGTGACGATCACGTCAAAGTCGGTCGGACGGGAAACCAGCTGCATGGCGGTGTTGTCGACCAGCATGTGGTCAAGTTCGACGTCGCTGTAATCGTTGGCGACGATTTTCACTGTTTCCCGCCAGAGGCGTGAACTTTCGAGCACGTTGGCCTTGTCGACCGAGGTGACGCGGGGGCCGGATTCACGGCCGACGGCACGCTGGCGGGCGGCGTCGAACGCGGCCCTTGTGATGCGTTCGATTTCCGGTACCGAGTAAGCGCATTCGTCGTAAGCGGTTCCACCGTTGTCATCGCGGCGTCCGCTGTCACCAAAGTAGATGCCACCGGTGAGTTCACGGACCACCAGCAGGTCGGTTCCTTTGATCCGCTCTTCCTTCAGCGGGCTGGAGCCGATCAGCGCCGGCGATGGTTTCACCGGGCGCAGGTTGGCGAAAAGCCCAAGTTCCTTGCGGATGCCGAGCAGTCCCTGTTCGGGCCGCGGCGCGGTTGGATCGTTGGCGACGGCTTCATCCCATTTGGGACCACCGACCGCGCCGAGCAGCACGGCGTCGGATGCCCGGCAGGCGTCGACGACTTCGTCGGTCAGGGCTACTCCGTGCTCGTCGATGGCGGCGCCACCGATCAGATGCTCGGTGTACTCGAAGCTGCCGACCGCATCGAGCACCCGGCGGGTGGCTCCGACGATTTCCGGTCCGATTCCGTCTCCGGCCAATACAACGATTCTCTTGCTTTCACTCATGGGTGATCTCCTGATTGTCGGGCGGCCGTCAGGCCCGCCGCGCCTCGATGTTGAGGCGAACGTAATTGAAATTTTCGGGCTGACCCATGACTTCCATCATGCGGTCGCTGAAAGGCTGAAAGGCTTCGTCCGGGAGCAGCTCGCGAATCGGAGCGAGGGTCGAGGCTTCAAGGAATGCCTGGGGTTCGTCCGGGTGGGCGATGCGCTCCTCGAGCCAGCAGTTTGCGTCTTCGAATCCGGCTCCGATCAAACGGATTTCGGTTTCGTCCGGGCTCGCGAAGTTCCACGGGTTACCAATCGAACCGACGTACTCGACGTACGGTTCTTCTCTGGTCACCTGTTCGAGGGCAGCGACGATTTCGGCGACGTTGCCTCGGCCACCGCATTGGGCGACCAGGGTTCCACCGGGGCTGATCGCCTGGCGAATCCGTGAAAACAGGGTGTCGTGATCGCTGATCCAGTGGAAGGTGGCGTTTGAGAACACATGATCGACGCGCTTTTCGACAATCAGACTGTCGAGGTCCTGGCAGACAAACTCAACCCGGTCGGAAGACAGGTGCTTCCGTGCCTTTTCGAGCATCGATGGTGAACCGTCGACCGCGACCACTTTGCCTAGCGGCAGGCGTTCGAGCAGGTGCGCAGTGACTTCACCGCTGCCGCAGCCGGCATCCATCACCGTCTCGGTCCCTTCGAGGTTCAGGCGGGAAAGTACCGCGTCCGACCACTCCCTCTGGGGAGTGGCGACGCGGGCATATTTGGTTGCGTCCCAGTCCGACGGACCGCCCCCTGCCGAACTCATGGCAGCGAGGTGGTGACTGGCCCGTAGGACCCGCCGGAACCGGCTTCGAACTCCTCGACGAGATGTTCGTCCTGGAGGGTCAGCGCGATGTCGTCGAGACCGCCCAGCAGGCGGCGTTTGATTTCACCATCGATCTCGAAGCGGCCGTCTCCCCCGTCCCAGCTCACTGTCTGGTTTTCAAGGTCGATCCGGCAGCTGCCCGTTGCGGCTATCGCCTGGCAGGCATCTTCAGGCAACTCAACCGGCAGGAAGCCGTTCTTGGTGCAGTTGGAATAGAAGATGTCCGAGTACGACGGTGCGATCACTGCTTTGAAACCGAACTGGGCGAGGGCCCAGACCGCATGTTCCCGCGACGATCCGGATCCGAAGTTCTTTCCGGACACCAGGATTGGATGGGGAGCCAGTTCGATCTCGCCGTCACGGATCCAGTCGTAGAAGAGAAACTCGCCGAAACCGGTGCGCTCCACCCTCTTCAGGAACTGCTTGGGGATGATCTGGTCGGTGTCGACGTCGCTCCTGTCGAGAAAGGAGATCGGGCCTTCGATGATGTTGATTGCTTCCATTTTCCTTAGCTCCAGTTCCTGATGTCGACGAAGTGACCTTCGATTGCGGCGGCGGTTGCCATGGTCGGACTGACCAGATGGGTGCGTCCGCCTTTGCCCTGGCGACCTTCGAAGTTGCGGTTGGATGTTGATGCGCAGCGCTCTCCTTCGAAGAGCGTGTCCGGGTTCATGCCAAGGCACATCGAGCAACCGGCACCTCGCCACTCGAATCCGGCGTCCTCGAAGATGCGGTCAAGGCCCTCTTCTTCAGCCTGGGCTTTGACCAGCGCCGATCCCGGCACGACCATCGCCCGGATCGTGTCGGCCACCTTGCGACCCTTGATCGCGCCCGCGGCTTCACGCAGATCGGAGATCCGCGAATTCGTGCAGGAACCGATGAATACCCGTTCGGGCTTCACTTCTTCCATCGGCGTTCCGGCTTCGAGCCCCATGTACTGCAGGGCGCGTTCGGCCGATTCACGTTCGCCGGCAGAACTCATCTTCGCCGGGTCTGGCACACGGTCGGTTACTTCAATGACCATGCCCGGGGTTGTGCCCCAGGTGACCATCGGTGAGATCAGGGAGGCGTCGATCGTCACTTCCTCGTCGAAAGTTGCGCCTTCTTCGGTTGGCAGCTGTTCCCAGCGTTCAATGGCGGCGTCGAAATCTTCCGGAACGGCTGCTTTGCCACGCATGTATTCGTAGGTGATTTCGTCAGGGGCGATCATGCCGGCTTTGCCGCCACCTTCGATGGTCATGTTGCAGACGGTCATGCGCTGTTCCATGGCCAGATCGCGGATCGCTTCGCCGGCGTATTCGACGACGTAACCGGTCATGCCACCGGTGCCGAGCCGTCCGATCGTCGCCAGGATCAAATCCTTGGAGGTGACGTTCGGGCTGAGCTTGCCGGTGTAGTTGATACGCATTGTCTTCGGGCGGCGCTGGACCAGGGTCTGCGTGGCCATCACGTGCTCGACCTCGGAGGTTCCGATGCCGAAAGCGAGTGCGCCGAAAGCTCCGTGCGTGGAGGTGTGTGAATCACCGCAGACAATGGTCATGCCGGGCTGGGTCAGGCCGAGCTCCGGGCCGATCACGTGGACGATGCCCTGGGTGTCAGAGCCGAGGCTGTAGACCGGCACACCGAACTCGGCGGCGTTCTTCTCCAGGGTTTCTACCTGCTTGCGCGAGAGCTGATCCTTGATCATTGCGGCGGTCGGGGTGCCGTCGGTCGGCACGTTGTGGTCTGCGGTGGCGACTGTCTTGTCGGGGCGACGCAGCTTGCGGCCGGCCATGCGCAGGCCCTCGAAGGCCTGAGGAGACGTAACTTCATGCACGAGGTGCAGATCAATGTAGATCAGTTCCTCGCGGACCTCGTGGGCCTCCCAGATTTTTTCGAACATTGTCTTGGGCATGTCGTTCTTTCCTCTCCTAGCCGCGGCGCAAACCGGCGGCGATTACGGCAACGAACCTGGTTGGGTCGTCGCTTTCGTTCTCAAAATGGTGTGGCAGGTCGGCATCGAAGGTAACGCTGTCGCCTTCACGGAGACGGTGTCTGTCCTGTTCGAACACGAGCACCAGTTCTCCTTCGAGCACAACTGCGGTTTCACGGCTGCCGGGTTCGTGCATTGGCGCATCGTTGCTGCCGCCGGTGCTGCTGCCGGATTCAAGTACATGGGATGAAACATCTGCCCGCAGGCCTGGCAGTGGTGGGGTCAGCTCTTCGATCTGATGGCCGCCCCGTCGGTGCCGGCGATGTTCCGCCGCCCGGCTGACCACCACATGCGGCGTTTCATCGAGCCGCAGCAGCTGCGACAGGCTGAGATCAAGTCCGGCGGCGATTTTCGAAGCGACTGCGAGGGTCGGGCTGGTTGCCCCCCTTTCGACCTGGGAGAGCATCGTTGCGCTTACTCCACTGCGTTCGGCCAGGTCACGCAGGGAGAGGCTCATCGCTTCGCGCAGGGCCTTGACCCGCACCCCTACCGCAGTGCTCTCGGTGACCGGCTCGCTGGACGAGCCGTTCCCGTTGTCGACGCTGGTTGTGGATGTAGCAACAGCCATGTCTGTACGTTATCACGCACAGTTGTATTTTGCCAGCGATGAAGCCGCGACGGCTGGCGTGAACAACCGGACTTCGATGCTGCAAAAGAAAGCGCCCCGACTAAGCGGGGCGCTTGAACTTTCGCTGCGGAAAGTTGCTTCGGATCAGATGCGCTTGGGCTTGTCGCCCTGGCCGTTCTGACCGTTGTTGCCATTCTGTCCGGCGGGGTGATTCAGGGAAATCAAGCTGAATAGTGCTTTGCCCATCATGGTTCTCACATCTCACTTCTCTTGGTCGTGTGTTGGTGCAGTTCCACCATGAACAGAGTAGCGTGAATAAACGTTTATGCAAGTGATATCGATCACTTAACAGAAACGGCGCAAACCCCATCAGACAGGGATTCAGGGACCAGTCAGGTCGGAACCGGCACCATCAGCAGAATTATCCGCTTCCTGGAGCGCAGCACCATCCAGCAGATTCGAGAGCGCCCGCACGTAGGCCCGGGCAGAAGCTTCGAGGATGTCAGTCGCCACTCCCTGGCCCGAAGCCGAACGGAACTTGCCGTCCGCCCCCTCTTCACGCAGCACCACGGTTACCTCACCGAGGGCGTCATCGCCCCCGGTCACCGCACCGACGTGGTATTCCCTCAGATCGGCATCGGTTCCCGTGGCCGCCTGGATCGCCCCGAATATCGAATCAACCGGACCGTCACCGCCCGATTCGCCCACCTGCTCGTCGCCCGACGGCATCTTCACACCAACCCGGGCATGAGCTTCACGTTCAGATCCCGCTTCGGATTCGAACCAGGCCAGTTCGTGAGACTCAACCCTTTCGCGCATTTCGTCCGAGACGATGGCTTCCAGGTCGAGGGCAGTCACCTGTTTCTTCTTGTCGGCAATGTCCTTGAAACGCTTGAAGGCCTGGTTCAGGGCATTGCCATCGATAGCGAAGCCCAGTTGTTCCAGGGCGTCCTTCAGGGCATGACGGCCCGAATGCTTGCCGAGGACTATCTGGTTCGAGTCGAGGCCGACCTCAGTCGCATCCATGATCTCGAAAGTTGAGCGCTCCTTGAGCACTCCGTCCTGATGGATGCCGGACTCGTGGGCGAAAGCATTGCGGCCAACCACGGCCTTGTTCGGCTGAACGACGTATCCGGTCATTCGCGAAACCAGCCGGCTGCTGCGAGCTATCTCCCGGGTGTTGATTCCGGTACTCAGACCATGAACATCCTCGCGCACCTTGATCAGCATCGCGATCTCCTCCAGCGAGCAATTACCGGCCCTCTCGCCGATCCCGTTGATCGCGCACTCAACCTGGCGGGCACCGGCCAGAACTCCCGCGTAGGAGTTCGCAACAGCCAGCCCCAGATCGTCATGGCAATGGACCGAGAGCACTACGTCACGCAGCGACGGGGCGTATTCGTAGAGCTTCGCGAAGTAGTCCGAATACTCGGCCGGAGTCGTGTAACCAACGGTGTCGGGAATGTTGACCACGGTCGCGCCTTCCGCGACCGCTATCGCGCAAACCTCGGCCGTGAATTCAACGTCGGCCCTGGTCGCATCCATCGGCGAAAACTCGATGTCTTCGCAATATGACCTGGCGTGCGCAACAGCGGCCTTGGCCCCGGCCTTCACGTCTTCCCTGGTATTCCGCATCTGATGTTCGATGTGGATGTCGGAAGTGGAAATGAAGGTATGGATTCGCGGCCGTTCGGAATCACGGATCGCATTCCATGCCGCTTCGATGTCACCCTTCTGTGCCCTGGCCAGTCCGC
>JBAUOE010000225.1:0-14882 GCA_049579585.1 Solirubrobacterales bacterium | reverse complement strand
ACCCGGGAGAAATCCCACCCGAGCCTGGCCAGGCCGGCGCAGAGGCTGCCCATGAAAGCGTCCCCGGCGCCCAGCGGGCTAACCACCTTTGTGTCGGCGGGTTCGTATTCAGCTTCGGCCGCTCCCGCGGTAATCACCCGTCGGGCACCGTCGGTCACCACCGCGAGGCGCGGACCGAAGGAAGCAAGATGCCGGGCGGCATCAAGCGGATCGTCCTCCCCGGTCATCAACCGGGCCTCGTTGCGGTTGCATTTGATCAAGGCGCTGGCCCCGGCAAGTTCGCGGCAGTAGTCGGTGGCGAGATTCTTGTCCTGCCAGCGATTCGGCCTGAAATTGGGATCGAACAGAACCGGGACACCGTTGTCATGGGAGATCTCGACTGCCTGCCGCGTCACTTCCCTTTCAACCGGACCGACCATCGTGTTCGAGCCGATCACAACACCACCGGCGCCGGCGACCGCTTCCTCGAGAAAGGGCTGGGCGGCGAGCATGGTTGATGCGATGTGCTCCCCGTAGATCTGGAAGGACGGTTCGTTGTCGGCACCAAAAAGCACGATTCCGACCGGGGTATCAGCCCCTTCCACCTCAGACATCCAGTCGGTTGACACGCCTTCGCGGTTCAGTTCGGCACCGAGCCAGCGGCCCCAGTGATCGTCACCAACCCCTCCCGCAAGCGCAGCCGGCTGGTCCTCGCGGCTGATCGCTACCGCCACATTCGCCAGGGCGCCTCCGGGATGAGGAACGAAACTCTCGGGGCTCTGGGAAGCGTTGAGGTTCTTCTCGCAAACGAGGTCAACGATCGCTTCGCCGATGCACACGATCATCCGGTTTTGAAAAGAATCGTTTGCCACGAAGGAGGGAGCCTAGAGAATATTCCGCCTCCCTTTACAATGCCGAATCTGTGTTTGCGATCATCTCCCGGATCGGGGCATGGCTTCCCCGAGGATGGGGCGATCTGTTGCTTCAGCTTGCCCTGTATGTCTTTGCCGATACGGCTTACGAGGTAGCTCGTGGCCTGGCCGACGGACGGGCAAACCAGGCATTCGCGAACGGCGAACGCATCATGGACATCGAGCGTACAACCGGGACATTCTTCGAACCCGCGGTGCAGGGGTTCTTCATCGACTATTCGTGGTTCATCGACATCATGAACACGATTTACCTGAACAGCCAGTTCACGGTTGCCCTCGCATTCCTGATCTGGCTCTACCTCTTCAGGAACGACAACTACTACTTCTTCCGCAACATGCTTTTCGTTTCGATGGGACTGGCCCTGATCGGCTACATCGGTTTCCCGACCGCCCCGCCGCGCATGTTCCCCGAATACGGCTTCATCGACACGATCAACGCGCAGTCGAGCGTCAACCACGACTCGGCCCTCGCCAAACTGTTCATCAACCCGTTCGCTGCGGTCCCGTCAATGCATTGCGCTGTCGCCCTGATGATCGGCGGAACCGGATTCATGGTCTGCCGCAACAAGTTCGCCAAAGCTTTCTGGGCCAGTTGGCCATTGATCGTCGCTTCGGTCACGGTGATCACCGCGAATCACTACTGGCTCGATGCCGCGCTGGGATGGCTGGTTGCGGGCTGTGCCTTCCTGATCGCCTCAAGGGTCGTTGCTCAGATCAGGCCCGAAACCTGGGCCTGGAGCCGCGCTGCGCAGCAGCAGCGCTCCAGCGCCTGAGGACCCCATGAACGCCGGCTTCCGTGGTTCACCCTGGGCCTTCCTGGCAGCACCCCTGCTGGTATCGGCGACCCTCGGGCTGGTCTACCTGATCGTCGCCCCGGAGAGCGCGGACCATGCCGCCCAGACTTTCCGCACCGAACTTTTCGAACTTTCCGGGCCGACGGTCTGGAACAACTTCTGGTTTGGCGGCCATTACCTGCCGTCGTACAGCCTGCTCGCCCCGCCGATCGGAGCGTGGGTCGGCTTCCGGCTGATGGGCACCCTGGCGGTAATCGCAACCGTCGGCCTCTTCGCGTTGATCGTCCGGAAACAATGGGGCGAACAGGCTCAGGCCGGTGCGATCTGGTTCGCTGTGGCAGCTTCGATCAGCCTTTTCTCCGGTCGGCTCACTTTTGCCCTTGGTGTTTTCCTGGCAACCGCCGCCGTTTATGCCGCGCAGCGCGGTTCCGGCAGTCGCCCGTGGCATGTCACCTCACTGTTGCTGGCCGGCTCTGTTGGCCTGGCGAGTCCGGTGGCTGCCCTTTTCCTCGCGGCACTGGGAGTTAGCCACGCGATTGCCCGCCGCCCGGATCGTCGCGGCCTGGTGATGGCCGCTGTCACCTTTACGGTGGCCGGCGCGGTCGCCCTCCTTTTCCCGGGGGGAGGAGACGAGCCGTACGTATTCACCAGCTTCCTGCCGGCGATAACCGTGACCCTGGCCGTCCTGATCGTTACCCCGAAGGAAGAGAAGCTCCTGCGGACCGGGCTGGCCGTTTACGCCCTGGCGTTATGTGCGTCCTTCGTTCTTTCAACCCCGATGGGCGGAAACGCGAACCGGATGGGGGTACTGCTGATCGGACCCCTGTACCTGTGTGCGATCTGGGAACGCCGCACCCTGGCCATGGTCGCCCTCGTGCCACTGATCGCGTGGTGGCAGATCGGGCCGGTAGTCCGGGACCTCGAACTGGTTCACGACGAACCGGCCGTCGCCGCCGAGTTCTACGAAGACCTCGAAGGGGCGCTGGCCCCACGACTTCGGGACGAACCCGCCCGGGTCGAAGTCCTGCCGCTGGCCAGCCATTGGGAAGCGGCCCGGGTCGCTCCGACGTTCCCTCTGGCCCGCGGCTGGGAACGCCAGACCGACCGCCGTTACAACCCGCTTTTCTACGACAAGTCCCTGGACGCCGACCGCTACTACCAATGGCTGAAGAAGCTCGCGGTTGGATATGTCGCAGTTCCGAACGCCGAACTCGACTATGCGGGCCAGACTGAAGCGGCCCTGATTGCCCGCAGCCCGGCATACCTGAAAGAGATTCCGGCCGGACCTAACTTCCGGCTCTACAAAGTGCTTGATCCCACCCCGATGGTTGAACGCCCGGCAAGGCTGACCGACCTGGACACAGACGGATTCACGGTGGCGTCACCGAAGGCCGGGACCTTCACTGTGCGGATCCGTTCGACCCCGTACTGGCAGGTCGCCGGGGGTCGCGGCTGCGTCAGTTCCACCGAGTCAGGATGGACCCAGGTTTACCTCAGGAACCCCGGTTACATCGAAGTTAAGGCCGACTTCAGCCCGGGCGCTCGCTTCAGCAAAGGCCTGTCTTGCGACAAGTGACGTAAGCTGCCCGGATGGAGTCGTCTTCGTCAGGTCCCCCGGAGGGGGGCAAGAACGGCCAGCGCACCGGTCCCGCACAGGAATTCAGGGATCAGGCACGTAACCGTCTCATCCAGTCCAGGCTTACGCCAAACGCCATCTCGATGGTGGGTCTCGTCGGCAACGTCATTGCCGCCGTGCTCATCACACAAGGGATGTTCGTCCTTGGTGGCATAGCGTTCATCCTCGGTTCGATCATGGACACACTCGACGGTCGCTATTCGCGAATGTCGGGCAAAGGCACGCTGTTCGGTGCTTTCCTGGATTCGACCCTGGACCGGATCGAAGAGGGCATCGTCATTACCGCGATCGCCTGGTACTTCGCCGAACAGGGTGATTCACTGGCCGCAGCGGCCTGCGTATATGTAGTGCTCGGTTCGCTGATGGTTTCCTACACCCGGGCCCGGGCCGAGGCTCTGGGAGTTGAATGCAAGGTCGGTCTGGCTACCCGGCCAGTTCGTGTGGTGCTACTTTCGATTGGCATCCTGTTCGCGAATGGCCTAGGTATCGGAGACTTTTCCCTGTTGGCTGCATCCATCTACGTGATGGCGGCGCTGACAACCGTGACCGTCATTCAGCGTGTCTGGCATGTACGTGGCGAGCTCAAGGCCGAGAGTTAGTCAGAGAAAGATTTGTCGATTAGGTGTAACCACAAGGCCACTTGAGTGTCTATGGCCTTCGCACCTGAACTAGGAGGATTTAAAGACTTATGAGCAGCAAAACCAACGGTAGTGGCAATGGAGCCGAACGCCGTGACGAAAAAGTACGTGTAGCGATCGTCGGAGTCGGCAACTGCGCCAACTCCTTCATCCAGGGCGTCGAGTACTACAAGAACGCCGATCCGGATGAATCAATCCCCGGCCTGATGCACGTTGACCTCGGTGGATACCACGTCAACGACATCGAGTTCGTTGCCGCTTTCGACATCGATCAGGAAAAGGTCGGCAAGGACCTTTCCGACGCCATGTGGTCCGGCCAGAACGACACGATCAAGTTCGCGGACGTCCCGAACATGGGCGTTGAAGTCCACCGCGGCATGACCCTCGACGGACTTGGCAAGTACCTCAAGCAGGTAATCACCAAGGCTCCCGGCCCGACCGCCGACATCGTCCAGATCCTCAAGGACACCAAGGCTGACGTTCTCGTCTGTTACCTGCCGGTTGGTTCCGAGGATGCAGTCAAGTGGTACGTCGAACAGGCGATCGCTGCCGGTGTTGGTTTCGTCAACTGCCTGCCCGTGTTCATCGCCAGTGAGGATTACTGGGACGGACGCTTCAAGGATGCCGGGCTCCCGATCATTGGTGACGACATCAAGTCACAGGTCGGAGCGACCATCGTCCACCGTCAGCTCGCCCGTCTCTTCCATGAGCGTGGAGTTGAACTGCAGCACACGTCACAGCTCAACGTTGGCGGCAACATGGACTTCTTCAACATGCTCGAGCGCGAACGCCTCGACTCGAAGAAGATCTCCAAGACCAACGCCGTGACTTCGGTCATGGGACTGGATCTGGATGCCAAGGACGTTCACGTCGGACCTTCCGATTACGTGCCGTGGCTGACCGACCGCAAGTGGGCCCACATCCGCCTTGAAGGCAAGTCCTTCGGTGACGTTCCGCTGACCGTTGAGCTCAAGCTCGAAGTCTGGGACTCACCGAACTCGGCTGGCGTTGTGATCGACGCTGTGCGTCTGATCAAGCTCGCCCTGAACAACGGTATTGCCGGTCAGCTTGACGGACCGTCGTCTTACCTGATGAAGTCGCCGCACAATCAGCGTCCCGATGACATCGCCCGTCAGGACACCGAGTCGTTCATCGAGTCGAACAAGCTTGGCGGAACTCCGATCGCCGGCACCAAGCCGGTGGCCGAAGTTTCCGAGGACACCAAATCCGAAGCCTGAACATCAGGCTGCATTGATTGACCAGGCGCCCGCCATTTGGCGGGCGCCTTTATTTTTTGAGGACCGAATGAAGCCGCTTTCGATAATCCAGTTCACTCCGTTTCCCTGGGATGAGCAGGGGGAGATCAATAACTTCACCCGACGGGTAAGCGAAGAACTTGCCGGTCGTGGACATTCAGTCCTGATTGCCGCCCCAGGCGGTGGCAAGGGCGGGGTGGCCGAAACTCGCGAAGCGATCGACCGGCTGGCCGACGAACCGGATTCCCTGTTCCGTCCGGGCGAAGCCCCAAGGGTCCTGCCGATGGGAGGCGTTTCGCTGCCCCGTGGCTCCCGAAAACGTCCGGCGCCGGTCTCGGTCGATGTCGGAAACAGGGTCGAAGCACTGCTCGGACAGGCGAAACTGGACGTTGTCCATGTTCATGACCCGTTCCTGCCGGGCTTCTCATCGACCGCCCTTCGGCATTCGTTTTGCCTCAACGTCGGCACTTTTCACGAAACAGCTGAGCGCCCGTTTGCGACCCAGGTCGCGCGCCCGCTCCTTGAAATCTTCTTTGGCCGTCTCGACGCCCGGACCGTTTCGTCGCGAGCCTCCGCGAAGCTGCTCAACCGGTACTTCCCCGGGGCTTATGACCTGACCCCTCCCGGGGTTGATCCTGTCTCCCCGGCCCAGAACGATGACGGACCGCTGCGAATCGCCTTCTCGGACCAGGAGGAAAAAGGGGCGCTTCGCCTGTTTCTCCGGGCGCTCCGACGGCTGCCAACCGAACTCGACTGGACCGCAACCATCTTTTCTCCCGATCCGGGCGAAGTCGTGGTCCGCATCTCGAAATCGATCCGTGACCGGATCAAGGTAATTGGCCCGGATCAGGCAAGCCTGGCTGATCTGCTTTCCAACAGCCACGTGTTTTGCGCAGCATCAGGTGGCCCCAGCCCCTGCCCGAGCGCGGTTCGTGAAGCGATGGCAGCCGGTGCGGTCCCGGTTGCTTCGACCATTGCCCGTTACACCGAACTGGTCGGCGACGGCCAGCGGGGCCTGCTTTTCCCGAGTGGCGACCCGGTGACGATGGCTGGTCAGATCGCTCGTCTCGCCGACGACCGAAAGCTGCTGAAGGAGCTGGGCGAAGCCGCGGCCGGATGGGAATCGCTCAAGACGTGGTCGAATGTCGTCGATGATGTCGAGGCGATCTATCAGCGCCTTGCCGCCCGCCGCCATGATCAACCGCGGAATGAAGAGATCCGCGAGCGGCTGAAGGACCGGCCGTTGATCGATGTCGATCTCCACATGCACACCGATCATTCTTCGGATTGCGCGACCCCGGTCAAAGTCCTGATCGAAACCGCGCGCGATCGTGGTTTCGGGGCGATCGCGATCACCGACCACAACGAAGTCTCCGGCGCCCACGCAGCCGCCGAAGTCGTTGAGGAGATGGATGACTTCAAGATCATCATCGCCGAAGAAGTAATGACCGGCGATGCCGGCGAAGTAATCGGGCTCTTCATCAGCGAGAAGATCCCGAAGGGGACTTCGATGCGCGACACGATCACCGAGATCAAACGCCAGGGTGGACTTGTTTACGTGCCACATCCGTTTGATCGTCTGCACTCGGTTCCCGATTACGAAAACCTGCTCGAAATCGTCGAGGACATCGACCTGATGGAAGTTTTCAACCCAAGGGTCGCGATAACTTCATTCAACGAAGAAGCCGAACGCTTCGCCCGCAAGTACAACATCACGCCGGCGGCGGGTTCAGACAACCATGTTGCTCAGGGACTGGGTTCGGTGCGGGTCCGGCTGCATGATTTCGATGGTCCGGAAGAGTTCCTGGAAGCGATGCGTGACGCCGAGATAACCCGCCGTCACAAGAATCTCGTTTACGTTCAGGCCCTCAAGTTTCTTCAGACAACGGGTCGGCCGAAAGCCGCAAAGCGGTCGGTTGACGACCCGCGGGCGGTCAAGGGCGGCAAGCAGAAGCAGCGCGGTTCAAGACGCACCAGCGGCAAGAGCTGATGCAGGGAGCCTCCGTTGAAGGAGGCACGCTGGGTGCGTCAAAGAAACAATCAGCGATGCCCATCACCGACAACGAGATCAAAGAAAAGTACCTGGAAAAAGCGATCCGGGAACTGAACCAGTTGAGCCGCGAACTTCAGGACTGCGAGGTCTGTTCACGGACGAAAATCATGCCAGTGCTTGGCTCCGGCCATCCGCAGGCCGACATCATGATGCTGAAAAACGCACCGACGGTCTCCGAGATCGAAGAGGGTGTCGCTTTCTATGGCCGGGCCGGAAACGCCCTGATGAAGAGTTTCAAAAGGCTCAACATCGATCCCGCTTCCGTTTACGGAACGGTTTGCGCGAAGTGTCCGGTGGTGGACTCTTCCGGGCCTGACCCCGATTGTGTTTGCCGCGTCGCTGACGAGTTCAACATCGTCCAGCCAAAAATCATCGTGATCATGGGTGAAGATGCCCTTGAGGTCCTGAACGGTCTCGAGATCCCGCTTTCCCGGGCGGTCGAACCGCGTGACGGTGAGATCCAGGCTTTTACGCCGGCATGCGATTTGCTCTTCGTGCCCGAGATCGATGATGCGCTCGACGAGGAGGGCGCGAAGCGTCGCTTCTGGCGGGCCTTCCGCACGCTTGGTCGCTGGCACGACGACCTTCCGCCCTACTAGGCAGGACCGAGGCTTTCAGGACCCTGTTCCTGATCCCCACCAGCCGTCGAAGACTTCACCGGGATCATTTTCCAGGCGCTGGCCTACCGCAAGCAGTTCCAGCCCTTCTGAATCCGCTTCGAATGAGCGGATCAGGTTCGGCCCGACCCGGATCGTGTCGTATTTTTTCAGCTCGATGAGTTGATCACCGACCATTGCCCGTCCAGATCCGCCAATGACTACATAGGCCTCTTCGGAAGATTCGTGGTTGTGGCCGAAAGGCTGGCGCTGGTCTGGCTTGATCCGGTGGAAACTCAACCCGGCCTGGGTGAGTTCAAGATCATCGTTGGCGAACCGGCTCTCCTGGAATTCACCGAAACCGAAATCGGCGGCCTGGTCCTTCACGTCCTCGAGGTTGATCGAGGTCAGACCGGATTTCGCGGTTCTTGATTCGAGGTCGGCCTGGCGGCTGCGCAGCCCGCCGAGGGGAACGAGTTCGACCATTTCCATGTCTTTGATCAATGGCCGGGCCCGGTCGATCAGGGCCCTGGTCTCTTCGCTTGAAAGTGAGGCATCGATCGATGCCTGATCGGCCCACATTTCGGTGACCCAGATGATGTCGGGATCCAATGCGTACTGGTTGACTGCGTACTGGACGCATCCGGCCACGTTTTCGTTCTGCCGGGCCGCCTCGACCAGGATCGCTGCAAGTTCTTCGCCTTTGCCAGGCTGAGCCGTCGCTTTGCCATACCGGGAAATGGTGCTGTCAGGTTCGGACATCTGATCTCCTCGCTCGATTGCTGACTACCGTAGCTGCATAGCCCGGAAGGTCGAAATGGAAACGATCAGTCAGCCCAGAATCGTGGTCTGGTTGCTGAACGACCAGATCCATCCGCCGGCGAAGAGCAGGCCGACCACGATGACCGGAACCAGTCGGGAGCGCTGCCAGAAGCGGCGGACCGGAATCCGGGTGAAGGCCATGATCAGTCCGGTGACGATGACCGCAAGGGCAACGAAGACCCAGAAGCCGTTATAGGTGAGGAACTTTGGTTCGCCGGAAGTCGCGTAGGCGAACGCCCTGGTTCCTCCACAGAGGGGGCAGGGCAGGCCGGTCATCAGCCGGAACGGACAGAAGACCAGGCTTTCATCGTTGCCACCGGCAGCCGCGAAAGCGCCACCGATCGCAAACGGAACACAGCCAGCGGCGATCAGCAGTCTGCCGTCGCGCCGGTCATGTTCGATTGCCGCCATGCTTCCGATGTTAGCCCCACAGCGGCTGAAACCCGGGCGTTCCGGCGGCGCGGAAGCTCAGGGAGCAGCGTTGCGGGCGAGCTCAGTCATCGGCTCGACTTTGGCGGAGGCGAGTCCGCGGACGACCACGACGTCCAGGGCTTCGTACCGGGCGAGTTCGGCCTGGGCCTGGTCGCGATCCTCGGCTGCCACGCCGACCGTTCCTTCGGGTTCGCCGAGGCGATCGAAATGGTTGCGATATCCGGCATGGAGGTCACGGTAGAACGATTCCTCCTTGTCGAGCCGCCGGGCGGCGTCGGGCCCGACCGAGGTCCTGACATATCCGAGCACCGGCGGGGCTTCCCGGCCGGCTTCGGCCGCACCGTTTTCCACATGTTCACGGGCGCCGGCAGCGAAATCGGGAGTCATCCAGTTGAAGAAGACACCATCCATGTTGGCACCGGCGAACTGACACATCTTCGGCCCCATCGCGGCCATTGCGAGGCGGATTCCCGGCAGTTTGGCGCGCAGTTCCGGCAGAGCTTCCCGCATCGCGGTAAGCGGCTTCTTGTTGAAACCGGCACCAACGCCGATCCACAGACGGGACGGATCAAGGTCAAGCCGCTCAATGTCTGCGGCGATGTCGGCTGGGCTCTGGCGATCGATGGCGATCACAGCGACCCCAAGATCTATCGCCGACGTCACTTTGGCGAACTCGGCAAGGGTGTCGAGGCCTTTGGCGCCGGGATGGTCATTCGCCCAGATCGATCCATAGCCGGCTTCCTCGCAGGTTTCGGCCAGCGGACCACAAACCTCTTCGGGGAAACCGGCGGCTACGCCGAAACCGCGCTGTTGCGGGGGCCTACTCACGGATGTTTCCATCACGGTCGCGTTTCACGAGCGGGCCGACCAGGTCGAACTGGGCGACGCATTCGATGTGCGGGGTCTGCGGAAACATGTCGACTGGTCTCACGCGGTTCAGCTTATAACCCGCCTCGACCAGTTGTGCCGCGTTCGGGGCGAGAGTTGTCGGATTGCAGGAGATGTAGACGATGCGTTTCGCTTCGCATTCGATCAGTCGGCGGACGATTTTGGCCGAAAGGCCGGCCCGGGGCGGGTCGATCGTGATCACGTCGGGCTTGCCGGCCTCTTCGATCAGTGGGCCGAGCCCGGTGCGGGCGTTGGCTGCCACGAACTTCGCATTGGTGATGTTGTTGACGATTGCGTTTCGTTTGGCATTGGTGATTGCGTCCTTGACGATCTCAAGACCCCAGACCTTTCCTGCCTGACCGGCCATGCTCAATCCGATCGTGCCGACCCCGCAGTAGAGATCAAAAAGACTTTCAGCACCGGTCAGACCGGCGAATTCCTGGGCAACGGTGTAGAGCTTCTCGGCCATCGCGGTGTTCGTCTGGAAAAACGAATCGTGGGAAAGCTGAATGTTGAGATCAAAGATCTTTTCCCGAAGCATCTCTTCGCCGAGCACACCGGTCGGCCCGGTGGTTCCACCCGAAGGACCGTCAATTGTGGTGTGAAGGTCAACCGGGGGTTTCGGGAAGTTCGCGAGCGAAGTCACCAGACGGGTCTGGACCTGACCGGTGCGCATGCCTTCACGGACCACCAGGTTGCGGAGCACACCACGATGGTCGTGAGGGTCGTAGGCGGTTAGGCCTTCGGCTTTCGCCCAGTCGAGAACTTCGTTCTTGGCACGGTTTGTTGCGTCGGAGGACAGCTTGCAGTCCTCGATGTCCAGCACCTGGTCCCAGCGTCCACGGGGATGGAAGCCGAGGACAAGCTGGTCTTCCTGCTCACCGAACGAGTACTCGACTTTGTTTCGGTAACGCCACTGTTCGACAGCGGGAACGATCGGATCGAGGGTGAACCCTTCGAGGTGGCCGATCCGGCCGAGGGCATCTTTGACGTGCTCTTCCTTGAAAGCCAGCTGGGTTTCGTAACTGAGGGCCTGCCACGGAGCACCCGGGCAGGCTTCGTCCTGGTGGACATCGGTGTCAGGCAGCCGGTCGGGGCTGGGGGTGATCAGCTCGACAGCGTTCGCTTCGGCGTAGCCCTTCTTTGACTTGGTGACCCGGGCACGGACCTTGTCACCGGGCAATCCGCCGTTGATGAAAACGACGTACCCCTCACGGCGCGCGATTCCACGTCCACCGTAGGCCAGCGTTTCGATTTCAGCTTCGAATTCTTCGCCCCGCCGAACCCGTCCTGGACGCTCATTTGACCCGGAGGGTTTGCCGGACTCGGGGGTATTTCCTGTTGTATCCGTTGCAGACATTGAGGTCCCACTATCTCAGGCGGGGCGCGGAGTTAGTATCCCGCCCTTGGCTGAGAACGCCGTAAGGCACTACATAACCGGAAATGAAATCTCCGGCGGGCGTCTGATCACGCTGCTGGACCGTGCCGCTGAACTTCAGGTCGGCCGCCCGACCGAAGGCGTGGAATCACTCAAAGGCAAGTCGGTTGCCTTGATTTTCGAGAAGCCTTCGACCCGTACCCGGATCTCTTTCGAGGTCGGCGTCGGGGAACTTGGCGCGACGCCTGTAGTTCTCCGCGGCGACGAAATGCAGCTGTCCCGTGGTGAATCAGTCGAAGACACCGCCCGGGTGATGTCACGTTTTGTTGACGCGATCGTGATCCGGTCCGGATCACACGAGAACGTCGAGAAGCTGGGTGAGTTCGCTTCGGTTCCGGTGATCAATGCGCTCACACCAATGTTTCACCCCTGCCAGGCCCTGGCTGATCTGCTCACGTTGAAGCAGCGTTTCGGCGGAATCGACGGGTTGCGTCTCGCATATGTCGGTGATGGCAACAACGTGGCCCGATCGCTGGCCGTTGCTGGCAGCCTGACCGGGGTCGAGGTCGTGGTCGCCGCGCCCGAGGGGTATCAGCTCGAAGCTGGCGGGCCGGCCATCCTCACCGACGATCCGTACGAGGCGGTGAAGGGGGCTCACGCGATCTATGGCGACGTCTGGGTGAGCATGGGGGACGAAGACACGGCCGAGCAGCGAATGGCCGATCTGGATCCGTTCCGGATCGATGCTGATTTGCTGGCCGCCGCTAAATCCGAAGCCATCGTGATGCACTGTCTGCCGGCTCATCCCGGTGAAGAGATCACGGCCGAGGTGCTTTATGGCGAAAGGTCGGCGGTCTGGGATCAGGCCGAAAACCGGCTCCACGCGCAGAAAGCGCTGCTTGAATACCTGCTTTCCTGAGCCAGAGTGACTAGCGTCAAGTCCGCTTTCGCGTCTTCCTGAAAGAATTGCTGGCCGCGGCCCCGTTGTGTATCGGTTAGCACGCCAGGTTTTCAACCTGGAAGGACGGGTTCGACTCCCGTCGGGGCTACTGCGACACCGTCAACCAGACCCTCCCGGGTAGGGTTGGCGGTCATGTATCCGGAGATCAATATTGGCCCGCTGACCCTGCAGACCTTCGGCCTGATGTTTGCCCTGGCTTTCATCGTTGCGGGAATTCTCTGTTTCAAACGCTTCGAGGAACTGAAGAAACCGGGGGACTGGGCCTACGAGGCGGCCTTCGCCGCGTTGATTGGCGGCCTGATCGGTTCCAAGCTCTACTTCTTGATCGATAACGGGTCAAGCATCGACGGTTTGACCGACCTTGTGTCCGGGACCGGGCTTACCTGGTACGGCGGTCTGGCTGGCGGGGCGATCGCAGTGGCGCTCTGGGCCAAGTGGCGTGACTTCCTCAATCTGCAGCTGATGGATGTCGCCGCACCGGCCCTGCTTGCCGGCCAGGCGATCGGGCGGATCGGATGCCAGCTTTCGGGTGATGGTGATTACGGCAAGCCCTGGGACGGTCCCTGGGCGATGGGCTACCCGGATGGGGTTGTGCCAACTCCGCCCGGCGTCACTGTTCATCCGACCCCGATTTACGAAACCCTGGTGCTTGGTATCGGGGCGATCGTCCTCTGGCATCTGCGCAACCGGTTTCGTCCGGGCATCCTTTTTGCCATGTTCATGCTCTGGGCCGGTACCGAGCGCCTGCTGGTCGAGTTTCTCCGGACCAATTCAGACGTGGCACTTGGTCTGACCGCCGCCCAGCTGACCAGCGTCGGACTGATTATTGGTGGCCTGGTGTGGATCGCCGTGGTCAAGAAGCGCTACGGCACCCTTGCTCCGGATGCCAACGACGGCACCGCGGCCGGCGCCGGTAGATAGAGCGCAGGAAAGAACTACAGCAGGGCGCTCTTTTCCGAATAAACTCGTGTTACAGAACGGCGTGCGTAATCGAGTCGTAAAAAGGTCAATCGGAGGGCCGGGCATGGATTCCAACCCGTTTCGTTCATCTTCCACCGGGAAGGTTGCAGGCAGCGCGCTGCTCGGCGTCTGTCTGCTGATCGGGTTGTCCCTGTTTGGGGCCTCCGCCGCTTCTGCCGCTCCCCTCTTCGGTCCCGCGACCGGTTTCGCGACCGGTATCGCCCCCCGAGCCGTGACTACTGCCGACTTCAACGGCGACGGCAATGTCGATCTTGCGACGGCGAATCTGACGGGTATGAGTATTTCGGTTCTATTCGGCGACGGCAGCGGTGGTTTCGGAGCCAGGAATGACTTTCCGACCGGGAAGGTCCCTGTCTCCATCACCAGCGCTGACTTTGATGATGATGGCAAGCCGGACCTCGCTGCAACCAACCCTGAAGACTTCCCTGGGTTCAGCACAGTCATGGTCCTGATCAATAACGGCAGCGGCGGGTTCGGGTCCGTCGCCAGCTACGACACTTACGGCTCCTCCTACGCCGTGACCAGCGCCGATTACAACGATGACGGCAAACGGGACCTCGCCACGGCCGACGGCAGCGCCAGCGCCGTCTCGGTCCTTTTCGGCAACGGCAACGGTGGATTCGGGGCCGCGAATACCTTTGATTCGGGTGCTGCGCCCTACTCGATAACTAGCGTGGACTTCAACGGCGATGGCAAGAAGGACCTCGCGACAGCAAACGACAATGGCAGTGTCTCGGTCCTGTTCAACGGTATTGACGGGGACGACAACGGTTACTTCGGAAGCCGGGCTGACTTCCCGACCGGCACCCCGTACTCCATCTCGGTGACCAGTGCCGACTTCAACGGCGATAGCAAGGCTGATCTTGCCACGGCAAACCTGGGCTCGAACAACGTTTCGGTCCTGCTCGGTAACGGCAGTGGAGGCATTCAGTCCGGCGCGACCATCTTTCCGATCGGCGCGGCCCCGATCTCGGTGATCAGCGCCGACTTCAACGGTGATGGCAAACCCGACCTGGCCACCGCCGACTACGTAACCAACGAGGTGTCGGTTCTGCTCGGCAATGGTGGTGGAAGCTTCGCCAACAAGGCTGAATTCCCGACCGGTCAGACCCCCTACTCGGTGGCCAGCGCCGACTTCAACAACGATGGCAAGCCTGACTTGACCACCGCCAACGAGAACTCAAACAGCGTCTCGGTGCTGCCAGGTAACGGCGCTTCGCCGGACCCGGATCCAGACCCAGAGCCGGACCCAGACCCGGACCCCGCTGCGAAGATCAGCAAGGTCAAGGTGAACGGGCCGGCCAAAGTGAAAAAGGGCAAGAAGGCAACTTATGTCGTCAAGATCGTGAATTCCGGTGACGCTTCGGCCAAGGGTGTGCGACTCAAGGTCAGCGGCAGGGGGATCAGTTTCAACACCTCGGTCGGAAGCATTGGTGCCGGCAAGACCAGAACGGTCAAAGTCAAGATCAAGCCGAAGAAGCCCGGCAAGTTCAAGGCCTCCTTCAAGGTGACTTCGAAGAACGCCGGCGGCAAGAC
>JBAUOE010000224.1:0-2716 GCA_049579585.1 Solirubrobacterales bacterium | reverse complement strand
TTCTGGTCGGCGTCACCGATGGTTGGTACTACCAGTGAGTTTTCGGCGGCGACTGCGATGCCGATGTTGATCCGGGAGTAAAGCTCGACCTGGCCGTCGCGATACGCACCGTTGGCCCTGGGGTGCTGGCGCAGGGCGATTGCGGTCGCTTTCACCACCATGTCGTTGAATGACGGCACCGCTTCTTTTTCGCCGGCCGCTTCCTTGAAGGCGGCGCGGACTTCCACCGCGCGTGACATGTCGACCTCGGTACGAAGGTAGAAGTGCGGGGCGGTGGCCTTCGATTCGGCCATCCGCCGGGAGATCGTCTGCTGAAGCCGGGTCAATTCGACGGTTTCGACAGTCCCCTTTTTGGCTTCGCCTGTCTTCCGGCCAGCGGGGGCGGACTCAGGCTCAGTTGCGGCGGACGGGGCTTCGGTTTTGGTTTCTGTTTCGGTCAAGTCGGCCTTGACGATACGACCATTCGGCCCCGAACCTTCGACTGCCTTAAGGTCGATGTCCTTGTCAGCAGCAATCCGCTTGGCAAGAGGAGAAGCTTTGATCCGCTTCTGGTCATCAGCCGGCGCCTTCGAGTGGGCCTCGGGTGGGGTGTCCCGCCCGGAGCCGTCGTCCCGGCGAGGACGGGATGCCCCACCCGATGCCTCCGCAGAGTCCGATGCCTCCGCAGAGCCCGTCCCGTCCCCATCCGTCTCCTGCTCCGTGGGAGGCGCATCCGGAACCTCATCGGAACCGTCGCCAACGGTCGCGATCGTCTCGCCGACCGGACGGGTTTCTTCCTCGCCAACCAGGATTTTCAGGGTGCCTTCAAGGTCGGATTCGTAAACCATGCTGGCTTTGTCGGTCTCGATCTCGACCAGTTCGTCGCCAACCGCTACCTGGTCGCCATCGGACTTGAGCCAGGAAAGGATGGTGCCTTCTTCCATCGAGTCGGTGAGTCTTGGCATCACGATGTCCATCAGCGGGCCCCTTCGGTGGTCGCAAGCACAGCCTGAATCACGTTCTCCTCATGTGGCATCGCAGCCTGCTCCATCCGCCGGGAATACGGCATGTGGACATCGGCCCCGGTCACCCGTTGGATCGGGGCATCCAGGTAATCGAAAGCCTGCTCGGTGATCAAGGTCGAGAGGTTCGCACCGACCCCTCCGTGAGGCCCGCCTTCCTCGACGATCACCGCCCGGTTTGTCCGGCGAACCGATTCGAGAATCGTGTCGAGATCGAGCGGTCTCAAGGTGCGCGGATCGATGACTTCGGCTTCGATGCCATGTTCTTTCGAAAGCGTTTCAGCGGCGCTGGCAGCGACATGGGCCATTTTCAGGATGCCGATGATGGTTACGTCAGAGCCTTCCCGGCGAATTGCCGCTTCGCCGAAACGCTGGATCCGATCCGGGTCGGAATCGACTTCACCTTTCAGTCCGTAGAGGCTCTCGTGCTCGATGAATATCACCGGGTTGTCGTCGCGGACCGCTGCTTTCAGCAGCGCTTTGGCGTCAGCGGGGGTGGACGGACAGGCGACCAGAAGCCCCGGAATCTGCAGGTACAGAGCTTCGAAGCTGTGGGAATGGGTGGGGCCGAGCTGATGGCCACCACCACCCGGCATGCGAATCACCATCGGTACCCGCACGTTGCCGTTGAACATGTACGGGATGGCGGCCGCATGGTTGATGATCTGGTCGAGGGCCAGCAATGAGAAGTTCACGGTCATCAGTTCAACGATTGGCCGGAGCCCCGCCATCGCTGCCCCGACCCCGGCCCCGACAAAAGTGTTTTCGGAGATCGGCGTATCCCGCACCCGGCGTTCGCCGAAGCGGTCGAGTAGCCCTTCAGTCACCTTGAAGGCGCCCTGAAACACGCCGACGTCTTCGCCCATGACGAAAACGTCACCGTCGCGTTCCATTTCTTCGGCGATCGCGTCCCTCAGGGCCTGGCGCATCGGCATGGTCGTGGTTTCAGCGGTACTCAATTCCGAACCCCCGGCCTTGTCTGCTCTTCGTCGTCATCGGCATGGTCGGCCCCGGACTCGGCCAGTTCCTTGGCGAGATCCGGGGCGTCCTCGCCGTATTCGCCACGATGCGGTTCCGGTGAGCGTTCATCGACCGCGTACCAGCCCATCGTTTCGCCCACCACATACAGCTCGTCGTAAAGCGATTCGAGTGGCGGTTCGGGTGAAGCTTCGGCAAACTCGACCGCTTTCTTCACGGTGAGATCTGCTTCCTCCCGGATCTCTTCGACGTCGCTTTCTTCAAGCACGCCAGCGCTGGTGCAGGCCTCGATGAAGGTTTCGATCGGGTCTTTCGCTTTCCACTCTTCGACTTCTTCCTTTTCCCGGTAGATCTCGGGGTCGGCTGCCGAATGACCGCGGTATCGGTAGGTGAACGCTTCGACCAAGGTGGGACGTCCTTCATTCCGGGCAATATCGATGTGGGCAGCAACCCGGTCACGGACCTCAAGTACGTCCATGCCATCGATCCTTTCGCCTTCGATCCCGTAACCCTCGGCTTTCCGGGAGAGATCAGTGACCGCTGAATGCCGCTCGATCGAGGTCCCCATGCCGTAAAGGTTGTTCTCCACCAGGAAAACGACCGGCAGGTCCCACAGGGCAGCGAGGTTCATCGTTTCACCGAAGTTGCCGGTGTTCGAGGCGCCGTCACCGAACATGCAGACAGTGACCGTGTCTTCATCCCGGTACTGGGAGGCCAGGGCCAGTCCGGCGGCCAGC
>JBAUOE010000223.1:0-6977 GCA_049579585.1 Solirubrobacterales bacterium | reverse complement strand
TGAGCATCGATTTCGACCAGGGCTCGACCGACGACCTGACCAACCTCAAAGACGGCCAGGTAATCATCAGCCAGGGGCTGGCCGACTCGGCTGGTGTCTCAGTCGGTGATTCGCTGTCCGTGCTGGGCCAGACCGGCAAGGAACCGGATCTGACCGTCACCGCGACCATGGCCTCGGGAAACCTTGATCTACTCGGTGACCTCGTGGTCACCCAGAACGAGATGGTTGAGACCTTCGGTGTTGACACGGCGTTCTTCGCACTGCTCAAGACCGCGTCCGGCGAAGAACCCGACGTGGTCCAGGACCGGGTCGAAAAGGCCCTGGACGAATCGTTCCCGACAGCTGACGTGCTGAACCAGGACGAACTCAAACAGGCCCAGCAGGAACAGATCAACGGGTTGCTCGCGATGATCTACGTCCTGCTCGCGCTCGCCGTCGTCGTTTCCCTGGTCGGCATCGTGGTCACCCTGATCCTCTCGATCTACGAAAGGACAAGGGAACTCGGCATGCTGCGGGCGGTCGGCATGTCACGCCGGCAGGTCAAGCGCATGATCCGCCTCGAAGCGGTAATCACCGCGGTGCTGGGTGCGATCGCCGGTCTCATCCTCGGTGTGATCTTCGCTTTCCTGCTGGGCATCCCGCTGGAGAGCGAAGGCTTCACCCTGAGCTACCCGATCCCGACCCTGATCGTGATCCTGCTGCTGACCGCTCTGGCGGGGGTTATCGCAGCGATCTATCCGGCACGCAAGGCGGCCAAGCTGGATGTTCTCGAAGCCGTTTCTTACGAGTAGCTGAACCGGAAAGCGGGATCTAGCTGTCGAAGCCCAGGCCGAACCGGTCGAGGGTTCGCAGCCAGATCCCGCGTTTGCCGTCGTTGCGGTCGGCCGCCGCAAGTCGGCCACGGGTGAACTGGATCGTCCCCCAGCGCAGCGGTTCGGGCGGGAACGGAAGCGGCTTCGAGGTCATGTACTTCAAGTGAGTCACTTCGTTCTCGATCCCGTCGAGCAGGTCAAGGCCGGCCCCGGCCGAGAAACGACTGGCCCCGACCCCGAGGCCGGTATGGCCGACCGCGTAGGCAACCTTGCCGTCATGTGAAGTGCCGTAGAACGCAAAGAACCGTGAACAGGTGTCGATCGCGCCGCCCCAGCGGTGTGAGAATCGCAGTCCCTCCAGCTGTGGGAAGGCCGTGAAGAAACGCTGCGAAAGCCCCGCGAAGCTTTCGTCTCGCTGGTAAAGGCTGTCTTCAACTTTGCCGCCGTAGTTGTAGATCGCGTCATAACCACCCCAGAGGATGCGACCGTCAGCGGTGGCCCGGTAGTAATGGAACTGGTTCGCGGAATCAGACAGTCCCTGGCGGTTCTTCCACCCGACCGATTCCCACTGGGCCGGGCTCAGCGGTTCAGTCATGAGGACGTAGTCGTAAACCGGCACTACCCGGGCCCGGATCGCCCGTACCGGGCTGCGGAAAGCGGCGGTCGCCAGCAGGACCTTTGCGGCGCTTACCGTGCCGTGTGCTGTCTTCAACGAGACCCCGGCACCGGCTTTCTCGATGGCCGTCATCTCCGTGTTCTCGTGAATGCTGACGCCAAGCTTTTCGGCGAGCAGGACCAGGCCGTCACAAAGCTTGACCGGATCGATCAGGCATTCGCCCGTTTTTTGCCAGAGCCCTCCCGTGAACAGCGGGGAGTTGACTTCAGACCGCATCGCGTCAGCGTCGAGAAGTTCCGCTTCGTAACCGTATTCCTGAAGTTCTTCGACCGCGCCTTCGAACTCGGCCGCCTGGGCCGGGGTGAACGCGGTCTCGATCGCGCCCGGGGAAGTCAGGTCGCACTCGATTCCCGCATCGGCGATGGTCTCTTTGATCTGTTCGAGATTTTCCAGGCCGAGCCGCTCCAGGGTCTTTATGTCATCCGGAAAACGGGCCAGTCCGTTGCCGATTCCGTGGACCAGCGAGGCAGACATGAAACCGCCGTTTCGACCGCTGGCACCGATCGCGATCGTTTCGCGTTCGATCAGGGCGACCGAACGTTCGGGATCGCGTTGTTTGGCGAGAATGGCCGCCCAGAGTCCGGTCAGGCCGCCACCGACGACCGCCAGGTCAACTTCGAGCGTGCCTTCGACGGCAGGACGTGCCGCTGGCCTGGACCTCGAAAGCCAGTAAGGCTTGCGTTCGGCATCGGCATATGCCTGCCGGTCGGCAGCCGATGGTTCACCGGTCGGCCAGACCGGGATGTCGTTCACGGGACTGATCCCGTGAGACTACCGGCGAACTGCCAGTTTCTTCCGGACTGGAGAGAAACCGGATTTCTTCACGACCACCTTCAAAGGCTTGAGTTTCTTCGTCTTTTTCACTTTCACCTTGATCGAGGCTTTGCCCGAACTGTCGGTGAAAGCGGTCTTGTCGCCGATTTTCACTTTGGCGTAGTCCACCGCGGCGACCGGTCCGGGAGCTCCGGCTCCATTCACCTTGACCTTGATCACCCGTTTCTTGCCAGCTTTCGGTTTGCCGGATGTCTTGAGCTTGAGTTTCCGGCAGGGTTTGCCGGAGAGTTTCCGGGTGAACGGGATCGTCGCCTGAAATGAACAGCCGTTTCCATCGACGATGGTCAGATCTCCGTCGCCGGTGGCGCTCAATACCTTGCCTTCACGGGTGAACGTGGTGACCTGGGACGGGGCGGAGGAAAACTGGAAGTGGATGTCCCATGCCTGACCGCTGTGGGAGGAAGTTACGTATTCCCAGCTTGACGGCTGCTCTTCGACCGGCCTGAAAAGGCCCTTGTTGATCGCGCTTCTCAGGTCGGGACGCCAGAATTCGAAATGGTGGCTCCCGGGATGGACCGTGTAATCGGTCGTGGTGTTGCCAGCATCCCTGATTGCCTGAACGGTGGAATCGTTCTGACGTTTGAGGAACGATTCGAGCAGCAGGCTGATCGAGTCGGTCGGGGTGGAGTTCTCGGGGCGCAGGGCCGGGTCAGGCAGGCCGTCACCGGTGTAGATATCCATGTTGGAGTAACGGAAGTTCGGACCCCATTCGAGCGGGTCGTGACCCTCGGCGTAAGACCCGGAGGGTGGGCCGTAAATCGTCTCGAAAGGCACCCCGCCACTGGCGACCGAGAAAGCGAGCTGGGTTTCCGGGGTACGAATCGAAGCGAAGGCCGAGAGCGGAACCACCGTGCCGAAATAGCTGTTCAACAGGGAGCCGGTGAGGTAGGTGCCGTAACCACCCATCGAGAATCCGGCTACCGCGTGGTAGCGCCGTTCGGGACGGATACTGAACCGCTTGTGGATCCGGGGCAGCAACCCGTCGCGGAAGTAGTCTTCCCAGCCGTTGCCAGCGCCGCCGATGTCGGTGCCGTCGTTGAACCAGTTGGCGTAGAAGCTGTGCGCACCTTCCGGCATCACGACCACTGCGTTGAGGCCCTTTGCCGTATTCCTGATGTCACCGAGTTCGGCGTCGGACCAGGAGTCGTAACGTTCGCCTGCTCCGTGGAGCAGAAGCAGCAGCGGGTAGCGCTTCTTGTTCGTGTAGCCATCCGGCAGCAGCACGTTTGCTTTGAGTGTGCCCGGATGGGGTCCCATCGTTGAAGAGACCGGCCCGGCAAAGTCCTGGACAGCAGGGTCCACCAGGGCGCTGGGCACGTCGATGGTTTCCAGTTTCTGGCCGGCCGTGGCTTCGGAGACACCGAAGGACAGGCAGGCTGCGGTCGCCAGAACGGCCAGCAGCAATGATCCGGACAGTCTCCCCGTTCCCACAGTTCCCATGCCGAAAGACTAAAGCAGCCGCACCGATCAGAGCGGGGCGGAAGCGATGCGTTCAGCCAGCGACGAGTATCGGCCGCCGCCTTCGTCACGCTTGACGCCCATCTCGAGCGCCGGCCGGTCGCCGACCAGCACACACATCTTGCGGGCCCGGGTGATCGCCGTGTAAATCAGCGGTCGGGTCAGCATGCCCGCATGGGAACGGTGACAAACAAAAATCACCACCGGGATCTCGCTGCCCTGGGCTTTGTGTACCGAGATCGCATAAGCGAGCCGCAGGTCGGTTGATTCTGAATAAGGCAGGACGATCTCCTGGCCGTCGTCGGTGATCAGAACGGCCATCTCTTCATCGGGATCGTCTTCGAGCAGAAAGCAGATGGTTCCGTTCATCAGGCCCAGCTCATAGGCGTTCCGGGTCTGGATCAGGCGGTCACCGATCCGAAATCGATCAGTCATGGCTTTGCGGCCGTCCGGGTTGAGGGTCCGCTGCAGCCGTTTGTTCAGCGAATCGATCCCGACCTCGCCGCGATAGATCGGGGCCAGCACCTGGACGTCACGGATCGGATCAAGGCCGAGCCCGGCCGACACCCGGTCGCCAACCATTTCGACCACCGCATCCCGGGTGCGTTCAGGCGTCGCCCGTTCCACGAAATAGAAATCCTGAACCTGATCTTCCTGCGGGGAAAGGTGGGGCGGACGACCTTCATTCACTTCGTGGGCCGCAGTCGTGATCATCGACCGGGCTGCCTGGCGGAAAATGTGGTTCAGCCTTGTGACCGGAACCAGCCCGGCCTCGATCAGGTCAGCGAAAGGTTTGCCGGCCCCGACCGGGGGCAGCTGGTCGGCATCGCCGACCAGCACGATGTGCGTGCCGAGTCCCAGCCCGCCGAGCAGGACTTCGGCCATGTGGAGGTTGATCATTGAAGCTTCATCCACGATCAGCAGGTCAACCGGCAGCGGGTGCCCGGGCTTGAAAAGAGGTTCGGTTCCTGGTCGCCATTCGAGCAGCCGGTGGATCGTGTGGGCGCCAACCCCGGTCGCTTCAGTCAACCGCCGTGCTGCCCGTCCGGTAGGGGCGCAGAGGCCGATCCGCATGTTGGCCTTGCGTGCTTCGGTCACGATTGCCTTGGTGCAGACGGTTTTACCGACACCGGGACCACCAGTCACGATCGAGACCTGGGCGCTGAAGGCTCCAAGCACCGCCTGCCACTGCTCGTTGGTCAGGCTTTCGTCATCCGGCTGGTCCGGAACGTATTCCAGTTCCGGCTCCATTATCGCCCGGTCACGCAGGTCCCCGGCAACCCAGAGCTCACGGTTGAGTGTGCGCTCACGATAGATCCGGCCGTCCTCTTCGACCAGGCCGTAGGCAGCCGCGATCACCCCCGGGTCGGGTGTGCTGCCGAGCAGCTTCGCCGCATTCTTCTGAAGTTGCTCGACCGGCAGGTGGGTGTGGCCGCGCCGCTCCGCCTCGCCCAGGAGGTAGTAGGCGGCGGCCTGGGCCCGTCGGTCAGATTCGACCGGCACGTCGGAAGCCAACGCGATCTTGTCGGCCCGGACGAAGCCGACCCCGTCGATCTCGGTCAGGCGGTATGGGTCCTCCCGGATTGTTTTCATCGCCAGGTCACCGAAACGTTCATGGATTCGGCTGGCCAGGTGGGCCAGGCCGTGCGGGGCCAGTTCAACGTGGAGGTCCCGCACCGCACGGGTCGCATACCAGCTCTCGGTGGCCGCCTCGGCCTGTTTCGCCCCGAGCTTGGGCAGCGATGAGAAAACCCCGGACGGGTCGGCAGCGATCTTCTCCATGACTTCCGGCCCGTAGAGCTCGACCAGGGTTTCCGCCCGGACCGGACCGATGTGCCGCAAGGTGCTGAGATAAGCGACCTGCCCGGCCCGGTCGCCAGGGTCGAGCGGATATGCCGTGAGCGCTTTGAGCTGAGGACCGAACTTCGGGTGCTGGGTCCATTCACCGACCAGGCGCGAACGTTCGCCCGGCTTCATGTGAGCGACGGTTCCGGTCACCACGAATTCTTCACCGGAGTCATCACGGACCTCGATGATCGCGAAGCCGTCATCTTCAGCGGTGAAGATGATGCGGCTGACTTCGACCGGTCCGTCAAAACCGTTCTCGTCGTCAAAAAGTGGCTCGGAAAGCGTTGTCACTGGTTCAGGGTAAACCAGAGGTCGGAAGCCCACCCGAGGGTGGAGCGTGGCTCGACGGTTCAGGCCCTCCCATAAACTCGTTCTGTGCCAGATCCAGATCGCAGACCCCTCGAAGACGCCGTTGCCGAGGCGACCCGGGCCGCGAAGACCTCAGCCCCGGCCCGCCGCAAGAGCGCCGGGCGGTCAGCCGATGCTTTCGGCAGCGAGATGCGCCGGAGGGATCTGCTTCCCATGCTGGTTCTCCATCTGATCAGGACCGAGAAGACCTACGGCAACTATCTGATCGAAGCGATCGAGTCGTTGACCCAGGGCGTGGTGTCAGTCAACCCGAACACGATGTACCCGCTGCTGCGAGGCCTGGAATCCAAAGGAATGATCAAAGGCGACTGGGAACATCCCGACAAACGGACCCGCCGGTTCTACTCGATAACTTCCGACGGAGAAGCCGAGTACGCCCGCCTCGTTGAAGAAATCAGGCCCTTTCTCGATTCGCTCACCAGGTCGATCTCGCTGATCAAAGCAGAGGTTTACGGCACCGACGAACCATGAAACCCGGGACGGCTTATGATCAGCCAACTCGTATGGGAGATAGATGACTGACGCAAGCGTAGCTTCGACGAAAACAGGTTCCACGTCCAAATCAAGCAGTTCGATCAGTCCGAAGAACGCTACGGCGGTCCTGGCGACGCTGATTCTGGTTGCCGCGGTCGCCAACCTGAACCTGGCCGTGGCCAACGTCGCCCTTCCGGATATCGGCAAGGGACTCAACGCCAGCCAGACCGGCCTCAACCTGATCGCGGTTGGTTACTCCCTCGGCCTCGCCACTTCGGTTCTGTACATGGGTGCTCTCGGAGACCGTTACGGGCGCAAAATGATGCTGGTGCTTGGCACCGGCCTCGCGATTCCGATTTCCGTGTTCGCAGCGTTTGCTCCGAGCGTCGAAGTGCTGTTTATTGCCCGGCTGGTCGGCGGCATCGCTGCCGGCATGGCCTACCCGACAACCCTTGCCCTGATCACTGCGTTGTGGTCCGGGGCAGGACGAACCCGATCGATCGCTC